>JBOHYC010000312.1:0-20277 GCA_050737755.1 Lysobacter sp.
AACCAGCCCGATAGCCGCAACAACGCGCGCAATTCGACGACCGATGGATCAGTGAATTCGCGACTCACGTCGCTCCTACATCGGCGACTATTCGACGCAGCCGGAGCGCCCGGTGATCGTCGGTGCCTTCATCCGGTAGATGTCCATCTTGCCCGCGCGCGGGGAATTCGCACTGCCGCTGACCAGCAGTTCACCGGGCTTGTTCCAGTCCACTGCGGGCCCGAGGGTCGTGCCTTCGGCAGTATTGAACGACAGCTCCAGCGGTGCCGAGCCGGTGTAGCGCTCGCCATCGCATTGTGCGATCTGCAGCTGGATCGGATCGTTTTCGACATCCACTGACCGGGCGAACACGATCGCTTCGCCGTCACCGAGCCACGCGCCGTCGAACTCGTCGGCGTCGGTATTGACCCCGGCCAAGGCACGCGGCGCAGTGAATGCCTCGCCATCCCAATGCGCGACGAACAGGTCATGCCCTCCGGCACCACCATGACCATCGCTGGCGAACAGCAGGTGCCGACCATCAACACTCGGAGTCGGCGCCCATTCGTCGCCGGCACTATTGACGCCGGCGCCAAGATTCTCGACGGCGCCATAACCATCGGTATTGACGGCGGCACGGTACAGGTCATCGCCGCCAACGCCACCGTCACGGTTGGAGAAGAAGTACAGCCAGCGCCCATCCGCGCTGAACATCGGGTCGAAATCATTGGCATCGGAGTTGATCGCCAGCGGCTGCGCATCCTGCCAGCGACCCTCCTTCAACCGGGCCTGCCACAGGTCCCAGCCACCGGCGCCATCCTCGCGATCAGTGCTGCCCCAGACGATGCGCTGGCCGTCCGGGCTGACGCTGGCGCGGACCTCGTTGGCCGCGGTCGACACCACCCGCATGCCTTCGATGCCGAACTCCGACAACCACGCCGCGGCGCTCCCTGCGGTTAACATCCCGGCGAGTAGACTGATGGCCAACAAGGCCGGGCGTGCGCGCATCGTACGTCTCCCTTGGTACCGCTTCGTCGAACGTCACCCCGGCGGCAGCCGACGTGACCGATATCGCCACAGTCTAAGCGAGGTCACCATGTCCACTCCGCGTTACGCCGTGATCGGCCACCCGGTCGCCCACTCGTTGTCGCCCTTCATCCACGCCGCGTTCTCGCGGCAAACCCGCATCCCGCTCGAGTACGTCGCGATCGACGCCGCCCCCGATGACTTCGACGCCGCGCTGGCCGAGTTCACCGCCCACGGTGGCGTCGGCGCCAACGTCACCCTGCCGCACAAGCGCCGCGCCGCTTCGATCTGCGGCAACCTCAGTGAGCGTGCGCGCCGCGCCGGCGTGGTCAACACGCTGGTCCGGACCGCCACCGGTTGGGATGGCGACAACACCGACGGCGTCGGGCTGGTCCGGGACCTCACCGACCGTCACGGCCAGGACCTTCGCTCGCGCAAAGTACTGCTGATCGGTGCCGGTGGCGCGGCCCACGGCGTCGCGCCCGCGCTGCTCGACGCCGGTATCGCCGACCTCTTCATCGTCAACCGCAGCGGCGACCGCACCGATACGCTGGCCGACTCGCTGGGCGAGCCGATGCGGGTGCATCCGCGCTATTTCGAGGATCTCGGCACGATCGGTTCGTTCGACCTGATCATCAACGCGACCTCGATGGCACGTTCGGCCGACGGCCAGTTCCCGTTGCCCGGCTCGTTGATCGCACCCCGTTGCGACGTCGTCGACCTTGGCTACGGCGACGCCGCGATCGGTTTCCTGTCCTGGGCGCGCGCGTCCGGCGCCGACCACACCATCGACGGTCTCGGAATGCTGGTCGAGCAGGCTGCCGAAAGCTTCAAGTGCTGGCACGGCGTGCGGCCGGATGCCGATGCGGTGTACGCGGAATTGCGTGCGCGCGAGTCGGCGCTCGCGGTACCGGGCTGATGGCGCTCAGCCCATCTGCAGGTACTGATCCTTCAGCCGCATGTAGTGCTGCGCGCTGTACTGCAGTTGCTCGATCTCGCGGTCCTTGAGCTTGCGCACGAACCGCGCCGGATTACCCAGCCACAACTCGGCCTCGCCGACAGTCTTGCCGGGCGACACCACCGCACCGGCGCCGACGAAGCCGTAGCGCGACACCGTGGCGCCGTCGAGCACGGTCGCGCCCATTCCGACCAGGCAGAACTCCTCCAGCCGGCAGGCATGGATGATCGCGCCGTGGCCGATGGTGACGTCGTTGCCGATCACGGTCGGGAAGCCGCCAGGCCGGGTGAACGGCCCCTCGTGGGTGACGTGGACGATGGTGCCGTCCTGCACATTGGTGCGCGCGCCGATCTCGATCGAGTTGACGTCGCCGCGGACCACGCAGCCGGGCCAGATCGAGACGTCGTCGCCGAGGACGACCTGGCCGATCACGGTGGCGGCGGAGTCGACGTAGACGCGGGCGCCGAGGGTCGGGGTGTGGACGAGGAACGGGCGGATATTCATGCCGACGATTTTAGCCGATGCAGCCGCGCGGTCACGGCAGGTCCGCGTGCCCGGCTAAACTGCGTCGATGAAAATCGCCAGCTGGAACGTCAATTCGCTCAACGTCCGCCTGCCGCACCTGCAACAGTGGCTCGCCAGCGCCGCACCCGACGTGGTGGGCTTGCAGGAAACCAAGCTCACCGACGACAAGTTCCCCGACACCGCACTGGCCGAACTCGGCTACCGCAGCGTGTTCGCCGGGCAGAAAACCTATAACGGCGTCGCGATCCTCTCGCGCGAGCAGGCGACCGACGTGCAGGTCGGTATTCCCGGTTTCGACGACGAGCAGAAGCGGGTCATCGCCGCGACGGTCGGCGGCGTGCGGGTGATCAACCTGTACGTGGTCAACGGCCAGGACGTCGGCACCGACAAGTACGCCTACAAGCTGCGCTGGCTCGACGCAGTGCACGACTGGGTCGCCGCCGAGCTGCAGGCGCACCCGCAGCTGGTGGTGCTGGGCGACTTCAACATCGCCCCGGATGCGCGCGACGTGCATGACCCGGAGGTCTGGAACGAGCACCACATCCTGACCTCCGCCGCCGAGCGCGCAGCGCTGCAGCGGCTGCTCGACCTCGGCCTGCACGACGCCTTCCGCCTGCACCACGACGACGCCGGGGTGTTCAGCTGGTGGGACTACCGCCAGGCCGGCTTCCGCCGCGACCTCGGCCTGCGGATCGACCTGACCCTGGTGTCGGAAGCGCTGCGTGCGCGTTGCGGCGGCGCCGGCATCGACCGCGAACCGCGCACCTGGGAGCGGCCCAGCGACCACGCGCCGGCCTGGGTCGACCTGGCCGGCTGAGCAGAACCGCCCTCAGAGCACCCGGAACTCGATCCGCCGATTGCGCGCACGACCCCCATCGGTGGTGTTGTCTGCAATCGGCCGATCCGGCCCGAAGCCCTGCACGCTGAGGTTGTCGGCGGCGACGCCGTGGCGTTCGAGGTAGGCCTTGACCGCGATCGCACGTTGCAGGCTCAACGCTACATTGGCTTCGCGCCGGCCGACATCGTCGGTATGACCAATCACCTGCACCTGCTGGTCGCCCACCTGCTGCAGCGCGACCACCATCTCGTCGAGGATCGCGGTGCCGACCGGGGTCAGGGTCGCGCTGCCACTCTGGAACTCGATGATGCGGTCGGCCAGCGCCGCATCGAGCAGGTCCTGCTTGGCGTTACCGCCGCCGCTCAGGGCGTTCTTGACCAGGTAGCTCGGACCAGCAGCGGTCGCCAGCGCGCTGGTCACCTGCTGGCGCTCGGCCTCGTTGCCGACCTGGCCGCTGATGCGCACGCTGTTGCCGTCGATCTTCAGTTCGCCGCCGGAGACCTGCTGCAGGTCCGGGCCGAGCATCGCGACCACCCGCTCGCGCCAGTTCGGCGGCGCGATCACCGCGTCGACCTCGATCCGATCGACCACGCGCTGGGCGCCGTACAGCTCGCGCAGGCGACCGAGCACGGCGGCCTTGGTCGCCTCGTCGGGAACGGTGCCGGCGGCGATCACCGACTTGGCCGCGCTGACCGGTGCCGCGACCTGCGCCGATGCGGGGTGCACGATGCAGGCGGCGGACAGGCCGAACGCCAGCAGGGTGGCTAGCAGCGGCAGGGATTGGGTCGAACGGTTGATTGCTTGCATGTCAGGTTCCGAGGAAGGTCTCGTTGAACGCCTTGCGGGCCACGCGCAACGACAGGTCGTCGCGCTCGATGTAACTGACCAGCTTGTTGAGCGCGTAGTCGCCGCCGATCTGGTCGTCGACCCATTCGGCATCGTCGACGCGGATGATCCGCTCGGCCCCGATCTGCGGATCGAGTGCAGCCTGCACGGTGCGACCGTCAGCGCCGTTGAAGCCGATCAGCAATTGCGGACCCACCTCGCCGATGCCATCGCGCACCAGCAGCATCAGTTCGAAATCGGAGCGGCCGAGGAAGCCGCCCACCAGATCCAGCCAGAACGCCGCCACCAGCGGCCGGTACAGCGCATCGCGGGGCAGCGGAAGCGCCAGGCCCTTGTCGATCTGGCCGGCGCCACCGGCGACCAGCGGCTGCATCAGCAGGCCCAGCGCCGGGATCAGCAAGCGCAGTTGCAGTTGCGGGTGGCCGGACTGGCGCAGCAGGTCCTGCAGCGAGCCGATGTCCTGCAGGTCGATGAAGTCGTTGAACGGGGCGTCATAGACCTGCGGGTCGGGGCTGATGGTGACCCGGGTTTCGCCGAGCGTGCGAAGGACTTCGGTGGCGTCCTCAGCGGCGACCGCCTGTTGGCCAAGCCGGGCCAGACTGGTCCACAGCCGCGACAGCGCCAGCGGGCTGCGGGCGATGAATGCCAGCGGCTGGGTGACCTCGAAACGGGTCGCGGTCAGGAACGGGAAGCGCCGCTGCGAGGCATCGCGGCTGGGCAAAAAATGACCACCGATCGCCAGCTTGCTGCGCGAACCGAGGAAGGCGAAGTGCAGCGGCGGCGCCTCGTCGTAGAGCTGCTTCCAGCCCGGGTCGGTCGCCAGCAGTTCCAGCCCGCCGCCGGCCCAGCGGTCGAGCATCACCATCAACTGGTGGTTCTCCGGGGTGCGCACGAAGTCGCCGCGGCTGGGCAGCTTGCCGAAGTAGCTCAGCGCGAATGCGGTCTCGGCGACGACCATCACTGCACCCCTGCCGCGGCGGCCGTGCTCGCCGCGCCCGCGGGCTGCACTGGCGCCGCACCGGCAACCAGCGCCGGCAACTGCAGGCCGAGCGCGTCGTTGGCGCCGCTGTTGGGCTGCACCACCGAGACGATCTTCAACTCGACCGAAACGCTGGCGCCGCCACCGCTCCAGGTCAACTGGTAGTGCTGCTTGCCGAGCACCTTCTTCTCGGCGGCGGCATACATCTCGACCATCGCGTTGTCGCCGGCGTGGGTGAACACGTCGATCGTGCGGCCGTCGCCGGTGACCGCGGTGATGCGCACCCCCGGCACGCCCTGACCGGGCAGCTGGAACGTGGTCCACTGCGGCGGGGTGTTGCGGTAGCGCATCTGCTGGCCGTCGATGTTGACCGTGTACTCGCGGCCGCGCGCGCCCAGCGGCAGCAGCTGGATCACCATCGTCGGGCCGCTGCCGGCGGCGCTGGCGCCGACCCAGCGGCCGTAGTTGGCGACCAGTTCCGGCCGCAGGTTGATGCCGATGTCGGCCCACTGGCGCGGGGTCAGGCTGTTGCCGCGACGGATCACCAACGAGCCCAGCGCGGCCTCGCCGAACCTGGCGATCGCGCCGGCGCTGCCGAAGATCCGCTCGATGTCGGCCGACGCCGCCTCGACCGTGGCGTCCGGTGCATACGGGTATTTCTGGCCGATGCCGCCTTCGAACGGCTGGTACACCTGCGCCGTCCACGTGCGGTTGAGCTCGCCCTCGGTCGGCCGCACCAGCGCCGCGAAGCTCTGGATCAGTGGCCGCAACAGCAGCGGCCGCAGGGTCTTGCGCTGCTCCTCGGCCAGGCCGTTGAGCATCTGTTCGTCGACCAGGGTCAACGCCGCGGCCAGCTCGGAGCCTTCGCCGTCGAGGGTCTGCTGCATCAGCTGGCGCGCCCCCGGACCCGGGTCGCCCTGGGTCTTGATCGCGTTGAAGCGACTGCGGACCTTGCCGAGCGCCTCGAAGTACTGGCCCAGCAGCGCCGGGTTGCCGTCGCGTTCGACCAACAGCCTGGCCAGCCCGTCGAACTGCTGGCCGATCGGACCGGCGGCGACCGAAACCTTCTGCCCGGTTTCAGGATCGACCGCGACCGCGATCGAGGTCGGGTTGCGACGCATGATGACCCGGTTGAACCAGGCCAGGATGCCGCTCCTGGCCTTGCCGGCGACCGCGCTCTGCGCCGCCGGGTTGTCCCACACGGTCTGCTGGTTGACCGCTTCGAGCAGCGCCCGCAACGGCGAGTTGGCCGGGTCGCCGAGGCGGTTCATCTGCGCCACCGCATCGTCGAAGGTGTCGAACCGGGCGACGCTGACGCCGCGCAGGAACCTGCTCCACTCGTTGGCGTAGTCGGCCTTGTACAGCGCGGTCAGTTCCTTGGCGATGTGCTGCGGGCTGCCGGCGAGGGTCAGGTCGTTCTGCACGGTCGCTTCCAGCACCCAGTCGGTGCTCGACAGCTCGGTGTTGGCGGCTTCCTTGATCGCGTCCTTGACGTAGTTCTCCCACGCTTCGCGGGTGAACGTGCCGGGGATCTGGTGGCTGCCGGTGATCGCACCGTGCCTGGCGGCGTCCTCGCCGAGCAGGCCGGCGACGGTGACCGGGCTGAAACGGGTCGCCGCGCGCGCCTTGATCTGCGCATACACGCGGTCGCGCGCCGGGGTGCCCTTCATCACCTGCTTGAGCGCCTGCCGGCTGTCGTCGACCAGGCTGTATTTGGTCTCCAGTTGCGGCCAGTCGGCGCGGGTGGCCTGCTGCACGTGGAAGGTCATCAACCGGCCTGCCGCGCGCAGCATGTCCTCGCGCGGCATCGCCCCGCGGTTGGCCTCCAGCCAGCCACGCCAGAAGCGGGTCAGCTGGTCGCTGAGGTGGGTCGCCTCGACCTTGCTGCGGTCGCCCAGCATCAGGTAGGTCTTGAGCGCGTTGTAGGCATCCTGCGAATCGGTCGGCGAGGCGTCCTGGTACAGGCCGGGGTCGCCGGCCTGCGCGGCGTCGGCCGGCTGGGTCGGATCTCCGCTGGTGCTACCGGCCACCGACGGCGGCTTGAGCTCGCCGCGACGGGAGATGACTTCGCCGAGGAAGCTTTCCAGCTTGGTGCCGACGGGCACCAGCATCAGCTGGCGCATGCCGTGGAAGTATTCGTCGCGCAGCTTGGCCTCGATCGCCTCGCCCTGGTACAGGCCCAGGCCCAGGCTGACCGGGTGGTCGTCGCGCCAGGCCTGCAACTGCTCCAGCCGGTCCTGCACGACCAGCAAGGCCTCGATCCGCGACTGCAGGCCGACCTTGCCTTGCTGCATCGCCACCGCCTTGTCGAGATCGGCGCGGACGTCGGCGACCAGTTGCTGGTTGCTGGTGTACGACCAGGTCCAGCCGGTCAGGGCGACGCCCAACGCGAGCACCGCGCCGAGGAACGCGGCGTAGCGCAGCTTGGTCCGGCCCGGGTTGGAGTACTGCCGCACCAGCTGCTTGTCGGCGAAGATCACCTTGCGGAACAGGCCAAGCAGGAAGTGGCTGCTGTCGGCCGGCGCCAGCGCCTCGCCGGCATGGGCATCGGCGGCCAGGCCGAACTGGCGGCCGACGCGTTCGGACGCCGGCTGCACCGCCACGCCTTCCTGCAACGCGCTGGTGAAGTAGAAGCCGCGGAACACGGGCTTGAACTGGTAGGGGTTTTCTTCGAACAGGGTGGCGATGAAGGTGCGCAGCGCCGGCTTGATGCCGGCGAACTCCATCGGCATCGTCAGCAGGCCGGGACCGACTTCGCGGCCGCGGCTCATCGCCATCTGCGCCAGGCTCATCTCGCGCAGGCCGTCGGACAGCTCGTCGAAGTGGCTGTCGAACGCGGCCAGCGCGTCGGTCTCGCCGTTGACGTCGAACGGCAGAGTCGCGCCCCAGGCGTTCTCGCGCTCGGACGGGTCGAGGCCACGGAAGAAGTCGCTGAAGCCGGAGATCAGGTCGGCCTTGGTGAACACCACGTAGACCGGCGCGTGCACTTCCAGCCGCTCGGTCAGCTCCTGCACGCGCTGGCGCAGGTTCTTGGCCAGGTCGATCGCGAACTCGGGCTTGCTGCCCGACAGCTCGGCAATCGAGGCGGCGATGATGACGCCGTTGATCGGCGCGCGCGGGCGGTTCTTCTTCAGCAGGTCGAGGAAGGTCAGCCATTCCAGCCGGTCCTCGGCGCTGACCGAGTAGCGGCCGGCGGTGTCGAGCACGATGCCCTCGGTGGTGAAGTACCAGTCGCAGTTGCGGGTGCCGCCGAGGCCGTGGATGACGTTGCTGCGGTTGTCCTCGAACGGGAAGCGCAGCCCGGAGTTGAGGATCGCGGTGCTCTTGCCGGCGGCCGGGTTGCCGATGATCACGTACCACGGCAGTTCGTACAGCGCGGCGCTGCCCTTCATCTGACCGAGCTTGGACGACTTGATCGCCTTGACCGCCTCGCCCATACGCTCACGCAGGATCTCGGCGTCGCCACGCGCGGCCGGCGTGGCTGCGGTGACGGCCTGGTTGGCCTGTTCGGCAACCATGTTGTCGATGCGTTTGGCCGCGCGCACCGCCAGCACCTTACGCACGATCACCACCAGCAGCCACAGCGCCAGCGCGGCGATCACCGCGACCAGCAACCAGCCGCCCGCGGCCATCAGACCATCGATGCCGAAGTAGGCGATCGCGGCGGCGGCGGCAATACCGAGCGCGGCAAGCACGCGGTAGTCCATCAGCCAGTAACGAAGGTTCATCCAGAAACTGCTCATCCAAGTACTTCCATGTCGTCAAACGGTGGCCGCGACCGCGGTTGCGGCCTCGGCGGGATTGGGGGAACCGGCATCGTTGTCGGCGTCGACCGGCGGCAACGGCGACATCGCCAGGGCGATCCGTGCCTGCGGATCGGCCAGGCCGAACACCAACACCGGCGTTTGGTCCTGTGCCGCCTGCGCCGCGGCGGCGGCGAGCAGTGCCAACGGCGCGACCGCACCGAGTTCGCCGCAGACCAGGCCGAGGTGGCGGGCGTCGTCGACCGGATCGAGTTCGGGCAGGGTCGCGGAAATCGCACCAGCGATCTCGATCGCACGGCTTGGGCGGTGGTCGGCGTCGCTGAACACCGCCGTGATCATTCTGGCCGGCTGAGCGGCGGTGGTCATCGCGTGTTGCAGCAGTTCCGCGGCTTGGCGACTGGCGCCGCGGCCCTGGCCGGCGCGACCGTGCAATAGCCGATGCAGTCGTAGTGGCGCCGGCGCATCCGGGTAGAGCGGCAGGGACGCTTTGCCGAGCAGTACGCCGGCCGCGCCTTCGCCCGGGATCAGGCCCTCGGGGTGGCCGCTGACCAGCAACTCCCGGCGTGCATCGAGCCGTTCGATGCTGGCATCGCCGATCAGCGAATGCGCCGCGAGCAGCAGCAAGCGATCCCCGTCGTCGTCGCGCGTCTGCGCCTGGAGGAGCTGGTCGAGCAGGCGCCAGCCATCGCCGGAAGCGCTGACCGGAACCACGTCGACACTGACTTGGTCGTCTTCAAAACCGATCGCTCCGGCTTTGGCCCGCAGCCAGTCGCCAGCGGCGTGGCGGGCGGCCGAGGGCCACGTTGTCGGCAGCAACAGTCGCACCTGCAGGATCGCCGCGGCCGGCGCCGGCGCGGCCGCGCGCGACGAACGCGAGTGATGCATTGCGTGCGGGTGCAAGCCGCCACTGGCGTGCAGCGGATCGGTTGCAATCAACGCTGGCGGCAACGCCGCGACCAGCAGTTCCTCTGCGACGGGATCGAGCAGCGCCAGCGCGCGCCGGCCTTCTTCGTCGAACACCCGTTCAAGCGCGTCGGGGTCGGCCAGCACCGCGCCGAGCGCGGCGTCGAGCGACTCCGGATCAAGTCCTTCGACCTCGGCGGCAAACACCGGCAAGCCGAGCGCATCCTTCAAACGTGGATGCAACGGCGGGCGCTCGGGCTTGGCCAACGCCACCGCGACCGCGGACGCATCGCTGCCGGCGCGCAGCCACATCGAGCTCGCCAGCAGGTGCACGATGCGATCGGGCTGCGGTCCACTGTCGACGACCGGTTCGTCGCCGACCTCCGCATCCACCACCGGCTGCGCCGCAGGTTTCTGTTTCGCCCGCCGCATGCCCCAGCGCAACAACCAGAACCCGCCAAGCAGCGCCAGCGGCAGGCCAAGCAGCCAACCCGCAAGGTGGCCGGCAGTCGGGTTGATTTCACCGACCTGCCAGTACAGCACCACGGCGAGCCAGACCGCCGCGAAGAGCAGCAGCACAGCCAACATTCTGCGAATGATCGTCCCCATCGCCATAACTCACGAGTCCTGGCGGACTACGGCGCGCTACGCGGCCGCGCATCGGCCGGAGTACACACGTCCCAGCGCCACCGCCCACCCGGCTCGTCCCATTCCACCTGACGCACGCGGGGGCCAATGGATCGATCACCGGCAATGCAGAAGTACGCCTGGAATCTCCTGTTCTGCCAGCGCTCCTTGCGCCATACATGGGCGTTCATCCCCAAGGCATAGCGCACACCGGGCTCGAGCGGCTTGGCCTCCTCCCCTTGGTACTCAACCCCGGGCTTGCCATAGACGATGCAGGTCGAAGTCGTTACCGACAGGGCGGGGGCGCTGTCGACAAACACAGCCAGCCACGAGGTTGACGTGACGGCGCCCAGTTCCGTGACCTCCGAAACTTCGATCGCAGCGAGACGCACTTTCTCGCTTTCACCAAAGTCCTGGCTGTCTACGCTGAAACATGGGCGCCCATCGGCATCCCGCACTTCGGCGTCGTACATTTGCTGGCGCGCGTGGCAGCCTTGAGCGAACAGAACAAGAAGGATGGCAGTCAAAAGGCGCATGGCGGCAGTCACTTCTGAAGTCACGGCAGATTCGCCTCGTTGCGCGGGTCTTTCAGGAACCCCGAGAGCACTGATTCGAACAGCGGCAAGGCGCTGACGACCACGTACCTGCTCTCCACCACCAAGCCCGGCCTGTGCTCGAACTTCAGAATGTAATAGTCGGCGAGGATGTTTCCCTGCGCTTCCATGTTGTAGTCGCCCAGACGCTTCCCGAACTCCAGCTCGTACTCGTACGGGAGCCCGACACGGACTGCGCCACGCGCCTTCACCCAGTAGCCCAGCTGGTGCTGCCAGACATGAACCATCTCGTGCATGAACCAGTGACGGTCAACTCCACGCGCGGTCGAGAAGTCCTCGAGAAAATGCTTCTCGTTGAAATAGATCTCGCCATTGGGCGTCATTGCAGTGTCGTCGGGTTGCAGCCCGAACCATAAGTACTCGCCGTTGTGGACCTTCACCCGGCTGTAGTCGATGGCGTCGGCGAACAGCAGGCGCGCCATCGCGATTTCACCGGAGGTCAGGCCGCGCGCCTTGCCTGCCGGCGTGGCGACCTGTTGCACCGAGCTGCCCAGCTGGTTGGCATTGGTCGCCGCGCCGACCTGCAACACCAGCGGGATGCTGGTGGCCTGGGCGGCATGCACGCTGCAGCAGGACGTGTTGGCCGCAGTGAGTTCCGCGCGCACGATCCGGGTTGGCTGCGCCGTGGCCATGCGTGCGGTCTTGCCTTCGACGTCGGTGGTGCCCTGCAGGACCTCCCCGTTTTCCAGCTCGACGCGGTAATCGACGTCGGCGAGCCTGGCGCCTCTGGCGTTGACGAACTGGATTTGCTCGTCGTATTCGACAGCCTGCCCATCGGCGTCCTCATTGGCGGCCGCCATCGGGGATTTCGACGCGGTCGGGGCGCGCGTGTTGGCTTGCCCCTCCCGGCTGCTCGAGGCACCCGATCCACCACCTCCGCCGGAATCAACAAACACCTGAAACTGCGACGCCGCGATCAACGTCGCCCCGCACGCGGTCTTGTCGCCGTGGCGGGCGACCGGCTGGCCGTCGATGATGGTGGTCGGGTCGCCGGACACGATCACGGTGTCGCCGTGCAGGCTGCAGGCGACCTTGTCGCTGATGCGGGCGACCGGCAGGCCGTTGATGTCGGTGGTCGCGGTGCTGCTGACCACGGCGCCGCCGTGGTCGATCTTGTCGCCCACGACGATGAAGGGTTTCGACATTGCCGTGCTCCTTGCTGGCGGCCCCGTGGGGCAGATGGCATCCAGTTGCCATCGCCAACGATAGCAGGACTGCGCGGGGTAATCATCCGCGCGGCGTGCCGGTCAGTGCCCGGCGGCGCGGCGCGCCTGGCGGCAGTCGTCCTTCAGCTCCAGATGGACGTAGTCCTTGATGTTCCGCCAGTTTCCGCCCCACTCCAGTCCCGCCTCGGCCGCCAGCCGCCCGTACAGGAAGTAGCCGCGCTTGGTCCAGGCGTCACCCATGTCCCATTGCAGCTTGCCATCGCGGTACAACGCGCTGTCGACCGCCAGTCCGTATTGATGGCAGCTCTGGCCAGCCCCCGCGCGGGTGGTGGCGCCGCCCTTGCGCGCCAGCGCGGCCTGTCGCTCGGGACTGCGATAGCCCTCGACCAGCACCATCTCGTAGCCGTATTGCTCGCGCATGACCTGGTAGATCGCCAGCACGCGCTGCTGGAACACCGGGTCGATCCGGTTCCATTTGCGGTCGGCGCCGGCGATCGCCCGCGGCGTTTCACTGACCGACGCAGTAGCGCCGGCGCTGCGCAGCAACTCGGCCTCGGCGGCGACGAATACCGCCGGCGGCAACTCCGGCGGCGGTGCCAGGCGTTCGCCACGCAACAACCCCAGCACGTGGTTGTTGGCCGTAACCGCGGTACCGCCCTCGAAGCCGTCAAGGACCACGCGCTGGCGCAACTGCAGGATCACCAGCGGAGGTATCGTCAGCAGCAGCGCGGTGACCAGCAACAGGTTTCGATGACGGCCGAACAGGCGCATCGCGCGCTGACCGCTGGCCCGCGCGGATTGCGATGACTCACTGGCACGGCCACTGGCGCGCGACTGCCAGCGACCCAGCACCGCGGCCAGCCGCGCAAACAGGCGATCGGCGCCGGCGAGCACGCCATCGCGCGCCGCCGGAAACAACACCAGCCAGGCCGCGGCGGCCGCCACCGTGAAAAATATCGCCATCCATAACGCCATCATGCGTACACCATCCATGGTCCATCGCCCGCGTCGCCGGCCGGCGGAATTGACGCCACCGACACCCCGCCGCAGAATGCCGGCGAACCGCCAACGGCCTCCGCCGCGCGGGAAGGGAATCACACCGGTCGTTCAAACCGGCCAGGAAAGGAGTCCACGTGGACCGGCAAGATGCCAAGCCCCGCCGCCCCAGCCTGTTGGCCGGCGAGCAAACACGCCCCGTCGCGCAGCCTGCGTCGGCGCGAATCCTAGCAGACATGGAAGGCCGCGAACCCGGTCCGCAGGCCGTTGCAGGAACGACACGCAAACGTTGGCTGCCGATGGCATTGCTGCTGGTCGCGGTCGTGGCTATGGGCTGGTGGTGGCAATCGAAACCGGCTGACAAAGCCGACGCGAACACGGCAACACGATTGACCACGGACGCCGGCGCCGTGTCCGTATCGGGCGAAATGGTGACGGAGCAGGCGGCCACCATCATCGAGGAAACGCTTCCAGCGTCGATGGCATCCACGGCCGGCTCTGTCGCAAACGATGGGTCAGGCAACAGCGGCGTCACGGACCCGACGATCAATCCGATGCTGGCCATGGGGCAACCGGATATCGCGTCGGCCAGCAACGCGCGCAGCGACGACACGTCCAATCCATTCCTTGTCGCCGCGGCACCCTCCACCGCCGCGAAGCCCATTGCGCCACGTCCACTGGCACGCAAGCCGGCGCGCGCCTCCAGCCGTGACGAACCGGACCTGCTGGCGATACTGATGGGCAACATCAAGCCCGGCCAGCCGTCCGACGACAGCCACGGCAGCGGGCTGGATGCATTTCTGCAGACGATGGATGCGGAAAGTCCCGGCGTGGCCAGCGCCGATCAGAACCGCAACGGGCGTCCGCAACGCACGCGCTCGCAGCAGATCCAGCAGAACCTGCGCGAGTGTCCGGCGGCGAATACCGCCAAGGGACTCAAGTGCCGGCAGGACATCTGCGCGGTGTATGCGGGGCGCGACCCGGCGTGTCCGGCTGCGAGTTAAACGGCAGTCACACGTTTGGTACCCGATGGCGCGCGCAGATTGACGGCCGCGGGAGCAATGAGTTCGCGACTTACGTCGCTCCTACAGGGCCCGCAGGACTCGCAGGACCGGCAAACCCGTAATACCGGGATGTGTCTACCAGACGACTTCGGCCATCGAGCAGTTCAGCCCCGAACCGATGCCGAGCAGTGCGACGCGGTCGCCCTTCTTCAAGCGGCCCATCTCGCGCAGCTTGCTGAGCACGATCGGCACCGAGGCAGGGCCGATGTTGCCGTGTTCGTCGAAGATGGTCAGCACCTTGCGCGGGTCGATGCCCATCGCCTTGGTGAAGGCGGCGGTGTGCACCTTGCTGACCTGGTGGATCACGAACTGGTCGAGCTCCTCCGCGACCCAGCCGAGCTTCTGCCGGGCGACCAAAAAGGTCTTCTGGGCGAGCTTGACGCCCTCGATCAGCAGCAGCCGGGTGTCGGTGATCATGCCGTCGAGATTGCCGCGACACAGCTTGTTCCACTCGGTCGCGGCGCGGGTCACGCCGCCCTTGTAGCGCGGTGCACCCGGCACCAGCTCGGCGCGCGCCAGCACCATCGCGGCGGCGCCGGAGCCCAGGGTCAGGGTTGCCAGCTCGTTGCGGAAATCGGCCTCGGTGGAGTCGGCGCGCATCATGCGCTCCAGGGTTTTCTCGTAGGCCAGGTCGGCGGTTTCGCCATCGACCACCAGTGCGTAGTCGATCTCGCCGCGCTCGATCATGCGGCTGGCGATGTCCATGCCGTTGATGAAAGCCAGGCAGGCGTTGGCCACGTCGAAGTTCTGGCAGGTGTCGGGCAGGCCGAGGTTGCCGGACACGATCGACGCGGTCGACGGTTCCAGGTAGTCGCGGCTGACCGAGGTGTTGACCAGCAGGCCTACACGGCCCGGTTCGATCGCCGCATCGGCCAACGCCTTGACCGCGGCCAGGGTGGCGGCGTCGGACGCGAGCATGTCGCCGTCCCACAGGCGCCGCGCGTGGATGCCGGCAATGTCACCGAGCACGTCGGTGCGGATGCCCAGGCGGTCCAGGGTCGGCTTGAGCCGGGCATTGATTTCCACCGAGGTCAGACGACGCGGCGCATCGATATGGGCCAGGCCGGCGATGGCGACGTGTTGGAACAGCATGGGCGGCAAACCGTAGGCAAAAGATCACGTCAGATTAACGTTTTCCCGGGATGCCTGCATTAACCCCCCAATGGCCTGAACGCTTCAGCCCCCGATTGGATAGGTCCGGGCCTCGCCACGGGCGGCGGCACCTGTTGGCTGCAACGTGCCGGGCACCGCGGCGGTTCCTCCGCAGTTGTAGGCCGCAAACCGCTGCTCACCCTCCAGCGGCGGCGCCAGCGGCTGGATGGTGTCGGCGTCCAGACCGGGCGCTTCGTTGCGGGCGAGGGTTTCCAGTTCCTCGCGGACGCGCAGGTTGTTGCGCTCGTAGAAGGCGACGCTGTCCTTGACCGACACGGCGACTTCGCCGCGCTTGGCGCAGCCGGCGGGTGGACCACCGGCGGAAATCACCTGCACCGCGCTGGCGCCCGGGGCCATGTGCACCCAGGTGCAGCCACTGGCGAGGACAAGCGTGGCGCAACCGAGGATGAGCAGGCGGGTCATGGGAACTCCTTGGATCGAAAGCGGCGGATCGGGCGGCGGATCATCACGATCCGGCGGATTGTCGCTTGGACGCAATGGTTTTGCGCGTGGCGCGGTGAATCGCGGATGACTTGGCAGGAGGATCAACCCCCCGGGATACGGGTTTGGGTAGGAGCGACGTAAGTCGCGATCGCACGGCGGCCCCGGACATCTGTGAAATCGCGACTTACGTCGCTCCTACATCGGAAGGAATGGCCCGCCGGGTGGACCAGCCACCCGGCGGGACGCACTTACTCCGCCGCGCCGCCGTCACCCTCGGCATCGGCATCGGCGCGGGCTTCGGCCTTGACCGTGGTCGCCGCATCCGCTTGTACCGGGTTGCCGTCGGCATCGAGCACCTGCACGGCCCCCAGCTCCAGCGCGCGTACCGGCGCGCCGATCTTGTCGAGGTCGCCGACCACCACCCAGGTCAACGCATCCGGGTCGATCGTGCCGGCGGCCTTGGCCACCTGCGCCGGGGTCAGCCCCTCGATCTCGGCCTTGTGCTGGAACACGTAGTCGTCCGGGCGGTCGTAACGCACGATCCCGGCGATGGTGCCCAGCACCGCGCGGCCGGTTTCATACGCACCCGGCAGGCTGCGGATCTCGTTGGAGCGCACCTTGGTGACTTCCGCCGCGGTCGGCGGCGCCTTGCCGCTGGCGTATTCGCTGACCTCGCGCTTCATCTCGACCATCGACTCGGCGGTCTTGTCGATCTGCACCGGCGCGAACGCCAGCCACGGCCGCTGGCCCAGCGCATCCGGCGAGAAGCTGTAGGCGCCGTAGGCCCAGTGCTTGTCCTCGCGCAGGTTCATGTTGAGGCGGGCGCTGAACTGGCCGCCGAGCACGGTGTTGGCGAACTCGAACTCGGTGGCGTCGTCCGACATCGTCGACGGCACCAGCTGGCCGGCGAAGATGTTGGCCTGCACCGCGCCGGGCTGGTCGATCAGGAACACCCGCGGCGCGTCGGGAAGCGCGACCTTCGCGACTTCGCCGGTGGTCGCCGGCTTGCCCTCGCCCTTCCAGTCGCCCAAGTGCTTCTCAAGCAACGGCACGACCTGCGCCAGGGTGGTGTCGCCGACCACGACCAGGGTCGCGTTCTCCGGCCGCACCCAGGTGTCGTGGTACTTCACCAGGTCGTCGCGGGTCAGCGACGCAATCGACTTCTCGGTGCCCGAACCGCTGAACGGCATCGCGTAGGCATGGCCTTCGCCGTACAGCAGCGGCGGCAGCACGCGCAGCGCGGCGGCGTTGGGGCGGGCCTTCTCCTGCTTGATCCCGGCGATCCAGCTGGCCTTGATCCGGTCGATCTCGGCCGGGTCGAAGCTCGGCTCGCGCAGCATGTCGGCGAACAGCGCGAGCGACGGGTCGAGTTTTTCCTTCAGCGCCGAGAGCGATGCACTGGCGCCGTCGAGCGAGGCATCGGCACCGAGGTTGGCGCCGAGCGACTCGGCCGCGGCGGCGAATTCGAGCGCGCTGTAATCGGCCGCGCCGTCGTCGAGCATGCTCATCGCGAAACTCGACGTGCCCAGCTTGGCGTGGTCCAGCGCATCGGCCTTGTAGCCGCCGTCGAGCAGCAACTGGAACTGCACCACCGGCACCTCATGGCGCTCGGCCAGGATCACCCTGGTGCCGTTGGAAAGGGTGGCGCGCTGCAGCTCGGGGAACTTCAGCTCCGGGAAGTCCTCGGGCATCGGCACACCGCTGCTGCGGTCGACCGTGGCCGGCGACACGCTGTACTTGGGATCGACCGCGGGGAGGTCCAGCGATGCCGGCTCGACCGCCGGCTCCTCGGCCAGCGCGGTGCGCTCGCCGGGCAACACGACCAGGGTGTGGTCGCCGTCGCCGAGCCATTGCTTGCCGATAGCCTGCAGCTGCGCCGGGGTGACCGCCGCGACCGTCGCGAGGGTCTCGCTGTAGCAGCCCGGGTCGCCGACATAGACCTCGCACGCGGCCAACGCGTCGGCCTTGCCGCCGAACCCACCGATGCGCTCGATCCCGCGGATGAAGCCGGCGCGGATCACGGTCTTGGCCTGGGCGACCTCTTCGGCGGTCGGGCCGTCCTTCAGCAGGCGGGCAAGCTCCTCGTCGATGATCGCCTCGACCTTCTTCGGGTCGACGCCCTCCTTGACACTGGCGGTAACCAGGAAGTTGGAGCCCAGTTGCGACTCGCTCACCCCGGCGCTGACGCTGTCGACCAGCTTGTCGCCGTGCACCAGCCGCTTCTCCAACCGCGAGGTGTCGCTGCCGCCGAGCACCTGCGCCAGCACGTGCAGCTGGTCTACATCGGTGCTGCCGGTCTGGGCGACGTTCCAGGCGCGATAGATGCGTGCCTGCGGGACGTTGTCGTGCATGGTCTCGCGGGTGTCGGCCGGGCGCACGGCGACATCGACCGCCGGCTGCGCCATGTCGGGGCCGGCCGGGATGTCGCCGAAATACTTGGCGACCTTCTTCTTCGCGGTCTCCAGGTCAATGTCGCCAGCGAGCACCAGCACCGCATTGTTCGGGCCATACCAGGCACGGAACCAGTTCTTGACGTCTTCCAGCGACGCCGCGTTGAGGTCGGCCATCGAGCCGATCACGCTGTGGTGGTACGGATGGCCGGCCGGGTACAGGGCCTGGTTGAGCTTGGTCCAGACCTGGCCGTAGGGCTGGTTTTCGCCCTGACGCTTCTCGTTCTGGACCACGCCACGCTGTTCGTCGAGGGTGGCCTGGTCGATCGCGCCGAGCAGATGGCCCATGCGGTCGGACTCCATCCACAGCGCGGTGTCGAGCGCGGTGGTCGGGACGTTCTCAAAGTAGTTGGTGCGGTCGGTGTTGGTGGTGCCATTCATGTCGGTCGCACCGACCAGTTCGAACGGGTCGAAGTACTCGCCCGGGTGGTTCTCCGAACCGTTGAACATCAGGTGTTCGAACAGGTGGGCGAAGCCGGTGCGGCCGCGCGGTTCGTCCTTGCTGCCAACGTGGTACCAGATGTTGACCGCGACGATCGGCGCCTTGTGGTCCTCATGCACGATCACCCGCAGGCCGTTGGGCAGGGTGAATTCCTGGTACGGAATCGCGACACCGGCGCTGGCCGGTGCGTCCTGCGCCTGCGCTGGGGCGAAAGCAGTGGCGCCGATCGCGGTGGCGAGGGCCAGCGCAAGCGCGCCCTTCTGCAGTACAGCTCGTGGTGCGGACATTGGACACTCCCTTGTGATTGCGTGTGCGACGGCCCGGAATGGGCGCAACGCCCCATCCTAGCCGCCGCGTCCGATCCGGGCACTAGGTCACAAGTCCTAGACGATGCCCGTCGCCGCTAGCCGGCCTAGACTGGCCGGACCTCGCCCAGGAGACCGCCATGACGCCCACATCGCCGCGCCACTGCCTTGTCACCGGCGCCAATCGTGGCCTCGGCCTGGAATTCGTGCGGCAGCTGCTCGAGCGAGGCGACCGGGTGGTCGCGACCTGCCGCCAGCCCGGCCGCGCCAACGATCTCAACCAGCTCACCGGCCAATACCCGGGCCGCCTGCACGTGCTGCCGCTGGACGTCGCCGAGCCCAAATCGCATGCCGAACTGGTGCGCGAGCTGCCCTTGGTCCTCGGCGACGACGCCCACCTGCACCTGCTGATCAACAATGCCGGCGTGCTGCATCCGGGCGAGCGCTTCGGCAAGGTCGCCGCGGCCACGCTCGACGACAGCCTGCGTACCAACACGACCGGGCCGTTCCTGCTGACCCAGGCGCTTGCGCCGCTGCTGGCCGATCGCGGCAAGGTCGCCAACCTGTCGTCGGAGCTGGGTTCGATCGCCGGCAAGGACGCGTTCCGCACGCCGAGCTACTCGATCTCCAAGGCCGCGTTGAACATGGCGACGATGCTGCTGGCGCGTGCGTTGGCCGAACGCGGGGTCGTGGTGGTCGCGCTGCACCCCGGTTGGGTGCAGACCGACATGGGCGGCAGCGGCGCGGACGTGACGCCGCAGGACTCGGCGGCCGCACTGTTGCGCGTGATCGACCGCGCCGATGACGGCGACAGCGGCCGTTTCCTCGACCGCCATGGGGCGCCACTGCCCTGGTAGAGACAGCTCACGCCAAACGTAGGAGCGACGTAAGTCGCGATCTCACTGATCCGTCGTCACCGCGTGTTGCGCGCATTGTTGCAACGACGCGGGTGCGGATCCCGATATCGCGGCGAATATCGGCGCACGATTCCGCCGTGCGATCGCGACATACGTCGCTCCTACGATGGAGAGTGTTGCGCCCGAACGCGTTCCGCCTGGCGTGTCGCGCCTAAACTGTCGCCCATGTTCGACGTCATCCTGTTCCAGCCCGAGATCCCGCCCAACACCGGCAATGCGATCCGGCTGTGCGCCAACACCGGCGCGCGCCTGCACCTGGTGCGACCACTGGGTTTCAGCCTC
>JBOHYC010000313.1:0-4711 GCA_050737755.1 Lysobacter sp.
CGGTCCGGGCGGCGGTCCATGCGTCGTCCAGCGCCTGCAGGAAGTCACCGGCGACCGCGCATCCATCGGCGTCGCGGGTGACGCCGTCACGGTCCAGCCGCAGCGAATCCCCATCCGCGACCAGCAACAGGTCCCAGCGCCCCTGCGCGGTACCGGCGGCACTGGATTCAAGTAGCAGCGGGTAGCGCCCGCGATCGTGCCGGTGCAGGTCCAGCAGATCGATCGAGGGCGGAAGCGCGCGGATCAGCAGCATGTCGAGTCGTCGTCACCGCGGTCGCGGAGCCGCGCCGGTCAGACCCGCTTGAATACCAGCGTGCCGTTGGTGCCGCCGAAGCCGAAGCCGTTCGACATCGCGACATCGATCTTCGCCTCGCGCGCTGTGTTGGGCACGTAGTCGAGGTCGCAGCCCTCGCCCGGCTCGTCCAGGTTGGTGGTCGGCGGGATGATGCCCTCGTGCAGGGCCATCACCGAGAAGATCGCCTCGGCGCCGCCAGCCGCGCCGAGCAGGTGCCCGGTCATCGACTTGGTCGAACTGACCATGGTCTTGTAGGCGTGGTCGCCGAACGCGCACTTGATCGCGAGGGTCTCGGCCAGATCGCCGAGCGGTGTCGAGGTGCCGTGGGCGTTGAGGTAGCCGATCTCTTCCGGGTTGACCCCGGCATCACGGATCGCCATCGCCATGCAACGTGCCGGGCCCTCGCCGTTCTCGCTGGGGGCGGTCATGTGGAACGCGTCGGAGCTGGCGCCGAAGCCGGCCAGTTCGCAATAGATGCGTGCGCCGCGGGCCTTGGCGCGCTCGTACTCCTCGAGCACGAGGATCCCGGCGCCGTCGCCAAGCACGAAGCCGTCGCGTTCCTTGTCCCACGGGCGCGAGGCGACCGTGGGGTCGTCGTTGCGGGTCGACATCGCCTTCATCGCGCAGAAGCCGCCGACCGAGGTCGGCGAGGAACCGCGCTCGGCGCCGCCGGCGATCATCACGTCGGCGTCGCCGTACTGGATCATCCGCATCGCCATGCCGATCGAATGGTTGGATGTCGCACAGGCGGACACCGCGGAGAAGTTGGGACCCTTGATGCCGGTCAGCAGCGACACCTGCCCCGGCAGCATGTTGATGATGGTGCTGGGCACGTAGAACGGCGAGATCTTGCGCGGGCCGCCCTCATGGAACTTGATGGTCTGCTGTTCGATGCCGAGGATGCCGCCGATGCCCGAACCGATCAGCGCGCCGATGCGCTCGGCATTGGAATCGTCGACGACCAGGTCCGCATCCTCCATCGCCATCATCGAGGCGGCGACGCCGTAATGGATGAACGGGTCCATCTTGCGCGCGTCCTTCGGCGACACCCATTTGGTGACGTCGAAATCGCGCACTTCTCCCGCGATACGGGTAGTGAAACCCGTGGTGTCGAAATGCGTGATCGGACCGATGCCGGAGCGGCCGTTGATGACGCCGTCCCAACTGCTGGCCAGGTCGTTGCCCAGCGGCGAGACAAGGCCGAGGCCGGTGACGACGACGCGCCGGTTGAAGGAGGCCGGACGATTGGACATGGATGACTCCGCTTGCGAACGCGACCCGGCCGTGGGCCAGATCCGCGCCTGGAAATGTGCGATGGGCGATGGCGTGTCGTGAAAGACGCAGGGCCGCACGATGCGGCCCCGGTCTGTGTTGCTTGAAGCAGGTACTTACGCCTTGACGTGAGCCTTGACGTAATCGATCGCCTGCTGGACCGAGGTGATCTTCTCGGCCTCTTCGTCCGGGATCTCGCACTCGAACTCTTCTTCCAGTGCCATCACCAGCTCGACGGTGTCGAGCGAGTCGGCACCCAGGTCGTCGACGAACGAGGCGTTGTTGGTGACGTCCTCTTCCTTCACGCCCAACTGTTCAATCACGATCTTCTTGACGCGCTCTTCGATGCTGCTCATTGCTGTTCACTCCTCCCGGACGGGATATTCGATGGAATAGTGTAGTGGAATCGAGACCCTCGCGAATAGCCGCAAAAGGCCTTGTATCTCAATGCTTTATGGCCTAGGCCATGTACATGCCGCCGTTGACGTGCAGGGTCTCGCCGGTGATGTAGGCGGCCGACGGCCCGGCCAGGAAAGCCACCGCGCGGGCGATGTCGGCCGGCTCACCGAACCGGCCCAGCGCGATCTGCCCGAGCATCGTGTCCTTGGCATCTTCCGGCAATGCGCGGGTCATGTCGGTGTCGATGAAACCCGGAGCAACCACGTTGACGGTCACCCCGCGCGAACCGATCTCCTTGGCCAACGACTTGCTGAAAGCGATGATGCCGGCCTTGGCCGCGGCGTAGTTGGCCTGCCCCGCGTTGCCGGTGACGCCGATCACCGAGGCGATGTTGACGATGCGGCCACGGCGGGCCTTCATCATCGAGCGCATCACCGCCTTGGAGGTGCGATAGACGCTGGTCAGGTTGGTCTCGATGATCGCCTGCCAGTCCTCGTCCTTCATCCTCATCAGCAGGTTGTCGCGGGTGATGCCGGCGTTGTTGACCAGGATCGAGATCGCGCCGATGTCCTTGCCGATGGCATCGACCAGTTCGCTGATCGAATCCGGGTTGGCGACGTCGAGCACGCGACCGTGGCCGCCGCTCGCGGACAGGCGTTCACCAATCGCATTGGCGCCGGCGTCCGACGTCGCGGTGCCGATGACCGTCGCGCCCTGCGCGGCCAGTTCGTCGGCGATCGCCGCACCGATGCCACGGCTGGCGCCGGTGACGAGTGCGATCTCTCCAGTGAGGGGCAAGTTGCTCATGTGTTTCCTTCGACGGTTCGTATTACTTCCAGTCTTGCAGCGCGGCGTCGAAATCAGCCGGTGCACCGAGCGCGCGTGCGTCGATCGACTTGTCGATGCGCTTGACCAGTCCGGCCAGCACCTTGCCGGGGCCGCATTCGGCGATGCGGGTCGCGCCCGCCGATGCCAGTGCCTGCACGCAACCGGTCCACTGCACCGGCAGGTACAACTGGCGTACCAGCGCATCGCGGATCGCATCGGTGCCTTCGTGCACCGTGGCGTCGACGTTCTGCACCACCGGCAGCCGTGGCGCCCGCCATTTGATGCCGGCCATCGCCTCGGCCAGCTTGTCGGCGGCCTCGCGCATCAGCGGCGTGTGTGACGGCACGCTGACGGCAAGCTTCACCACCTTGCGCACGCCACGTTCGGCCAACTGGGTCAGTGCCTTGTCAACAGCAGCCGCATGCCCACCGATCACGATCTGGCCGGGCGAGTTGTAGTTGGCCGGGACCACCACTTCCTTGCCGGACGCCGCTTCGCAGACTTCCTGCACCAGCGCATCCTCGGCGCCGAGCACTGCAGCCATCGCGCCGGTGCCCGCGGGCGCGGCATCCTGCATCAACTGTCCACGGAGGCGCACCAGACGGGCCGCATCTTCCAGCGACAGCACCCCGGCCGCGACCAGCGCGCTGTATTCGCCGAGACTGTGGCCGGCGAGCCGCGCCGGCATCGCACCACCGCGCGCCTGCCACAACCGCCACACCGCGACGCCTGCGGCCAGCAATGCCGGCTGGGTGAATTCGGTCTGGTTGAGGCGGTCATCCGGACCGGACTGGCTCAGCGTCCAGAGGTCGGTTCCGGCGCCCTTGCTGGCTTCGGCGAAGGTTTCACCGATGATCGCGTGGTCCTGCGCCAGCCCGGCCAGCATGCCGAGCGACTGGGAACCCTGACCCGGGAAAACGAAGGCCAGTTGCGGATCAGCTTGTTGGTCGGTGTGTTGTGAATCGCTCACACGACGGCCCCTGCAGAAAGAACGCGCCATGATACGAGCGATCGTGCCGACCCGTCTGTACCACGGCGTACAGTTTGCCGAATCAGTAGCGCAGCAGCGCCGAGCCCCAGGTGAAGCCGCCGCCAAAGGCCTCCAGCAGCACCAGCTGGCCGCGCTGCACACGACCCGAGCGCACCGCCTCGTCCAGCGCCAGCGGCACCGATCCGGAGGACGTGTTGCCGTGCTTGTCGACGGTGACAATGACCCGCTCCATCGGCATGTCCAGCCGCTTGGCGGTGGCCTCGATGATGCGCAGGTTGGCCTGATGCGGGATCAGCCAATCGATGTCGTGGCGATCCAGGCCGTTGGCTTCCAGCGTTTCCTCGACCACCGAGTCGAGCGCCTTCACCGCGTACTTGAACACGTCGCTGCCCTGCATGCGGATGCGCACGCCGGCGTTGGGTTCGTTCTCCTTGAACCCGACCGACACGCCGACCGGATTCCACAGCAGCTCCTTCTTGCCGCCGTCGGCGTGCAGGTGGGTGCTGAGGATGCCGGTTTCGGTGTCGGCCTTGAGCACCACCGCGCCGGCGCCGTCGCCGAACAGCACGCAGGTGGTGCGCTCGGTCCAGTCGACCATGCGGGTGAGCGTTTCCGCGCCGACCACCAGCACCGTCCTGGCCGCGCCGGAGGCGATGAACTTGTCGGCCACGGTCAGCGCGTAGAGAAATCCGGAGCACGCCGCGTTGACGTCGAACGCACCGCAGCCGTTCGCGCCCAGCCGGTGCTGCAGCAGGCAGGCCGTGGACGGAAACACGAGGTCGGGCGTGGTGGTGCCGAGCACGATCAGGTCGAGCTCGGACGCGTCGACGCCGGCCGCTTCCAGCGCACGCACGGAAGCGTGGTAGGCGAGGTCGCCGGTGGTTTCGCCTTCGGCCGCGATGTGGCGCTCGCGGATGCCCGTGCGG
>JBOHYC010000314.1:0-7208 GCA_050737755.1 Lysobacter sp.
CCAGCGCGAGCGACTCGCCGGGGCGGATGTGCAGGTTGATGTCCTGCAGCGCCGGGGTGTCCGAGCCGGGGTAGGTGAAACCGACGTTCTCGAAACGGATGCCGTCGCTGGGGTCGGGGCCTTTTTCGGCGGTGCCGCGCGTGGCGGGTACCGGGGTTTCCAGATACTCGTACAGCGTCGACAGGTACAGGTTGTCCTCGTACATGCCGCCGATCGCCGTCAGGCTCGCCGACACCGCCGCCTGGCCCTGGCGGAACAGCATCAGGTACATCGTCATCTGGCCGAGCGTGATGCGCCCGACCACGGTGGTCATGGCGATCCAGCCGTATGCGATATACAACGTCACCGTGCCGATCAGGCCGAGCACGAAACCCCAGCCGTCGCGGCGGATGGCGAGGTCGCGGTCGGCGCTGTAGAGGGTGTGGAAAATGCTGCGGTAGCGATCCAGCAACAGCGGGCCGAGGCCGTAGAGCTTGACCTCCTTGGCGTGGTCCTCGCGCGCCAGCACGGTCTCCAGATAGTTCTGCATCCGGGTTTCCGGGGAGCGCCAGCGGAACAGCTTGAAGGCATCGCCGGAGAACCGGGTCTCGGCCAGGAACGATGGCAGCCCGGCCAGCAACAACACGCCCACTGCCCACGGTGAGAACTGCGCCAGCAGCACGCCGTAGCTGACAAGGGAGATCGCGTTCTGGACCAGCCCGAAGGTGCGGTTGACCAGCGACAGCGGTCGTGACGACGCCTCGCGGCGGGCGCGGGTCAGCTTGTCGTAGAACTCCGAGTCCTCGAAGTGCGCCAGCTGCAACGTCAGCGCCTTCTCCAGGATCATCACGTTGACCCGCTGGCCCAGCTGCGCGCGCAGCAGCGACTGGCACAGCGAGATGCCGCGCTGGGCGCCGGCCAGTGCCATCACCAGCACCGCTTCCACCGCGATCACGGTGAACACCGGTGCCAGTACCAGCGGCTCGCCCGCCGCCACGGCGCGGCTGGCATCGACCACTGCATCGATGATCAGCGCACCGACCCAGGCGACGCCGGCCGGCAGCAAACCGGCGACCAGCGTCAGCAGTCCGAGCGCGACGGTCAGTGGCCGGCTGGTACTCCAGACCAGCTCCAGCGCGCGACCGCTGAAGCGGAAAACGCCAAGGAAGCTGCTGGTCAGTTCGCCGGGACCGGCGTCGGGGGAAGAATGTGGAGATGGGGGCAAGGAGATGGTCCGGGCGGAGGCGGAATTCGCGATATGGGGCCGGTTACCCGGATGCGCAAACCGGCGTACCCGGAGGGTCGGTCATTCGCAGCGGTGACGGGCCATGCCAGTGCCCGAGCTGGTATCGGTCAACGTGTTGCCGTCGTCCGACAACTGGAACCCGTAAGTCGACTTGAACTCCTCGCCTTCGCCGGTCATGTCGGCGGCCAGGGTGATGTCCGATTCGCCGCTGATGGTCACCGAGGTGATCGTGCCGCTGCTTTCGTGGAAGCGGATGTCATCGGCGCCGATCTGCAGCCGGGAGGGATTGTTGGCAGTGCCGCAATCAGCTGGCGTGCTGTTCCACTCGCCCTGGAAGCGTTCCGGGACCGTGTTGGCTTGGACGGGGGCGGGTGCACGCGGCTCTGTCGGCGGCCCCGGCTCTGCCGTGATGGCAGGGGGCGCTCCGGGCGGCGTTTCCACGGGAGGCTGCGGCTCGGCAGTGGGCGTGCAGCCGACGATGAGGGTGAGGGCGATTGCAAGGATGGTTGGCTTCACAACGGACTCCGGTCGGGTGGCCTGCGATGCAAGGTGGGGACTTTACGGGGCGGGGTGCGAAACGCGGGTGAGCGCGGACGGCTTTTCCATTCGATAACAGTTGTCCGGATATGCTGCTGCGGCCACGAGCCATCCGTTCCGGAGAAACGCCATGTCGAACCGACCCCGTGCAAAGGCCAGCGACTTCGATCCGGAAGTGCTGAAGTTGTTCGACCAGTACGTGCATGGCGCGATCGACCGCCGGGGCTTCCTTGCGGGTGCGGCGCGTTTCGCGGTCGGCGCGGCCACGGCGACCGGGCTGCTGGCGGCGCTGGCGCCACGCTTCGCAGAAGCGCAACAGATCAAGCCGGACGACCCGCGGTTGTCGGCGCAGTCCGTCGAGTTCGATTCGCCGAAGGGGTACGGCACCGGTCGCGGCTACCTGGTGAAACCCGCCGAGGCCGACGGACCGCTGCCGTTGGTGCTGGTGGTCCACGAGAACCGCGGACTCAACCCGCACATCGAGGACATCACGCGGCGGATGGCGTTGGAAGGCTTCATCGCGTTCGCTCCCGACGCATTGTTCCCGCTGGGCGGTTACCCGGGCGACGAGGACGCGGCGCGCACGCTGTTCGGCAAACTCGACCAGGACAAGACCCGCGAGGACTTCCTTGCCGCCGCCGCAATGCTGGGCAAGGTCGAAGGCGGCAACGGGCGGATGGGCGTGGTCGGCTTCTGCTACGGCGGCGCCATCGCCAACTTCCTCGCCACTCGCCTGCCGGACCTGGCTGCGGCGGCACCGTTCTATGGCACTGCGCCGCCGGTGGAAGACGTGGATGCCATCAAGGCCGAGTTGCTGGTGGTGCTCGCCGCCAACGACGACCGCGTCAACGCGACGTGGCCGGATTACGAGGCCGCGCTCAAGGCGGCCGGCGTGACCTACGCGATGTACCAGCCGGCCGGCACCCAGCACGGTTTCAACAACGACACCACGCCGCGGTACGACGAGGACGCGGCGGCCGAGGCCTGGCGTCGGACGATTGCGTTGTTCGACCGGACCCTGCGCGACGGGCCGGTACCGTCGGCAGGGTAGGGCTTCCTCAATTGATCAGTTGCAGGCCGACCACGGCGGTCAGCACCGCCGCGAGGATGGCGAAGTTGCCATCCCCGTCGCGTTGGCCGTAACGGTAGCGACTGGAGTAGGCGTCGTCGTAACCGCGCTGGAAGCCTTCGCGGAAGTAATGGTTGTAGGTGTCCTCGTCGATGTAATAACCCTGGTAGCCGTAGTTGGCGTCCTGATAGGCGTAGCTGTTGCGGTAGTCGCTGCGCCACCTGTCCTCGCGATCGGCACGGCCGGCGCGCAGGCCTTCCTCATAGCCGTAACGCACCGCCTGGCGGATCAGGTCGGCGCCGTATCGATTGGTCTCGTGCCAGCGATCGCCGTAGGAATACCGGTAGTTGGCGGGCGTCGAATAGTAGCGGTCGTTGTAATAGTCGTGGTTGCGCGCGTCGAAACGTGACTGGTGCTGGCGCAGGCGCGTGTAGTAGGCCTGCTGGTAGCGGTACTGGTTGATCCGGCGCTGCTGCTGCAGGGCGCGGGCACGTTGTGCGGCCTGGCGCTGCCGCAGTTCGCGGTTGTGCTGGAAGCGGTCTGCGCGCTGGCGGTCGCGGCGAATGCGCTGCTCGCGATCGTTCTGCCCGCGCGCTACTTCCCTGCGCTGGTCGCGGATACGCGCATCCTCGAGTACACGTCGATCGTTGGTACGCGATTGCCTTTCGCGTCGTTCGGCCTGTTGGCGGACCACGCGCTGACGGTCGTTGCGGGCCTCGACCTGTCGTTGCTGTTCAACGCGCCGTTGCTGCGATTGCCGGCGCTGCGACTGCGCCGCCTGCGCGCGCTGGACCTGGTGACGTACGTCGGCCTGCTGCCGACGCTGGGCCTGCGCTGGCCTTTCGACCCTGCGGTTGTCGCGCCTGCGGTTGTCGACATTGTTGCGAGCCTTCGCGCGAGCCGGCGCCACGTTGCCGCCGCGTGCCTTGGCCTGCGGCTTGTCGGCATGTTTGCCGGCGTGCTTCTCGGCGCGCTTGTCGGACTGCTCACGCCGATCGTGTTCGTCTTGCTGTTTCTGACGCGCATCGGCCGGTGCGGAAAGACCCAGCGCCAGCATGACGCCCAGTACCAGCGACCACACAGTCTGTTGAGAGGAAAGTGTCATGTCGGCCCCCCGTGGGCTGCACGCCAACAAACGGTTGGCCCGGACCCTACTTGACGGGAGCCAGCGTGAATCGAATCTGACCTCCTGTCGGTATCGTTCAGCTTGAGCCCCGATGACGGGACCGTCGGCATCCGGTTCATGGCCCGAGCGCTATCCTGTGGACCAGACTCGCTTTTCGGAGGTTCCCATGGCGACTGGCTGGGCCGGCGACGGCGCGGTACAGGACCAGATCGATGCCACCGTCAAGGACGGCATCAACCGCGCGCGCAGCCAGCTGAAGCGCGGCCCGGGCCTGACCCATTGCGAAGAATGCGACGCTCCGATCCCCGAGGCGCGGCGCGAGGCGGTGCCTGGCGTGCGCCTGTGCATCGCCTGCCAGGAAGCGGAGGACCGCGAGCAGGGCCTCGGCGCGGGTTACAACCGGCGCGGCAGTAAGGACAGCCAGCTGCGTTGACGGCGGCTAAAGCTGCGACTCGATCGGCAACCAGCCCAGCACGGTTACCAGGCCGCGCTGCCATGCGCTGGTATCGGGCTCCTGCGTCAGCGCCACGGGCGGTTGCCTCGCGCGGTCGAGCCAGCGCACCTCGCCGTCGGCGTCGAGGTAGATCCAGTAGCTCAGTGCGGGATCGGTCAGGCGCAAATACTCGTTGCGCAGGTCGATGGCGATCGCGCGGTCCTCGAACAGCACGCCCATCTCGGTGTTGAGATCGATCGAGCGTGGATCGAGATTGAACGATCCGACGAACCCGCGCGCGTCGTCGACCACGAAGGCCTTGGTGTGCAGGCTGGCGCCGCTGCTGCCGAACACACCGGCCGATTCGGTATGCCCGCGCGCCTTCATTTCGTACAGGTGCACGCCTTGCTCAAGCAGGTCCCCGCGGTAGTGCGAGTAGCCGCTGTGCACCGCCGGCACGTCGTTGGCCGCGAGCGAGTTGGTGACGATGCCGACCTCGGCGCCACGGCGGGCGAGGGCGGCGAACCCGGCCACGCCATCGTCGCCGGGAACGAAGTAGGGCGAGATCAGCAGGGCTTTCTGACGGGTGGTCGCCAGCATGTCGGTCAGGTGCCCGGCGAGCCAGTCGTCGCGGTTCCCGCCGCGTTTGATCGGCGGATCGGAGATCACCTGCACGTTGGCGGTCCAATGCGGCTCAAGCGCGCGTTGCTGGTAGGCGCGTACGGACTGGGACTCGGCGACGCGTTGCAGGTAGGGCTGTGCCTCGGTCTGGCGCGCTTCGAGGTCGACGCTGGCCAGCATCGCCTGCAGGTCCGCGGGCTTCTTGCGATTGAGGGCTGCGATCGGCACCGCGGCGGCGCTGTTCCAGTACTCGTCGAAGATCGTGCTGGCCTGGTCCACGGCGGGGCCGAACAGCAGCAGGTCGAGGTCGCGGAAGTTGACTTCGGCATCGGCGCTGAAATATTCCTCGCCAATGTTGCGCCCGCCGATGACCGCCACCCGGCCGTCGGCGATCCAGGCCTTGTTGTGCATCCGGTGGTTGATGCTGAAGACGCGCTGGATCATTTCCAGCATGCGCTCGAAGCCTTCGCGGTTGCGGAACGGGTTGTACAGGCGCAGCTCGATGTTGGGGTGGGCGTCCAGCGTCATCAGCTGCGGGTCCAGGCCCTCGGCATTCATGTCGTCCAGCAGCATGCGCACGCGGACGCCGCGCTCGGCGGCGTCGTGGACCTCGCGTGCGAGCAGGTGGCCGGTCAGGTCGTCGTGCCAGATGTAGTACTGCAAGTCGAGACTGCGCCCGGCCTTGCGGGTGGCGATTGCGCGTGCAGCGAAGGCGTCCAGCCCGTCGGCCAGCAACAACACGCCGGTTTCGCCTGGGTTGGCGGCCAGCATCGGCGCCAGTTCGCGGTCGATCGGTGTCTGGTCCGCCTGCAGCGCCAGCGCATGGCTTGGCGTGCCGGTGGCCGGCGGGGTCAGGTGGTCGGCCAGCAGCAGGCCGCTGCCGATGATGACTGCCAGCGCCAGTGTGGCGAGGGCGAGCCCGCGAAATATTCGTCGCATCCGGGAGTCCAGTGTGTCCGCTTACCGGAGTATGGAGGGAGGCGACGATGCTTTCACTCTGGGCGACGCGTGCGGCGAAGCTATTGCGACTGTGCCGGCTGCGCCGAACCGGCGGTGTACGGGTATTGGATGAAGATCGCCGCGATCGCCGCATCGGCGGCCTGCACGCGCTCCTGTGGGGTCTTTTGGGTAACCCGACCGATCGCGTCGCCGGTCCAGACCAGGTGGTTCCGTTGGGCGTCGACCAGATCGACGGTGAGGGTGCCCTCGGTGTAATCGTTGACCCGGGTCTCGTCGTACCAGACCGGCACGGCGAAGTAGCGGCGGGCGCGATAGCTGTAGAAGTACTGCATGTCCGTGCGCGGCACGTTGTAGACGTCGGTGCGCTCGCGGATGATGCCCTGGAAGTTCACCCGCAGGTCGGGGTTGTCCGGGTCGAAGCGGTAGCCGCGGGCGTCCATTTCGCGACGCACGCTGGTCTTGATCCGGTCGGACAGATACGTGGTGTAGCCGGACTGTTCCATCGCCAGTGGCTCGTAGAACGCGTACGTCGCGTACTTCGAGAAGTCGGCGGCGGGATCGGCGTCGGTGCGCACGCGTGGCCCGGTGGCGCAGGCGGCCAGCAGCACCATCAATGCCAGTCCGGACAGGAGAGGGCGGCAGGGGAACAAGCGTCGGGATCGCATGGAGTGCCTCCGCAGGCGTGGGTGCCTGCAAAGCTAGCAGTCCGGCCCCGTGCATCACGTGAAAAAGTTCGGTGGCGTTGCCGGCTGGCCTGGACAGGCGGCGCCTATAATCCGGGGTCCCTAGCGATCTGGATGGATCATGTCCGATATTCCCGCCTGCCCCCGATGCGGCATGGAGAACACCTATCCCGATGGCGACAATTTCGTCTGCGCCGACTGCGCCCACGAATGGCCGATGGCCGGCAACGCCGAGACCGATGACGGTGGGGTGGTCCGCGACAGCAACGGCAACGTGCTGTCCGCGGGCGACACGGTGGTGGTGATCAAGGATCTCAAGGTCAAGGGGTCGTCGATCAACCTGAAGCAGGGCACGGTGATCAAGGGCATCCGCCTGGTCGACGGCGACCCGGAACACATCGAAGGCAATTCGGACAAGATCAAGGGTCTGGTGCTCAAGACCTGCTTCCTCAAGAAGGGATGAGTCCATGGACAGCAGCGAGGCCGGGGTGCATCCGGCCGACAGTGGCCCCGGCGAGGAATTCGCCAACGCGTTGACCCACGGGCTGGGTGCG
>JBOHYC010000315.1:0-15984 GCA_050737755.1 Lysobacter sp.
ACCTCAACCAGTTGATGCTGGAACGACAGGATCGCCGCGCCCTCGGCCTGCTGCGCGAGTGTCTCGATACCGACCCGGACTTCGTGCCACTGCAGGTCGAACACGCGGTGCAACTGGTCGAGCGCGCCCGCCTCGCCGGCCAGGGCCAACTGGCGGCCGACGTGTTGCTGGCTTTGCTGCGCGCCCATCCCCGTCATCGGGATGCACCGCGCTGGGGCCTGGATGCGGCCTTGCTGATGGCCGACCGGATGGACCGCGACGCCGAAGCTCGCACGTTGCTTGAGCAGGCACGGGAACGCTGTGAGGATGAAGAACTGCAGGCGAAGATAGAAGCCGCGCTGATGGCCCTGCAGGCACCCGTGGGCGCCTGATGGCGTAGATCATTGCGTGGACAGGCGCGCGTCGACCTGCGATGCCGACGCGGAGTCCAATTCCGCCAGCAGGAACCGCGCCTTCTCCGCTTGTGGCTGGTCCGGATACCGCGCGACCAGCGTCCGCAGTACGCGCTGGTGGGCGACAGGGTCGCGCCGGTCACGCCAGCCAAGCGCGAGCTGGAACCATAATTGCGCCGCCCCCTGCTCGTCGGCATGTTCCGCGGCGGCCAGCACGTCCTCGACCGCGTCCAACGCACCCGAACGCAGCCAGCGGCCCGCCAATTCCAGGCGAAGTGCCGGCGGCACCGCGATGCCGGCTTCATCGAGCTCCGCCAGTACGCCGCGTTGAGCCTGTACCTGCTCCGGGTCGCCCACCTCCAGTTCGAGCAAGCCGAAACCACGCGCGGTCGTCGCATCGCGGCGCTGGCCGTTACGCGCCACCCGGTACAGCGCCAGGCGCAGCTCGAACCGATCGGGTTGTTCGCGCCCCAACTCCTCAAGCAGGTGCTCGGCCTCGGCCAGTTGCATCCGTCCCAGGCACGCTTGTGCGCGTTCCCAGCGGTCATCGCGGGGCTGCTCGCCGGGATCGCGGATGAAGTCGTCACGGACCTGCCCGAAACGCACCAGCGCCGCGCCCGTCAGTGCCCCACAGATGATGCCGCCAGCGTGTGCGTCGAAGCCGATGCCGAGGTCGTCGTTGGCCAGCAGGTTGTAGACCTCCCAACCCAGCCACAGTGGCAACAGCCAGATCGCCGGCGCCCGCACATAGTCGAACACGACCCCGAACCAGTAGAAGAACCGGACCGGCTGTCGCCCCCAGATCACGCAGAACGCCCCCATCAACGCAGCGATCGCGCCGGACGCGCCCAGCCCGCCGCCGGCCTCACCCCAGCGCCAGAGCAGCGACGCGGCGCTGGAGCCAAATGCCCCCAACAGATACACCCCGAGGAACCGCCCCGATCCGAGTGCGCCTTCCACCAGCAAACCCAGCGCGAGCAGGAACAGCATGTTGCCAACCAGGTGCATGACCCCGCCGTGCAGGAAGGCCGCCGCCAGCATCCGCCACGGATCGACCTCGGAACTTCGCAACAGGTGGCGCAGGGTGAACACCTCGCCAAGCAGCGCGTCGTACTGCGCACGCAGCGGCCTCCACTTCTCCAGCTCACCGGCGCTGTCAAACAGATCGCCCGACTCCAACGCGGCGATGAAAGCGACATCGGTCAGCGTCACATCGGCGACATAGTCCGTCCGCGCACCCTCCGGCATTGCTTCCAGCTCGCTCAGTGCGTCGACCTGGCTGGTCTGTGTCAGGTAACGCCCATAGGCCGGAACCTCGTGCCGGCCCAGCTCGCTATGCAGGTAGTGTTGCCGCGCGCTCGTCATCGCAGCCTCGTCGCCGCCCTGCCAACCGAAGAACACCAGTACGTTGACCACGATCAGCAATACGGTCACGAACGGGAAGGTTGCGCGCGTGAACGGACGATGCAGCGGCAGGATCAGCATGGGCGATTACGGCGGCGGGTAACGCGCAAGCGTCGACGATTCCGACGGCAGGATGCAAGATCGTCGCAATCATCCGATTGCATGGAGTCCCGATGGGCCGCTGGCGTCCCCCTGCGGAAAAGAGCACCGCGCTGATCACCCGCGAGGGGCATGAGCGGCTCAAGGCCGAGCTCGACGATCTCTGGCGCGTGCGGCGGCCGGAAGTGGTCAAGGCCCTCGCCGCCGCCGCGGCTGAGGGCGACCGCTCGGAGAATGCCGAGTACACCTATCGCAAGAAGCAACTCGGCGAGATCGACCGGCGCGTGCGTTATCTAAGCAAGCGGGTGCCGGCGCTGCGGGTGGTCGACACTGCGCCCTCGGATCCGCTGGCGGTGTACTTCGGCGCAACGGTGGAGCTGGAGGACAGCGAGAGTGGCGAGCCCCGGCGTTACCGCATCGTCGGCCCCGACGAGACCGATGCGAAGCTGGGCTGGATCAGCATCGACTCGCCACTCGCGCGGGCGATGTTGAAGAAGCGTCTGGACGACGAGTTCGAAGCACAGCTGCCGGGCGGCGCCGGGCGCTTCGTGATCGTGGACGTGCAGTACCCGGCCGGCTGACGCCCCCCTCAGGGCACCGGGCGCGGATTGCCCCGCGCATGCAGCGTCATCATCCCGCCCATCGCCTCGCCATCCAGCAACGCAACCGGGTCCGGCGCCTGCTCCATCCGCAGCGGCGCCGACGGGCGCACCGAGCGTTGCGGTGGGCCATAGACGAACACATTGCCTCCCGTGTCCAACGTGACCGATTCACCGCGCTCGACCAGGTATTCACCGGTTTCGAGGTCCCACTGCACGCGGGTGCTCGTCGCATCTACCACGGCGCCATAACGCTCGCCATTCAGCTCGACCAGTCGCATCCCGCCGCTCGCGGGATCGTGGCGGTAATGCCAAGTGGTCGCGGTGACGGCGTCCTCTCCAGCGATCTGGCTGACCACCAGTTCGTCACTCTCGACCGCCAGCGACGATGCCGATGTGGGCGATGGCACCAGCGCCGCCTCCCCCAGAAGCCGGGCTCCGAACGCCGCGCCATATTCATTACCGTCCAGGATGCCAAGCACGCGTTGGTTGCGGTCGGCCGCGATGTAGGCCAGGTCGAGCCGGCCGTCACCGTTGAGGTCTACATCCAGCCGCGCCTCCAGCTCCAACGTACCCAACCAGGCCCGCAGGTCGTCGTCGGAGATGCGGCCGGGCCCCTGCTGGGCCGCGGCCACCAGCGGAACGCACGCCGCGAGCAGCACTGTCAATCGCCTCATGCCGCCTCCTCTGTCCGGGACGCGGCCACGCGAACCACACCGGCTCGCGCGTTGCCGCACATACCGGGACAGACGCGGTTCGTGGGCGTATCAGGCCATCACATCCCCGGCCGGAAAGTTTCGCGGCCCGGGCGGGGATCAATCCTCGAAGGCGACCTCGCCAAACAGGTCATGCTCGTCGCTGCCCATGATCTCGACATCGCAGAAGTCGCCCGGCTTGAGGCCTGCGAAATAACCGTTCTGGACTTGGACGAGGCCGTCGATCTCCGGCGCATCGGCCATCGAGCGCGCGATGGCGAGTTCACCGTCGATCGCATCGACGATGCAGCGCTGCACGGTGCCCACCTTGGCCTCCAGCTTCGCCGCCGAAATATCCGCCTGGCGCTCCATGAAACGGGCCAGCCGCTCCTGCTTGACTTCCTCCGGCACCGGGTCGGGCAACTCGTTGGCCTTCGCGCCTTCCACCGGCGAGTAGGCGAACGCACCGACACGGTCGAGCTGCGCCTCGTCGAGGAAGTCGAGCAGCTCCTCGAACTCGGCCTCGGTCTCGCCCGGGAAGCCGACAATGAAGGTCGAGCGGATGGTGATATCCGGTGCCACCGCGCGCCAACGCTGAATACGCTCGAGCGTCTTGTCGACCGCGCCCGGCCGCTTCATCAGCTTCAATACGCGCGGGCTGGCGTGCTGGAACGGAATGTCGAGGTACGGCAGGATCTTGCCGTCGGCCATCAGCGGGATGATGTCGTCGACGTGCGGGTACGGATAGACGTAGTGCAAGCGCGTCCATAGCCCCAGTTCGCCCAGGCCCTCGCACAGCGCCTTCATGCGGGTCTGGTAGGACTTGCCGCGCCACTCGCGCTCGGCATAACGCACGTCGACGCCGTAGGCCGAGGTGTCCTGCGAGATCACCAGCAGTTCCTTGACCCCGCCCATCGCCAGCTTCTCGGCCTCGCGCAGCACCTGATCGACCGGGCGCGACACCAGGTCGCCGCGCATCGACGGAATGATGCAGAAGCTGCAGCGGTGGTTGCAGCCCTCGGAAATTTTCAGATACGCGTAATGCTTCGGGGTCAACTTGATGCCGGTGTCAGGAACCAGGCTGATGAACGGATCGTGCTTCGGCGGCAACGCCGCGTGCACCGCGCCCAACACGCTGTCGTAATCCTGCGGACCGCTGATCGACAACACGCCGGGGTGCGCCTGCCGGATCACTTCCTCACGCTTGCCGAGGCAACCGGTGACGATGACCTTGCCGTTCTCGGCCATCGCTTCGCCGATCGCATCCAGCGACTCGGCCACTGCCGAATCGATGAAACCGCAGGTGTTGACCACCACTACGTCGGCATCGTCGTAGCTCGGCACCAGGTCATAACCCTCCACCCGCAGCTGGGTGAGGATGCGCTCGGAATCGACCAGCGCCTTGGGACAGCCCAGGCTGACGAAGCCGACCCTGGGGTTGGGGCCCGTGTTGGCACCTTTGGGCTTGGCGACAGTTGGGGCGCCGACCTCGGCGTTCTTGGACGGAAGCGGATGCAGGGACATTGGATAACCAGGTTGCGGGGTTTGCCGGACCACGCGCGACGCGCCCGCAGGCGAGCTGCGGGCCGCGGGACGGGCGGCGGAACGCGAATTATATCGCGGGCGCTAGAATCAACCCGGAAACCCGCGACGCCAAGCTGAACGGAGGCACGCGCCAGCGCTGATTCCTGACGGAGAGCCCGAGATGAGCCATTCCCCAGCAGCCGGTCAAGGCTGGCACCTGCACCCCCAACTGGCCGATGACACCCACCCCGTCGCGCATCTGGACCTTTGCGAGTTGCGCCTGATGGATGACGCCAACCACCCCTGGCTGATCCTGGTGCCGCGGGTCGCCGACGCGGTGGAATGGATCGACCTCGACGAGGCCGCGCAGGCCCGGCTCAATGCGGAAATCAACCTGTCCTGCCGCGCCCTGCAGCAGGCATTCCGCCCGCACAAGCTCAATGTCGCCGCACTCGGCAACATGGTGTCCCAGCTGCACATTCATGTGATCGCGCGCTTTGAAAACGACATCGCCTGGCCACGCCCGGTCTGGGGCACGGCGACCGCGAAACCCTATTCACCGGAGTCGCTGATCGAGCGGATCACGCGCTTGCAGGCAGCGGTTGCCGGATGATCAACCCACCCCTTGAAACCAACTCGACAGAGAATTCCATGCGCACACTGCTGCTCGCCATCCTGCTCGCCACCACTGCCGTTCCCGCGCATGCCGGACTGTTCGACAAGAAGCCCGAAGATGTGGCCCGCCAAGCCGCAGCGACCGGCATGGCCGCGACCACGATCTGGGTCGACGCAAGCTGGGGTTTCCGTAACCAGGGCGCGGCAAACGACCTCAGCAAAGCCCATCAGGCGTTCGCCCTGCAGGGCTACAAAGTGGTCAGCGTTGAACCGTATATCGAAAACAACGACCTGCAGGGCTTCTTCGTCACCTACCAGAAACCCTGAGGACGGCCGTCCCGCCTGCGGTCAGGTACGCGGCAGCGTGACGCCCCGCTGTCCCTGGTACTTGCCGCCGCGATCCTTGTACGACGTCTCGCAGATATCGTCTTGATCGGCCTGGAAAAACAGCATCTGGGCCACGCCTTCATTGGCGTAGATCCGCGCCGGTAGCGGCGTGGTGTTGCTGAACTCCAGCGTCACGTGGCCTTCCCACTCCGGCTCCAAGGGGGTCACGTTGACGATGATCCCGCAGCGCGCGTAAGTGCTTTTGCCCAGGCACACCACGAGGGTGTCGCGGGGAATCCGGAAGAACTCGACCGTGCGCGCCAACGCAAACGAGTTGGGCGGGATGATGCATTCATCCGCCTCGATGTCGACGAAGCTCTTCGGGTCGAAGTGCTTGGGATCGACGATCGTCGAGTTGATGTTGGTGAACACCTTGAACTCGCGCGAGCAGCGCACGTCGTAGCCGTAACTGGAAGTGCCGTAGCTGACGATTCGCTCGCCATTCGCCTGCTTGACCTGCCCGGCTTCGAACGGTTCGATCATGGCGTTCTGCTCGGCCATGCGACGGATCCAGCGGTCGGACTTGATGCTCATGCAACTCCCCGTAAACGTGCAGGCGCGGGCGCGCCGATGCAGGACGAGGGATTGTAGGACACGCATATACGCGACGACTCGCACATAAGTGAATATTTCGGTAAGGTCAGGTTAAGGTTCAAGTGTGACAGGGGTCTTGTATTGACCCGCGAACCCCGTAACCAAGCACATTCAAGGCCTAGGAGCATTTCCGGAATGAAGAGCGCGCGTATCCGTCAGGTCCTCAGTACCTGCTGCATTGCCCTGCTCGCTGGCGTGGCCCAGGGCGCAGAACCGATCTCGATCGATGCACTGGCCCGCGTTCCGGCTATCCAATCCCCGTCCATGAGCGCGGACGGCGAAAATCTCGTCGCGATCATCGCTACCCCCGGCAGCGACTACGCGGACACCGCGCTGGCCACCTGGGATCTTGCTGATCTCTCAAAGGATCCGGTGATTACACCATCTGGCGATCGCATGAAATTCATCGCGGCCAGCGCTCTCAAAGCAGACCGGCTGCTGGTCTTCGGACGTCAGGAATGGACCGGTCAACTGGGTGGCTGCGGCGAAGGCAGCGTTTCGGGAGCAACCAAGACGTTCGTCTTCAAAACCTACCTCACCGATACGAACCACGATGAGTTCAAGGAGGCGTTCGCCGACAACACCCGCAAGATCGGCATCAGTGAGCGCACCCAACGCTGCCTCGAGATCGCTGGTACCGCATCGCTGGTACACACGCTACCGCTTGATCCGGACCACGTAATCGTCTCGCAGCTGAACGAAATGACGTTCGCCGCCAACTACTACCTGTACGACGTCCGTACCGGGGAAACGGAACTGCTGTTCCGTTCCACCGGCCGCAGCAGCCCGGGCCTGTTCAACCCGCGCACTGGCGAACTGTTGACCCGGGCCGAGATCGAACCGCTTGGCTCGGACGAGTATGAGCAACAGGTGTTCATCCGCAATGCGGACACCGGCGAGTTCGAGAAGCACGATGAACTGACTACCAAGCTCACCAAGCGCAACACTGTTGCAGTCGCCGGTATCGATGAAGACACCGGCAACCTGTATGTGATGACGGACCTGTTTTCAGACCGGATCGAGGCCAGGACTTACAACCCACGCACCCACAAGTTCGACGACGAACCCCTCGCGGCGCACCCCGAGTTTTCGATCGGTGGCCTGATCCTTGGCACCCAACCGAGCAACTTCAACCGCGTGCTCGGTTTCGTGGTCGATGGCGCCACCCAGGAACAGATCTTTGTCGACCCGGAAATGAAGTCGATCCATGACGGTTTGCGCAAGGCCTTCCCCGGCCAGGCAATAGCCATCCGCGACTACAACGATGGCCTTTCGCGCGTGCTGTTCAGTGCGAGCAGCAACCGCCACTCTCCGTCTTTTCATGTCCTCGTCGACAAAAAGGAAGTGGCGTCGTTGGGAACACAGCGACCATGGATAGCTCCCGAGTCGATCGGCGAGCAGAAATGGACGTCCTACACCGCCCGTGATGGCCGCAAGATTCCGGCTCTGCTGGACCTGCCCGCGGGATGGAAGTCTGGCGATGCCCCCCTGCCGGCAATCGTGCATCCGCACGGCGGGCCGTGGGCGCGTGACCATGGCGGCTGGGATGCCTCCGGTTGGATTCCCTTCCTGACCTCGCGTGGCTATGCCGTCCTGCGCCCGCAATATCGTGGCTCCAGCGGTCTCGGGCGTGAACTGTGGGTCGCCGGCGACAGCCAATGGGGCCTCGCGATGCAGGATGACCTCGACGACGGCGCTGCGTGGCTGGTCAAGGAAGGCATCGCCAAGCAGGACCGCCTTGCGATCTTCGGCTACTCCTACGGCGGTTTTGCCGCAGCCGCTGCGGTACTCCGCGACGATGCGCCCTACCAATGCGCAATCTCCGGAGCCCCTGTAACCGACCTCGCACGGCTGGGCACCTCCTGGAGCGACAACCGCCTGCAACGAATCCTGCAGGGTCAAACCGTTGAGGGGATGGACCCGATGCGGAATACCGACAAGGCACGCCTGCCAGTGCTCCTTTTCGTGGGCGATCGCGATGTCCGGACCCCGTCTTTCCACGCGCGCGGCTTCTACGACGCCGTGCGGGGCAAGGTACCGGCGCAATTCAAGCTGGTACCCGACATGCCTCACCAGATGCCGTGGTACCCGTCACAGCAGCAGATGACGTTGTCGTTGATCGAAAAATTCCTGTCCGAGGACTGCGGTCCCGGAGGTTTGTGACCCCGTCACGGGGTCGCCACGGATGGCTTCGTGCGTTGGTTGCAACCCGGGGTGGGCTGCAATTCATTCTCTAGAAGAACAACTCAATGAAAGGGGAGAGACATGTCGCAAAATCGAACCCACCAGCGCCTCAAGCGCGGCCCGCTGGTCGCGGCCGTGCTGGCATGCCTGTACACCACGGCGGCCTTCGCGCAGGACACCGCGCCCGCCGCACCTGAAACACCAACGCAGGAGCAGCTCGACCAACAGGATCCGGCTGTAGAGCAGGCACAGGAAACCACTGATGGCACGCCGGTCGAACTCGAGCGGATCACTGTCACCGGCTCGTTGTTGCAGCGCTTCGAATACGAGACCACCTCACCGGTGCAAGTCATCACAGCCGATACAAGTGTGGCCGTCGGCCAGGTCAATACCGCCGAGTTCTTGCAACAGTCGAGCGTCGGTTCCGGCTCTACCCAGATCAATCACCAGTTCGGCGGTTTCGTCGTCGAGGGCGGTACTGGCGTGCAGACCCTGTCGTTGCGAGGGCTAGGCGCTAACCGCACGCTGGTGCTACTAGACGGTCAGCGCCCGGGACCTGCGGGAACGCGCGGTCAGGTCGGCGCCTTCGACTTGAACGTGATTCCCTCTGCCATCCTGCAGCGGATTGAGATCGTCAAGGATGGCGCGTCGTCCATCTACGGTTCGGACGCCGTCGCCGGCGTAGTGAACCTGATCACCCGCAAGAGTGTCGATCGTCCGGAGTTGACGTTCACCGGTCGCGTGCCGGTCGACGGTGGCGGCGAGGTGTTTTCACTTTCCGGAGCTACCGGCTGGGACTTCGACAACGGCAGCATGGTACTGGCGGGTGAGTACTACATCCACGAAGAACTGACCCAAGGGGACCGCGACTTTCTGAACTGCCCCGAGGACCTTGCCTATTCGGGTCCGGGCGGTGAGCGGATTGACCGCGAGGACCGCTCGATCATCGGCGGTACGGCGCTGGCCGGCTGCAATAACCTGTATGCAAATACGGTGATCGACGCCGGCTATGGCACCCGATATATCCCCTCTCCAGATGGCTCAACCATCGGCCTGATCCCAGGCTATCGCCCACGCAACAACCCCAACTACGCGAATTCGGACCAGGCGTACTACGAGGACGTCCTCAACTACGATTTCATGGGCAGCCAGCACATCATCGACAGGCAGGAGCGGTCCAGCGTCTACTTCGCTACCGATTTTGGTTTCGACAAGTTCAACTGGAAAACCCAGTGGCTATACAACAATCGCACGACGGAGAACCACGGGTATCGCCAGTTCTTCCCACTGGTCGGCGGCGCCACCACTCCGCCGATCTACGGCACGGACGCGTACACATACGCGAACTCCCCGGATTATGTGTCGCCCGTGGAGTCGGGTCTCGCCCAGCCGATCATGCCGTTCGTGTCGGACACGATCGTCGACGTGGACTACTTCTATGGCGCCACCCAGCTCGACGGTCTGTTCAGCTGGTCGGATAGCTGGTCATGGTCGGTCAACGGCAGCTTCTCCCGTTCCGACGGTGACTACAGCAACCTGGGAATCGTCGCGTCGCGCTCGGGCGATGTGCAGTTCGACGACACCGCGCCGGTACTCGATTACTACTCGCCCGGCTTCCTGAGCGGCGAGCGGATGGACGAACTCATCGCCCAGGTCGGCGAGTGGCATACCGGCAATACCGTGTATGACCAGGCCGTAGTCAACGCCATCGCCACCGGTGAGCTGTTCGATCTGCCTGCCGGTACGGTCGCAGGTGCGTTTGGTGTCGAATACCGCCACTACAGCATCGACGACCAGCCAAGCGACCTGTCGCGGAATGGCGACTTGTGGGGCTCCAGTTCGGCACAGGTCACCAAGGGTGACGACAGCGTGCGAGAGGCATTTGCCGAGATCGAGTTGCCACTGATCAGCGGCAAGCCCGGTTTCGAGTCGCTGAAGTTGAACGCTTCAGGGCGCGTGTTCGACTATGACTCGCTCGACAGCAGCGACAACGTCTGGAAGTTGGGTCTCAACTGGCAGATAAACCCCACGGTCCGCCTGCGCGCGACCAAGGGCACCTCGTTCCGTGCGCCCGGCCTTTATGAGCTGTATCTGGGCGACCAGACCGGGTTCCTGTCGCAGTTGGCTATCGATCCCTGCATCCTGTGGGGCGAGAGCAACAACACCAACCTCAGGGCAAACTGCGCGGCAGAAGGGATTCCCGCCGATTTCACCGGTGCTGCTTCTTCTGCCACGGTCATCGCAGGCGGTGGCCTGGGAGTACTGGAGCCCGAGACGTCCACGGCATTCACCGCCGGCATCGTCTTCACCCCGTCATTCGCCAACTTCAGCGTGGCGTTGGATTACTTCCAGTACGAGGTCTTCGATCAGATCGCGCAACTCAACGAAAGCAGCATTCTCGGCGGTTGCTACGGCTCCACCGTGTTCCCGAACGACTTCTGCAACCAGTTCGACCGCAATCCGGGCGACCACCCGACCGAGCCGTACAAGATCGAGACCGTCCGCAACCAGTACATCAACATCAACCGCCAGAAGACCCGCGGCTACGACCTCATCTTCAACTACGACAATGACTTCTCGTTCGGCAAGCTCGCGATCGAGAGCCAGATGACGTACACCATGGAAGATGTATCCGAGCTGTTCGACTCCGCCGAGGCCAGCGGTTTTGCCTCGTCGGATCAGGCCGGCCAGATCGGACGACCAAAGCTGGTGGCCAATCTCGACATCAACCTGGAGCGTGGTGACTGGTCGTATTACTGGCGCACCGACTACATCCACGAGACCCGGAACCGCGATCTCGACCCGACCTTCACGTATCAGGGGCGCCCGGAGTCGTGGCGCGATATCTGGGCAGACCAAACGTTCTACCACACGGCTGCGGTGCGATTCGACCAGCCGAACTGGAACGTCACGTTTGGTGTCCGCAACCTCCTCGATACCGATCCGCCGTCAGTGTCGGACGGTGTGGCAACGCGCTACGGAAACGTCCCGGCGTTTGCCACCCAGTACGACTATTACGGTCGCAGCCCGTACGTGCGCATCCAGTACAAGTTCTGATCCACAGTCACTTGCATGAGGAACAAGGGCGGCGCTTGCGTCGCCCTTGTTTTTTCCATTTTTTCAGTGACTGGAAAGCTTCGTGTGCCGGCGCGCCGCTACAGCAGCGACGCCGAGATCGACGGTGTCACACGCGGCCGCAGCGCCAGGCGGATCGCCAGTTGCCGCGCCGCATCCAGATAGGCCAGCGCAGCCTCCGACTCCGGAGCGGCCACCACCACCGGCACGCCGGCGTCACCCTGCTCGCGGATCGCCAGCTCCAGGGGAAGGCTGCCGAGCAACGGCACTCCGTACTGGTTCGACATGCGTTGACCACCGCCTTCTCCGAACACGTGTTCCGCGTGGCCGCAGTTGGAGCAGACGTGCACCGCCATGTTCTCGATCAGCCCGAGTACCGGCACTTCGACTTTTTCGAACATCTTCAACGCCTTCTTCGCGTCCAGCGTGGCGACATCCTGCGGAGTGGTCACGATCACCGCGCCGGCCACGGGGATCTTCTGCGCGAGGGTCAGCTGGATGTCGCCGGTTCCGGGCGGCAGGTCGATCAGCAGATAGTCGAGGTCGTCCCAGCGTGTGTCGTTGAGCAACTGGGTCAGCGCCGAAGTCGCCATCGGTCCGCGCCAGATCATCGGTGTGTCCTGCTCGACCAGCAGCCCGATCGACATCGCCTGGAGACCATGCGCGCGCATCGGCTCGATCGACTTCCCGTCCGGGCTGTCGGGCCGTCCGGAAAGCCCCAGCATCATCGGCACGCTCGGCCCGTAGACATCCGCGTCGAGCACACCGACCCGGGCGCCATCTGCAGCCAGTGCAAGCGCGAGGTTGACCGCCGTGGTGGACTTGCCCACCCCGCCCTTGCCGGACCCGACCGCGATGATGTTCCGGACCTTCTGCAGCGGCGACAGGTTGGGCTGCACCGCGTGCGCGGTAATCCGGCTGCGCAACTCGAACCGGGCCAACTCGGCGCCATGTCGCTGGACGACTTCGGCCACGGCCGTGCGGTAGCGCTCCTGCGAGGAATCGGCCGGGAAGCCCAAGACAATTTCCACCGCTACCCGGCCATCGTCACCGGCCACCCGGACCACCGCGCCGGCACTGGCGAAACTGTCATTGCTCCCCGGAGACACCGGCAATGCGGAGATATCGGCTTGCAGCGATTCGTTGGCGTTCAAGTCTGGGCCTGTAAGCGATGGGAAAGGCCCATTTTAGGCCAACGCGCATGGCCACCGGCCTGCGCCAGGTCAAGTCGATCGCAATACGCGGGGCCCCTCCGGCTCGACCTGAAGCACCTGAACGAGCGATCGCGAAGGCCCGTCAGTACGCTGACGGATGCGGTATAACGTCGATTCGACAACCCGGAGGAAATACATGCGCATCAAGATGCTCGCACTGCTGCTGCTCGCGTTGCCCATGGCCGCTTTCGCCCAGACCAGCACACCGGTGGGATCGTGGCAGACGATCGACGACGACACCGGCAAGGCCAAGTCGGTGGTTGAAATCTACGAGACGCGGGATGGCAAACTCGCCGGCCGGGTGGTCGACGTGCTGCAGTCCGACCAGGGTGAGAACCCCGTCTGCAAGAAGTGCAAGGGCGACCGTAAGGACAAGCCGGTCGAAGGCATGGTGATCATGTGGGGCCTTGAGCGCGACGGCGACAGCTGGGAAGGCGGCAAGATCCTGGACCCGGCCAACGGCAAGGAATATTCCGTGAAGATCACCCCGTCCACCGACGGCAGCAAGCTGGAGGTCCGCGGCTTCATGGGCTTCTCGCTGCTCGGCCGGACCCAGACCTGGATGCGCCAGTAACAACGCGTACCCACGCACTCCGATCCTTTGACGGCCCGCCTTGCGCGGGCCGTTTTTCGTCACGTCGACCGGACGGTATGGCTGTCGTCGCACCCGCCATGAGGTGCCCGGCCCGCATGCGATAATCGGCGCCCCTTTCGTCGTCCCCATGCCCATGCCCCGCGAGCTCGTCGTCACCTGCGCCCTGCCCTATGCCAACGGCCCGCTGCATCTCGGCCATCTGGTCGGCTATGTCCAGGGCGACATCTTCGCGCGGGCGCAGCGGCTGTCCGGCCACGCCGCCCACTTCGTCTGCGCCGACGACACCCATGGCACCCCGATCATGCTGGCGGCCGAAAAGGCCGGGATGACGCCGGAGACCTACATCGCCGGCATCCAGGCCAGCCATGAGCGCGATTTCGCGGACTTCGGGGTGGCGTTCGACCACTACGACTCGACCAACTCGCCGCGCAACCGTGCGCTGACCGAGGCGATCTACGCCAAGCTCGACAACAACGGCCACATCAAGCGCCGGTCGGTCGCCCAGTTGTACGACCCGGCCAAGGGCATGTTCCTGCCGGACCGCTTCGTCAAGGGCACCTGCCCCAACTGCGGCACGCCCGACCAGTACGGCGACAACTGCGAGCACTGCGGCGCGACCTACGCACCGACCGAACTCAAGGAGCCGCGTTCGGTGGTCAGCGGTGCGACGCCGGAGTTGCGCGAGTCCGAACACTTCTTCTTCGAGGTCGGTGACTTCGATGCATTCCTGCGCGAATGGCTGGCCGGCGATGTCGCCGCTCCGGGAGTCAAGGCCAAGCTGAAGGAGTGGCTGGACGCCGAGGGCGGCCTGCGCGCTTGGGACATCTCGCGCGACGCGCCGTACTTCGGTTTCGAGATCCCCGGCCACCCGGGCAAGTACCTGTACGTCTGGATCGACGCGCCAATCGGCTACCTGTCGAGCTTCCAGGCGCTGTGCGAACGCGAAGGGCTGGACTTCTTCAGCTACCTCACCCGCGACAGCGACGCCGAGTTGCACCACTTCATCGGCAAGGACATCGTCAACTTCCACGGCCTGTTCTGGCCGGCGGTGCTGCGCGGGGCCGGCATGCGCGTGCCCACGCGCCTGCACGTCAACGGCTACCTGACCGTCGACGGCGCCAAGATGTCGAAATCGCGCGGCACGTTCGTGATGGCGCGGACCTACCTGGACAGCGGCCTGCCGGCGGAAGCGCTGCGCTACTACTACGCGGCCAAGTCCTCGGGCGGCGTCGACGACCTCGACCTCAACCTGTCGGACTTCATCGCGCGGGTGAACTCGGACGTGGTCGGCAAGTTCGTCAACCTCGCCAGCCGCTGCGCCGGCTTCATCGAAATGCGCTTCGGCGGGCACCTCGCCCCTGCGCTGCCGGAACCGGCGACGTACGCGCGCTTCATCGCCGCGCTCGACCCGATCCGCGACGCCTACGAGCGCAACGAACCTGCCACCGTGCTGCGCCTGGCGATGACGCTGGCCGACGAAGCCAACCGCTACATCGACGAACGCAAGCCATGGGTCCTGGCGAAGCAGGAAGGCGCCGACGCCGAGCTGCAGGCGGTGTGCACGCAGGGGCTGAACCTGTTTCGCGTGATCGCTGCTGCCCTGCGGCCGGTGCTTCCGGCCATGTCGCGCGGCATCGAGGAGTTCCTGGACGCGCCACTCGCCGCCTGGAGCGATCTCGACGCACCATTGCTTGATCGCGCGATCCGCCCGTACTCCCCATTGTTCACCCGCATCGATCCGAAACAGATCACCGCCATGACCGAAGACAGCAAGGAAGACCTGAAGCCCGCGGACACCGCCACGGTGCCGCCAGGAGCAGCGGAAGTTGCGACTGCCACACCTGCGGTTACTGCGATCGCGGCTTCCGCCGCTCCTGCGAAAGCAGGACCGACGCAGGCCACGATCGGCATCGACGACTTCGCCAGGCTGGACCTACGCGTCGGCAAGGTACTGGCCTGCGGATTCGTCGACGGCTCCGACAAGCTGCTGCGTTTTGAACTCGACGCCGGCGAACTGGGCAAACGCCAGATTTTTTCCGGCATCCGCGCCAGCTATGGCGAGCCGGACGCGCTGGTGGGCCGCAACGTCGTGTTCATCGCCAACCTCGCGCCACGCAAGATGCGCTTCGGCCTGAGCGAAGGCATGATCCTGTCGGCCGGCTTCGACGCCGGGCAGCTGGCACTGCTGGCCGTTGACGACGGCGCGCAGCCGGGAATGCCGGTCCGGTAATTGCAGACCGGGTCGTCTGTCCTCAGCGGACGCGCTACCGACCAGCGCACTGGCGCCTCGGGATAGCCACGCGCGCTACACGCATACTGTCGGAGGAGAAAGGGTAGTCGTCCGCACCCGCGCGCAATCACGCGCCCATGGCGATCGCCCGCACGCCCCGCATGCCCACCGACCTCACCGAACGCATCGACCGCCTGCTGCCGCAAACCCAGTGCGGCCAGTGCGGCTACGCCGGCTGCCAACCCTATGCCGAGGCGATCGCGGCCGGCAACGCCGATATCGATCGCTGCCCGCCCGGCGGCGATGCCGGCGCGCGGGCGCTTGCGCACGCGCTCGGCGTACCTGTGAAGCCCTACGACCGCAGCCGCGGCGCGCAC
>JBOHYC010000316.1:0-7473 GCA_050737755.1 Lysobacter sp.
AAGCGCATGAGGCGAAGGACGTCGCGCTGGACGAGCAGGCGCGCGCCGGCAAGTTGCTTGACCTCGGCCAGCAGCGGGTCAAGGCCGGACTCGACAACCGCCTGCAGATCCGCCTCGCCGAGGCCAACGCCGCCAGTGCCCGGCAACAGGCGCAGGCCGCGCAGCAGCAGATCGACGCCGCCCGCAACGCGCTCGCCGCGCTCCTTGGGGAAGGCCCCGACCGTGGCCTGCAGATCACTGCGCCGCAGCTCCTCGACGCCCCCGCCCCGACCGTACCCGACGTGCTGCCAAGCGAGCTGCTCGGCCACCGCCCCGACGTGGTCGCCGCGCGCTGGCGGGTCGAGGCAGCGCGCCATGGCATCGACGCCAGCAAGGCGGCGTTCTACCCGACCATCAACCTCAGCGCGATGGCCGGCCTGGCCTCCGGCGGACTGTCGGACCTGTTCGGCAGCGATGCGCTGCTGCTGTATGGCGGCCCGGCGATCAGCCTGCCGATCTTCGATGGCGGCCGCCTGCGCAACCAGTTGGCCGGCAGCGATGCCGACTACGACCTCGCCGTCGCCGGCTACAACCAGAGCCTGATCGGCGCCCTGCGCGAAGTCGCCGACGCGTTGCAGGCGATGCGCGCGCTCGACGGCCGGATCGCCTCGACCGTGCAGGCCCGCGACTCCGCGCAATCCGCTTGGGACATCGCCACCGCGCGTTACCGCGCCGGCCTCGGCAACCAACTCGACGTGCTGTCGGCGCAGGAGCCGCTGCTGCAGTTCGACCAGCAGATCGTCGCGCTGCGCAGCCAGCGACTGGCCGCCGCGATCGACCTCGACCATGCGCTCGGCGGCGGCCTCGTGCTCACCGCGCCCACTACTCCAGACATTGCCACGGCCCCAGCCCGGAACCCCACGCCATGACCACCGAATTCAACCCGCAAGCCGCGGCTCCGGCCGCCGCCCCGACGAACAACAAGCGTCGCAAGGCCCTGCTGATCCTCGCCGCGGTGATCGCGGTCGCCGCGATCATCTGGACCGCGTGGTACCTGCTGGTCGCGCGCTGGCACCAGGACACCGACGACGCCTACGCGCAGGGCAACGTGGTAAGCATCACCCCCCAGACCGCCGGCACTGTGGTCAGCATCGGCGTCGACGACGGCATGAAGGTCGAGGCCGGCCAGGTGCTGGTACAGCTGGACCCCAACGACGCCAAGGTCGCCTACGAGCAGGCCGTCGCCAACCTCGCCAGCGCCGTACGCCAGGTGCGCGGGTTGTACAGCGTGGTCGATGCCGGACAGGCCGAACTGGACGCGCAGCGGGTCGCGGTCGAACGCGCGCGCAGCGATGTTGCGCGTCGTCAGGGACTGGTCGCCAGCGGCGCGGTCTCGGCCGAGGAACTGGCCCACGCACGCGACCAGCTGTCCGCCGCACAGGCCGCGTTGTCGGCCTCGCAGGGACAGCTCTCGCGCAACCGCGCGATGGTCGATTCCGGCAACCCGGTCGCCGAGCAGCCGCAGGTCCGTGCCGCAGCCGCGCAGGTGCGCCAGGCCTACCTCGCGCTGCAGCGCGCGTCGATCGTCGCGCCGGTCTCCGGTTACGTTGCCCAGCGCCACGTGCAGCTTGGCCAGCGCGTACAGCCGGGCGCGTCGCTGATGACGATCGTGCCGCTGGAGCAGATGTGGGTCGAGGCCAACTTCAAGGAAACCCAGCTCGGCAACATGCGCATCGGCCAGCCGGTCGAGGTCCATGCTGACCTCTACGGCGACGACGTCACCTTCGACGGCAGCATCGGCAGTCTCGGCATGGGCACCGGCAGCGCGTTCTCGCTGCTGCCGGCGCAGAACGCCAGCGGCAACTGGATCAAGATCGTCCAGCGTGTGCCGGTGCGGATCGACCTCGAGCCCGCGCAGTTGGCCGAGCATCCCCTGCGGATGGGCCTGAGCATGAGCGTCGATGTCGACGTGCACGACCAGGATGGCGCGGTGCTCGCCACCAGGCCGCCGGCCAAGCCGGTGCTGTCGACCAATGCCTACAGCGAGCAACTGGCCGATGCCGACGCGCTGATCGAAAAGATCGTGCACGACAACCTTGCCGGCAAGAAGCACGGCTGAGATGGCGACCGCGGCAACAACTTCCGCCGGCGCAGAACCATTCCGGCCGCCGACGCTTTGGCTGACCACGATCGGCCTGGCGCTGGCGTCGTTCATGCAGGTGCTGGACCTGACCATCGCCAACGTCTCGTTGCCGGCGATCACCGGCAACCTCGGCGGCAGTGGCAGCCAGGCGACCTGGGTGATCACCTCGTTCGCGGTCAGCAACGCGATCGCGCTGCCGCTGACCGGCTTCCTGACGCGCCGCTTCGGCGAGCGCAAATTGTTCATGTGGGCGACCGCGCTGTTCTCGATCGCCTCGCTGCTGTGCGGCCTGGCCGGCAGCATGGGCACGCTGGTCGGCGCGCGCGCGTTGCAGGGCTTCGTCGCCGGGCCGATGTACCCGATCACCCAGGCGCTGATGATCTCGGTGTACCCGCCGCACAAGCGCGGGCAGGCGATCGCGTTGCTGGCGATGGTCACCGTGGTCGCGCCGATCGCCGGGCCGATCCTCGGCGGCTGGATCACCGACAACTACAGCTGGGAATGGATCTTCCTGATCAACGTACCGATCGGGTTCTTCTGCAGCTTCGTGGTCGGCCGCCAGCTGAAGGGCCGGCCGGAGCGGCTGGAAAAGCCGAAGATGGATTACATCGGCCTCGCTACGCTGGTGCTCGGCGTCGGCGCGCTGCAACTCGTATTGGATCTTGGCAACGAGAAGGACTGGTTCGCCTCGACCGAGATCGTGATCCTGGCGATCACCGCGGCGGTTGCACTGGCAGTGTTCCTGATCTGGGAGCTGACCGAGAAGGACCCGATCGTCGACCTCAAGCTGTTCCGCCACCGCAACTTCACCTTCGGCACCATCGCGATGGTGCTGGCGTATTCGGCGTTCTTCAGCGTGGGCCTGCTGGTGCCGCTGTGGCTGCAACGCAACCTCGGTTACACCGCGATCTGGGCCGGCTTCGCGACCGCGCCGATCGGCATCCTGCCGGTGCTGCTGACCCCATTGGTGGGTAAGTACGCGATGCGCATGGACCTGCGCTGGGTGGCCAGCTTTGCGTTCATCGTGATGGCGTTCACCAGCTTCGTCCGTGCCGGGTTCAACCTCGACGTCGACTTCCAGTCGGTGGCGATGGTGCAGCTGTGGCAGGGCCTCGGCGTGGCGCTGTTCTTCATGCCGGTCCTGACGATATTGCTGTCGGACCTGGAGCCGCATGAGATCGCATCGGGTTCGGGACTGGCGACGTTCGTGCGCACGCTGGGCGGCAGCTTTGCCGCGTCGCTGACGACCTGGGCCTGGAACCAGCGCGGCACGATCCACCACGCGCAGCTGACCGAGCACATCAGCGCGCAGGACCCCGCGATGCTGCAGACCGTCACCGCGATCGGTCAGGGCGACCTGCAACGCGGCGCAGTGGTGCTCGACGGGATGATCTCGCAGCAGGCGGTGCAGATCGCCTTCAACGAGATCTTCCACCTGCTCGGCATCCTGTTCCTGGTGGTGATCCTGTTCGTCTGGTTCGCCAAGCCGCCGTTCGCGGCGAAGAGCTCGGCTGCGGCGGCAGGCGGGCATTGACGGCTATTGCGAAGCCGCGTCCGCAGTAGGTCGCAATACCATTCGCCAACCGTCGTACAGGTACCAGAGCTCCACCGCACCGGCGTCTGCAAGCACCTCGAATGCGGCTTCGCGATCACCGGTTCCGGGGTCGAGAACGACCAGTTCCCAGACCACGGACCGGTCGCTGCGCATCCCATGGAACGTAGTCAGCATGCGCTGCTCGTTGGTCGGGACTTCGCCTTCGGTGTGGGGAACGTCGTGGCAGACGAGATCGTAGTCCGGTGACTGGATTTCCTTCGCCTCCTGGCGAAATATCTCATCCGCCACCACCACCGTGTTCCCGACCCGGCCCTGCGCGGTCTCCGGCGTGGTAAGTCCGCCGCGATACCGGTCGGCCGACTTCACGACGTAATGCCCCATCAGTTCGCTCAACGGTGGCGGCGATGCATCCGCACACGTGGTATTCGCCGCCGGCGCAGCCGTCTCCGGCACGGCAGCCTGGTCTTCCGCTTTGTTGTCCGCCAGTACGTTTTCCGCCGCCGTGTTATCCGCGGCCACGGCCGGAGCCGGCTCGCCACTGCAGCCGGCTACCACGACGCAAACCGCCAGCATCCGGCACCACTTGCCCACCGTTTTCAGCGTCATACGATCCATTCGTCCTCCAGGCGGCCGCATCACCAGTGACGGTAGATGCCTTCGGAATACATGTCCCATTCTGCATCGCGACGGTTGATCAGTCCGTTGTTGACCTTCCCCTGCGACTTGTTCCACGCCTTCCACGCGTCTTCCAGCGTGTCGTACGAGGTGTCGACTTCCGGATCGTTCACCATCTTCGCCACCGACGAGCCGGCAAAACCGTCGCGCCCGATGTTGTAGGACAGCATCACCATTGCATCGAACTCGTTCGCTGTGACCTCCACCTCGATGACCGCGTTGACCTTGTCGACGAACGGGGCCACGTCCTGCTGGAACAGTGTTTCCGCCTGTTCCTGGGTGATCCCGTCCTTGTAGAGATCCCACTCGTTCTCGCCAATCAGATGGCCATAACCGATGGTCGCACCTTCCACCCACTCGGTGATCGGCTCGTCGGTGATGCCTACCTGGTCGTCGTAGGGTTGCAGCGCGAGTTTCTCGACCTCCTTGAGCCAGGTTTCGCCTTCATCGCTCAGGGTCATCTCGCTGTCGCACGTGGCCGAGGCGGCCTGCGGACCGCTGCCTCCACTTGCCATCGCGGCGCAGGTGGCGGGAGGTGGCCCGGAGCCATCGGCACCGCCGCCTCCTCCAGTGCTACCGCCTGAACCGGCGCCCGGCGGCTGGTACGGCAGGCTGGGGTCGAATCCACCTCCGCCCGCACTTCCCCCGCCACCGCTACCTGCCCCACGACTACCGCCGAAGAACGCGCCCCCCTCGGCCGCTGCACTGGTCGCGCGCCCGGCGCTGGCCACCGCACCTGCGATGGCATCGCTGCTGTCCAGACCGGCAAGCTCCAGCGCCATGCCGGCGGCCTGATGCCGCATGGTTCCGCCGAAAGCGCCGAAGGTCGCAGCGGCCGCCAGCGAAATTCCGGCAACGACGAGCAGATACTCGGTGAGTCCCGCGCCCCGCGCGGGCGACCTGGGAGCGTGTGTCCCCACCCCATTTCCCGACATGCAGCTTCTTCCTTGCCACCGTGGCGGCCATCCAGCTGTTGCCCGGACCCTAATGGGTAGCCATGGCCGGCACAATGAACCCGGTCACATTGCTTCAAGTGCCTCAGACAGGCGCTCGACCGCGATGACCTTCATCTCGCCGACGCGGCCGCTCTTCGGCGCGTTGCCCTTGGGCACGATCGCGCGCTTGAAACCGTGGGTCGCAGCCTCCTTCAAACGGTCCTCGCCATTCGGCACCGGGCGGATCTCGCCCGACAGGCCGACCTCGCCGAACGCGATGGTCTGCTCCGCCAGCGGTTTGTCTCGCAACGACGACAGCACCGCCAGTAATACCGGCAGATCCGCGGCGGTCTCCTGCACCCGGATGCCGCCGACGATGTTGACGAACACATCCTGGTCGCCGACGCCGATCCCGCCGTGCCGGTGCAGCACCGCCAGCAGCATCGCCAAACGGTTCTGCTCCATGCCGACCGCAACCCGCCGCGGGTTCGACAACGGCGACGAGTCGACCAACGCCTGCACCTCGACCAGCAACGGCCGGGTGCCCTCGCGCGTGACCATCACGCAGCTGCCGGGTTGCGGGGTGGCGCTGCCGGATAGAAAGATCGCCGACGGATTCGGCACTTCGCGCAGGCCCTTGTCGCCCATCGCAAACACGCCCAGCTCGTTGACCGCACCGAAACGGTTCTTGAACGCGCGCAGCACCCGGAACCGGCTGCCGCTCTCGCCCTCGAAATACAACACCGCGTCGACCATGTGCTCGAGCACGCGCGGGCCGGCGATGCCGCCCTCCTTGGTCACGTGGCCAACCAGGAACACCGCGGTGCCGGTTTCCTTGGCGTAACGCACCAGGCGCGCGGCGCTTTCGCGGACCTGGCTGACCGAGCCCGGCGCGGCGGTCAGCGACTCGGTCCAAAGGGTCTGCACCGAATCAGCGACGATCAAGCCCGGCTTCGTAGCCACCGCCTGCTCCAGGATCTTCTCGACACCGGTTTCCGCCAGCGCATTGACGCCGTCCAGCGGCAAGCCCAGTCGCGCGCCACGGCCGGCGACCTGCGCCAGCGATTCCTCACCGGTGACGTACAGCGCCGGCAAAGTCGCGGCCATCTTCGCAACCGCCTGCAGCAGCAGAGTCGACTTGCCGATGCCCGGGTCGCCGCCAACCAGCACCACCGCGCCCTGCACCAGTCCGCCACCGAGCACGCGGTCGAGTTCGCCGATGCCGGTCGAGACCCGCGCGTCCTCGCTGTGGGTGACGTCCTTCAACGCGGTGACCTTCGGTGCGTCGACCTTGCCGGCCCAACCGCTGCGCCGCGACGCCCCGGTCCCGCCGGCCTTCATCGCCGCCGCCGACTCGATCACGAACTCGCTCATCGAATTCCACGCCCCGCACTCGTCACACTGGCCCTGCCATTTGTTGTGGTCGGCGCCACATTCGGAGCAGACGTAGGCGACCTTGGCCTTGGCGGCGGACTTCGGGGACTTGCTGGCGAATGACATGCGGCGGTGTCGAGGCGGGATGAGTCGTCACTTTAGCCGGGAGCTGTCGCAATGCGGGAGATTGGGGGCATACAGCCCGGCGCGATCAAGCCCGGTGTAGGAGCGACGTAAGTCGCGATTTAACTGGTCTTCGGTTGCGTCGTGCGGTCGCGACTTACGTCGCTCCTACACAGAGCGGGCGCCGCCGGTTTCCGATTGCGGCTGAAGCCGCTTCTACAGGAGGTCGAGGCGCTGGCTCGTGGCGATCTGGTCGCGCCATTGCGGCGAGAGACCGGCTTCATCGGCGAATTCCGACCACCGTTCCACCGCATCCACCACCTCGGCCAGGATCGCCTCCGCCCGCCCGCGCTTCAACGACGCCACCTTGCCGCACGCGCGGAAATCCCCGCGATCAAACCCATCCCGCTTGCCATTCATCGTCATCTGATGCCGCGCGGTCCACATCCCGGCGGGATTGAAACTCCAGGTCATGTCGAACGCCGGCGACAGCGACCAGCGCCCGCTGCGATCCATCAGGAACGCGATGTTCTTGACGTGGTCGTCCTGGTTGCGGCCGACGATATTGAACGCCATCCGCCGGAACTGCTGCTCCAGCGCGGCCATCGGCAGCCCGAGGCGGCGCATCGCCATCAGCGCCTGCTCGTAGCTGTAGGCGCCGGCGGTGTTGAAGTCGTAATGGGCCAGCC
>JBOHYC010000317.1:0-4762 GCA_050737755.1 Lysobacter sp.
TCTCGGAAGTGGCCGGCTTCATGCGCTTCGTGGACTTCATCGACGGCGTCACCGTCATCGAGAAGACCGTCGAGCTCACCGGCCTGGCCTCGCGCGAGATCACCGATCCCAATCGCCGCGGTTCGCAGGGCAAGGACCTGCGCCCGCTGGTCCGGATCGTGGACAAGAACGGCAACGACCTCAACATCCCGAACACCGACCTGCCGGCGCAGTACCTGCTGCCGCCGCGCTCGATCGTGAACCTGCAGGACGGGGCCGCGGTCGGGGTCGGCGACGTGGTCGCGAAGATCCCGCAGGAAGCGTCCAAGACCCGCGACATCACCGGCGGCCTGCCGCGCGTCGCCGACCTGTTCGAAGCCCGCAAGCCGAAGGATCCGGCGATCCTGGCCGAGCAGTCGGGCATCGTCGCCTTCGGCAAGGACACCAAGGGCAAGCAGCGCCTGATCATCAAGGGCGTCGACGGTGAAGACCACGAAGAGCTGATCCCCAAGTATCGCCAGATCATCGTGTTCGACGGCGAGCACGTGGAGAAGGGCGAGACCGTGGTCGACGGCGAGCCGAGCCCGCAGGACATCTTGCGGCTCAAGGGCGTCGAGGAACTGGCCGCGTACCTGGTCAAGGAAATCCAGGACGTCTACCGCCTGCAGGGCGTCAAGATCAACGACAAGCACATCGAGGTGATCATTCGCCAGATGCTGCGCAAGGTCGAGATCACCGACCAGGGCGACAGCAAGTTCCTGCACGGCGAGCAGGTCGAGCGCCAGCGTTTCGTCGAGGAAGCGGCCAAGGTCGCTGCCCGCAACGAAATCGCGCCGCAGTTCGACCCGGTGCTGCTGGGCATCACCAAGGCTTCGCTGGCGACCGAGTCGTTCATCTCGGCCGCGTCGTTCCAGGAGACCACTCGCGTGCTGACCGAGGCTGCCGTGCGCGGTACCCGTGACGGCCTGCGCGGTCTCAAGGAGAACGTGATCGTGGGTCGCCTGATCCCGGCGGGTACCGGTCTGGCGTACCACACGCAGCGGCGCAAGAACGCCTCCGGCCTGACCGAGTCCGAGATGGAGGCCCTGGCGGCCCCGGTCTCGGCCGGTGCGGACGAGGTTGCGGATGTCGCGGGCGAGGAGTCCGGCGCCGCATAGGTTTGCAGTTGTATGCGGCCTCCTGGTGGAGGCTGCCCCAGATCACCAAAAGAGGCGCACGGAGCGCCTCGTGTTGGGCCCAGGGAAGGGCGGGATCATCGAAATTTCGCGGGATCGCGGGCGCTGAGCCCCGGTCCTGCTGTTTTAGACTCGTTTGCGTTTGACGGCGACGTTTTTCGCAGGCTATACTTTTCCGTCTCGGTGGGTCGGGTGTATCCGGCTTGCCGTTCGTTTTCACGCAAGGCCCGCTCAGTGACCACGCCTAACGGCAGGCAAGCAGCACGGCCTTCATCAAAGAGCATCAGATGGCGACGATCAATCAGCTGGTCCGCAAGCCGCGGCAGGCGCCCACTTTCAAGAGCACCTCTCCGGCGCTCGAGAATTGCCCGCAGCGCCGTGGCGTCTGCACCCGTGTGTACACCACCACCCCGAAGAAGCCGAACTCGGCGATGCGGAAGGTGGCCAAGGTGCGCCTGACCAACGGTTACGAGGTCATCTCGTACATCGGCGGCGAAGGCCACAACCTGCAGGAGCACTCGGTGGTGCTGATCCGCGGCGGTCGCGTCAAGGATCTGCCCGGCGTGCGTTACCACACCGTGCGCGGTGCGCTCGATGCCGCCGGCGTCGCCAAGCGTCGCCAGCGTCGCTCCAAGTACGGCGCCAAGCGCCCGAAGTCCTGAGGAATTTGATCCATGTCGCGTAAAGGTTCCGCCCCGCAGCGTTCGGTCCTGCCTGATCCCAAGCATGGCAGCGAGACGATCGCGCGCTTTATCAATATGGTCATGCTGAGCGGCAAGAAGTCGGTCGCCGAGAAGATCGTCTATGGCGCCATGGATGTGATCGGGGAGAAGAACCCGAACGTCCTGGAGCTGGTCGAGAAAGCACTCAGCAACATTTCGCCGACGGTCGAGGTCAAGTCCCGCCGCGTTGGTGGTTCCACCTACCAGGTGCCGGTCGAGGTGCGCGCGTCGCGCCGCATGGCGCTGGCGATGCGCTGGCTGATCGAGTCCGCGCGCAAGCGTGGCGAGAACAGCATGCCGCGCAAGCTCGCCGCCGAATTGATGGACGCCTCGGAAAGCCGTGGTGGTGCCGTCAAGAAGCGCGAAGAGACCCACCGCATGGCGGAAGCGAACAAGGCGTTCGCCCACTACCGCTGGTGATTCAAGCGTCCCGGTTGCTTTGGTGATCGGGACGTTCCGCAGCACCTCCGGTGCTGTCGCGACGGCGCGATCGTCGTCATGCGAACCGGAAGCCGCCGTCAGGCGGCGTCCGGCCATTTGCGGTTCGTAAAAGACGAACCTCGAAAACACGAACATAAAATTACGAGAGGGTCCCGTGGCTCGCACCACTCCCATCGAGCGTTACCGCAACTTCGGCATCATGGCCCACATCGATGCCGGCAAGACCACCACGTCCGAACGCATCCTGTTCTACACCGGTGTCAGTCACAAGATCGGCGAAGTCCACGACGGCGCCGCGACCATGGACTGGATGGAGCAGGAGCAGGAGCGCGGCATCACGATCACGTCCGCGGCCACCACCGCGTTCTGGTCGGGCATGGACAAGTCCCTGCCGCAGCACCGTCTCAACATCATCGATACCCCCGGGCACGTCGACTTCACCATCGAGGTGGAGCGTTCGTTGCGCGTGCTCGACGGTGCGGTGTTCGTGCTGTGCGCGGTCGGTGGCGTGCAGCCGCAGTCCGAGACCGTCTGGCGCCAGGCCAACAAGTACAAGGTGCCGCGCCTCGCGTTCGTCAACAAGATGGACCGCACCGGTGCCAACTTCGAAAAGGTCGTCGGCCAGTTGAAGACCCGCCTGGGTGCGTACCCCGTGCCGATGCAGGTACCGGTCGGCGCCGAGGACAGCTTTGACGGCGTCATCGATCTTCTCAAGATGAAGCGCATCCATTGGGATACCGCGTCCCAGGGCACCGTGTTCGAGTACGGCGAGATCCCGGCCGATCTGCTCGACAAGGCGACCGAAGCGCGCGCCTTCATGGTCGAGGCCGCAGCCGAGACCAGCGAAGAGCTGATGGACAAGTACCTCAACGACGGTGAGCTGTCGGAGGAAGAGATCATCGCTGGTCTGCGCGCCGGCACGCTGGCGACCACGATCATTCCGGTGTTCTGCGGTACCGCGTTCAAGAACAAGGGCGTGCAGGCCATGCTCGACGGCGTGATCCAGTTGCTGCCGTCGCCGTCGGATCGTCCGCCGGTCCCGGGCATCGACGAGAACGAAAAGGAAGACAGCCGCAAGGCGCTGGATTCCGAGCCCTTCTCGGCGCTCGCGTTCAAGATCATGACCGATCCGTACGTCGGTTCGCTGACCTTCTTCCGCGTCTATTCGGGCGTGTTGAATTCGGGTGACGCGGTATTCAACCCGATCAAGTCGAAGAAGGAGCGGGTGGGGCGCATCCTGCAGATGCACTCCAACAACCGCGAGGAGATCAAGGAAGTCCGCGCTGGCGACATCGCCGCAGCGGTCGGCCTGAAGGACGTCACCACCGGTGACACCCTGTGCGCCCAGGACCACATCATCACGCTCGAGCGGATGGTGTTCCCGGAGCCGGTCATCTCGATGGCGGTGGAGCCCAAGACCAAGTCCGACCAGGAGAAGATGGGCCTGGCGCTGGGTCGCCTGGCGCAGGAGGATCCGTCCTTCCGCGTACGTACCGACGAGGAATCCGGCCAGACCATCATCTCGGGCATGGGCGAGTTGCACCTGGACATCCTGGTCGACCGCATGAAGCGCGAGTTCAATGTCGAGGCCAACGTCGGCAAGCCGCAGGTCGCCTACCGCGAGACCATCCGCAAGGCGGTCAAGGCCGAAGGCAAGTTCGTGCGCCAGTCCGGCGGCAAGGGCCAGTTCGGTCACGTCTGGCTCGAGATCGAGCCGAACGAGACCGGCGGCGGCTACGTGTTCGAGAACGCGATCGTCGGCGGCGTCGTACCGAAGGAATACATCCCGGCGGTCGACAAGGGCATCCAGGAAGCGGTCGCCAACGGTCTGATGGCCGGCTACCCGATCGTCGACGTCAAGGTGAAGCTGGTCGACGGCTCGTACCACGAGGTCGACTCCTCCGAAATGGCGTTCAAGATCGCCGGCTCGATGGGCTTCAAGGAAGGTTTCCACAAGGCCAGCCCGGTCCTGCTGGAGCCGATCATGAAGGTCGAGATCGTGACACCGGAGGAATACCTCGGCGACGTGATGGGCGACGTCAGTCGTCGTCGCGGCATCCTGCAGGGTCAGGACGACACGCCGTCGGGCAAGGTCATCAACGCGATGCTGCCGCTGGGCGAGATGTTCGGTTACGCGACGTCGCTGCGTTCGATGTCGCAGGGCCGCGCAACCTTCACGATGGAGTTCGACCACTACGCCGAGGCGCCGACCAACATCGCCGAGTCCGTGGTCAAGAAGAACTGATGCACCGGCCGGCGGCCCAAGGTCGCCGGTCATCCCCAACAAGATCAACAGACAAAGTTCAGAGGTAGACAGTCATGGCCAAGGGTAAGTTCGAGCGCACCAAGCCGCACGTGAACGTCGGCACGATCGGTCACGTCGACCACGGCAAGACCACGCTGACCGCAGCGCTGACCAAGGTGGGCGCGGAGCGTTTCGGTGGC
>JBOHYC010000318.1:0-2153 GCA_050737755.1 Lysobacter sp.
AGCGCCAGTGGCAGCAACAAGGCGAGGGTGGTGGTCGTGCGACGGATGTTCATCGGGCGGATCTCCATGGAATCTCCTTGGGACATCATGCAAACGCACCGGCCGTGCAAACGGGGTTAGGCCTCAGCCGCCGGCCGGCAACCACAGCAACAGCGCCGCGCCCAATGCCAGGCGGTACACCGCGAACGCGGTAAACCGGTGGCTCTGGATGTAGTGCAGCAGCCACTTCACCGCGACGAACGCGGTCACCGCCGAGGCCACGAACGCCACCGACAGCTCGGCCCAATCCACGCTGCCGAGGCCGCCGTCGAGGTACAGCGACAACACCTCGTAGCCGGTCGCGGCAAACATCGTCGGGATGCCGACCAGAAACGCGAACTCGGTCGCCGCCGCGCGGTTGGTGGTGCCCGCCAGCAGCGCCACGAAGATCGTCGCCGCCGAACGCGAAGTGCCCGGGAACACCCCGGCCACGACCTGCGCGATGCCGACCAGCACTGCCACCGTCCAGCTGATCGCGGTGCGCTCGCCGAGCTTGTCGGCGCGCTTGGCGGCCAGGTGCTCGGCGACCAGCATCCACACCGCGCCAATGATCAGCGCCCACGCGATCGGCGCAATCGCGGTTGGCAACTCCCAGCCCAGCGCCTTGACCAGCAGCCCGCCCACCGCGGTCACCGCGAACGCCGCCAGCAGTTTGAACGCGTAATCGCGCGACTGCGCCGGCGTCGCGGTGATCCCCAGCGGGTCGTATTCCGCCGGTGCGTCGTGCCCTGCGAACGCGACCGCCATGCCCCACAGCCGCTTGCGGTAGATCAGCACCACCGCGCCAATCGCGCCGGCCTGGATCGCGATGTTGAACAACGCGCTTCGAGCGCCGAGCCAGTGCTGGGCGATCAGCAGGTGGCCGGTGCTGGAGATCGGCAGGAATTCGGTGATGCCTTCGATGATGCCGAGCAGCAGCGCGGCGAGCAGGTCGGTCATGGAGACGGGGCCGGAGTAAGGGGATGAGGGCGCGGGAGCGCGTCGGCGCAGAATACCCGGTCGCTGCGTTGCACCGGAACAGTGCGAACGCTGCCGGACTGCACCGATATGGAGCGGATGTCTCCGGAGCTGTCTGTCGGTGTTAATAAAATCAACGGCTTATGGCGCAGAAAAGTTGGCACGGCGCTTGCTCTGTAGAAGGGAGTACTCATTCCTCCCGCCTGCGAGCCCGCCATGTCCATCGAGAACGTCGAAAAACTCATCCGCGACCACAAGGTCGAATTCGTCGACCTGCGCTTTGCCGACATGCGCGGCGTGCAGCACCACGTGACCTTCCCGGCCTCGATCGTCGAGCCGGCGCTGTTCGAGGACGGCAAGATGTTCGACGGCAGCTCGATCGGCGGCTGGCGCGGCATCCACCAGTCCGACATGGTGCTGCTGCCCGACCCGTCGACCGCGATCCTGGACCCGTTCACCGCCGACCCGACCCTGATCCTGGTCTGCGACATCCTCGACCCGACCACGATGCAGGCGTACAACCGCGACCCGCGAGGCATCGCCAAGCGCGCCGAGGCCTACCTCAAGTCCAGCGGCATCGCCGAACAGGCATTCTTCGGGCCGGAACCCGAGTTCTTCATCTTCGACTCGGTGCGCTACGCCAACGAGATGGGCCACACCTTCTTCCACGTCGATTCGGAAGAGGCCGCGTGGAACTCCGGCAAGGAATACGAAGGCGGCAACACCGGCTACCGGCCGGGCGTGAAGGGCGGCTACTTCCCGGTCGCGCCGCTGGACTCGCTGCACGACATCCGCGCCGAGATGTGCAAGACGCTGGAGCAGGTCGGCATCGAGGTCGAAGTCCACCACCATGAAGTCGCCAACGCCGGCCAGTGCGAGATCGGCACCAAGTTCAATTCGTTGACCAAGAAGGCCGACGAGCTGCTGACGATGAAGTACGTCATCAAGAACGTCGCCCACCGCAACGGCAAGACCGCGACCTTCATGCCCAAGCCGCTCGTTGGCGACAACGGCAGCGGCATGCACGTGCACCAGAGCCTGGCCAAGGGCGGGGTCAACCTGTTCTCCGGCGACGGCTACGGCGGCCTGAGCCAGATGGCGCTGTGGTACATCGGCGGCGTGTTCAAGCACGCGCGCGCGATCAATGCGTTCGCCAA
>JBOHYC010000319.1:0-3950 GCA_050737755.1 Lysobacter sp.
AGGGCGTCGGAAGTGACGACCCGGCCGCCGACGACCGCGTGGTCGCCTCCGATGACGGGGGCGCGATCGAGGAAGATGGCGAGGCCGCCAAGGGCGAGCCACGCAAGGACAGTGGCACCGTGGTCGGGGCGATGCAGTCGTCCGATACCGTGCGCAGCGAGCAGGCCAGTAGCGTCGGCGGGGTCAAGGCGATGCCGGCGGTGCGTGCGCTGGCGCGAAAGCTCAAGGTCGACCTGACCCGGGTCCGGGCCACCGGCGCCGATGGCGTGGTGACCATGGCCGACGTCAAGCAAGCGGCCGCTGATGGTTCGGCGCAGGCCGGTTCCGCACCGGCTCCGCGCGCTGCCGATCGCGCCCCCGCCCCCGCCCCTGCCGCCGCGCCGACGCAGCGCAGCACGCTGTCACAGGGCGGCAAGCCGATGCGCACCCAGCCGCCGGGCGTGGTCGCCAGCGGCCAGCCCGAGCAGCTCAAGGGCGTTCGCCGCAACATGGCGCGGGTCATGGCCGACGCTCACAGCAAGGTGGTCCCGACCACGCTGGTCGACGACGCCGACCTGCACGGCTGGATCGGCAAGCAGGACATCACCGCGCGCCTGATCCGCGCGATCTGCGCGGCCTGCAAGGACGTCCCGGCGCTCAACGCCTGGTTCGACGGCGACAAGCTGGTCCGCACGATGCACCCGCACGTCGACATCGGCATCGCGGTCGACACCGACGACGGCCTGTTCGTGCCCGCGCTGCGCAACGCCGACATGCTCGACGCCGCCGGCACCCGCACCGCGATCCAGCGCCTGCGCGCGCAGGTCGGCGATCGTTCGATCCCGGCCAGCGAGCTGTCGGGCTACACCATCAGCCTGTCCAACTTCGGCATGTTCGCCGGCCGTTACGCAACTCCGGTTGTGGTGCCCCCGACGGTGGCGATCATCGGCGCCGGCAAGCTGTCGCACGACGTGGTCGCGGTGATGGGCGGCATCGAAGTGCACCGGCGCATGCCGATCTCGCTGACCTTCGACCACCGCGCCTGCACCGGCGGCGAGGCCGCGCGCTTCCTCAAGGCGTTGCTGGACGACCTGTCGGCGCCGCAGTAGAGAAGCGCGGCGAACATCGAGACGAACGACAAGGGCGGCCGCGTGCCGCCCTTGTCGTATCCGCGCCGCGCTAAAGTGCTGACCGGACCCGCTCCCGGAGAACACCGATGGCCCACCGCAGCCGACTCGCTGGATTCATCATCGACAGCCGCAGCGATGATCTCGACACCAGCGCGAATTTCTGGAGCGCCGCGCTGGGGATCGCGATCACCGATCCCGACTCCGGCGGCACCGGCCAGTACGCCGAGTTCGGCGGCGCCCCGGGCGACCTGCACGTCGAAGTGCAGAAGGTCGAACACCCGTCGCGGGTACACCTGGACATCGAAACCGATGACATCGACGCCGAGGTCGCACGGCTGGAAGCGCTCGGCGCGACCCGGGTCGCGTTCGTCAAACGCTGGTGGGTGATGCAGGCGCCCGACGGCCAGCGCTTCTGCGTGGTGCGGATGCGCGAGGACAACCAGCGCGCCGCACCGAACCACTGGAATTGACAGCGGGCTCACTCCCCGAAACGCAGGGTGTCGTCGGCAACCACGCGGTCGCGCCCGCCGGCCTTGGCCCGGTACAACGCCTGGTCGGCGCGGTCGAACACCTGCTCCGGACTGTCGCGCGCAGGGTCGCCCGCGGCGATGCCAACCGATACCGTCAACTTGAACGGCAACGAGATCCGGCTCGCATCGGCGACGGCCTGGCGGATGCGCCCGGCAACCTCGGCGGCCCCGTCCAGCCGCGCCGCCGGCAGCACCACCAGGAACTCTTCGCCGCCGTAGCGCACGGCGACGTCGCCAGTTCGCACAGACGCGGCGACCGCATCGGCAACCGCCCGCAGCGCGCGGTCACCCAGCAGGTGGCCATGACGGTCGTTGACCTGCTTGAAGTGGTCGATATCCAGCAGCACCAGCGCGTATGGCCCAGCATCCAGCCGCGCCATGCCGGCCTCGCTGGCGCGCAGTTGCGACAACCCGGCGCGGTTGAGCAGACCGGTCAGCGGATCGTGGGTGGCAGTGTGCGCGAGCCGATCGTGGCGCCGCTGCAGGTCGACCCGTGCGGCTTCCGCCTGCTGCGCAAACGCCTCGCGTTCGACCAGCAGGCGACGCTGTTCCAGCGCGTAGCGACGCAACTCCAACAGATTCTGCGTCTGCCGTGCCAGCACTTCCAGGCCGTCGCGCTGGCGCGCATCGAGCGTACGTGGAACCACGTCGAGTACGCACACGGTACCGATCGCATGGCCGTCGGGGCTGAGCATCGGCGCACCGGCATAGAACCGCAGCGGGCGCCCGTCGATTCGCGCGGGATGTCCCGCGAACCTCGGATCGGCCTCGGTGTCCTCGACCACCAGCAGCTGGCCCTGATTGGCGATCGTGTAATCGCAGATCGCATCGCGACGCGGCGTCTGCGGTGGCAGGTCGCCAATCCGGGCCTTGAACCATTGGCGCTCGCGGTCGATCAGCGAGATGGTCGCCGCCGGCACCTCGCAGATCATCGCTGCGAGCCGGACGATATCGTCGAATGCCTGTTCCGGCCCCGTATCGAGGATCGCGTAGGCATCCAGCGCGGACTGGCGCCGGGATTCATCGGCACGGGGTTCATCGGCACGGGGCTCGTCGTTGTGGCGGGGCATGGGAGCGGGCTCGACAGTCACCCCGCAAGCCTATCGGGCGCCGCTGAATGCGGCCGTCACGGCATCCGCAGCCCTTCACGCGCTTTTGGCGGCGACCTTCTCTCGTTCGGCCGCGGCCAGCCGCTCGAGTGCGGCCTGCACGTCCGCCGCGTCCACGCCATCGCCGAGCGCCAGTCCGGGGACGACCCCGCCGAACCCGTCACGCTTGAGCGCACCGATGTGCTGTCCGGCCTCTTTCGGCGAATCGAAGCCGCCACCCTGCAGCAACACGCGATCGCCCTCGACCAGCTTGAAGTGGAAGCGGCCGTCGGCCTCGCGGTACTGCTTGAACACCGGCAAGGCGGGGCGGGCCGAAACGTCGCCCGCCGTGCCCGTCGCCACCGCCGACAAGTCACGCAGGCCGACCGCCTCGCGCAGCGCGCGCAGCGCCGGGATCGCATGCTCCTGCCGCAGCCGTTCGGCGCCATCACGCAGGGTCGCCTCGATCGCCGCCGGTTCGGCCATCAGCGCCTCGTAACGCTCGCGCAGCGGCGCGACCTCGGAATCGATGCGCTCGAACAGCGCCTGTTTGGCGTCGCCCCAGGCAATACCCGTACTGAACGCCTCGCGCATCGCCGCGGTCTCCGCCGCCGAGGCGAACGCTTGGTACAGCTGGAATACGTGGGAGGCGTCGGCATCCTTCGGTTCGCCCGGTGCGCGCGAGTCGGTGACGATCGAGAAGATCAGCTTGCGCAACTCCGCACACGGCACGAACAGCGGGATGGTGTTGTCGTAGCTCTTGCTCATCTTGCGGCCGTCGAGGCCAGGTAAAGTCGCCACGCTCTGCTCGATCACCGCCTCGGGCAGCGTGAAGTACTCGCCATACAGATGGTTGAAGCGCTGACCGAAGTCGCGCGCCATCTCGATGTGCTGGATCTGGTCGCGCCCCACCGGCACCTTGTGCGCGTTGAACAGCAGGATGTCGGCCGCCATCAGCACCGGGTACATGAACAGTCCCGCGGTGATCCCGGCATCGTCGTCCTCACCGGCGTCGCGGTTCTTGTCGACCGCCGCCTTGTACGCGTGCGCGCGGTTGAGGATGCCCTTGCCGGCAACGCAGGTCAGCAGCCAGGTCAGTTCGGTGGTCTCGGGCACGTCGGACTGGCGATAGAACCGGACCTTGTCGGGCTCCAGCCCGCAGGCCAGCCACGTGGCGGCGATCTCCAGCGTCGAACGCTGCACCCGCGCCGGGTCCTGCACCT
>JBOHYC010000320.1:0-73339 GCA_050737755.1 Lysobacter sp.
GCGCGAAATGCTCGACCTTCCCGTGCTTCCACTGCGCGACGTGGTGGTGTTCCCGCACATGGTGATTCCGCTGTTCGTCGGCCGCGACAAGTCGATCCGCGCGCTCGACCAGGCGATGGAAGCCGACAAGCGGATCCTGCTGGTCGCGCAGAAGACGGCCGAGACCGACGACCCCGCTGGTGACGACCTTTACGAGGTCGGCACGCTTGCGCACGTGCTGCAACTGCTGAAGCTGCCCGACGGCACCATCAAGGTGCTGGTCGAAGGCGTGTCGCGGGTCCGGGTCGGCGCGATCGTCGAGCATGACGGCGCGTTGGCCGGCCATGCCGAGCCGATCGAGCCGGTGATCGATCGCGAGGAGCGCGAGCTGGAGGCGATAACCCGCTCGCTGATGAGCCTGTTCGAACAGTACGTCAAGACCAATCGCAAGCTGCCGCCGGAACTGATGCAGACCCTGTCGGGCATCGAAGAGCCGGGCCGCCTCGCCGACACCATCGCGGCGCACCTCGGCGTACGCATAAGCGACAAGCAGAAACTGCTGGAAACCGACGAAATCGGCGCCCGTCTGGAACAACTGGTCGGTCTGGTCGATGGCGAGATCGACGTCCAGCAACTGGAGAAGCGCATCCGCGGCCGGGTCAAGGGCCAGATGGAGAAGAGCCAGCGCGAGTACTACCTCAACGAGCAGATGAAGGCGATCCAGAAGGAGCTGGGCGAGATCGACGATGCGCCCAACGACATCGAAGAACTGACCCGCAAGATCGCCGCGGCCGGCATGCCCAAGCCGGTCGAGGCGAAAGCCAAGTCCGAGCTCAACAAGCTCAAGCAGATGTCGCCGATGTCGGCCGAGGCCGCGGTGGTGCGCAACTACCTCGACTGGCTGCTGGGCGTGCCGTGGAAGAAGCGCAGCAAGGTGCGCAAGGACCTCAAGGCCGCGCAGGATGTGCTCGACGCCGACCACTACGGGCTGGAGAAGGTCAAGGAACGCATCCTCGAATACCTCGCGGTGCAGACCCGGGTGAAGCAGATGAAGGGCGCGATCCTCTGCCTGGTCGGTCCGCCAGGCGTGGGCAAGACCTCACTCGGGCAATCGATCGCCAAGGCGACCAACCGCAAGTTCGTGCGGATGTCGCTGGGCGGCGTTCGCGATGAAGCCGAGATCCGCGGCCACCGCCGGACCTACGTCGGCTCGATGCCGGGCCGGATCGTGCAGAACCTCAACAAGACCGGCACCAAGAATCCGCTGTTCATGCTCGACGAGATCGACAAGATGTCGATGGACTTCCGTGGCGATCCGTCATCGGCGCTGCTTGAGGTGCTCGACCCCGAGCAGAACCACGCCTTCAACGATCACTACCTTGAAGTCGACCTGGACCTCAGCGAGGTGATGTTCGTCGCCACCTCCAACTCGCTCAACATCCCCGGCCCGCTGCTGGACCGCATGGAAGTGATCCGCCTGCCCGGTTACACCGAGGAGGAGAAGGTCAGCATTGCGATGCGCTACCTGTTGCCCAAGCAGATCAAGGCCAACGGGTTGAAGCCGGACGAACTGAAGCTGGCCGAGTCGGCGGTGCGCGACATCGTGCGTTACTACACGCGCGAGTCGGGCGTGCGAAACCTCGAGCGCGAGATCTCGAAGATCTGCCGCAAGGTGGTCAAGGAAGTCGCGCTGGCCGGTCCGCAGAAAAAGGCCAAGACCACCAGCGTCAACTCCAAGAACCTCGACAAGTACCTGGGCGTGCGCCGCTTCGATTTCGGCCGCGCCGAGGAACAGAACGAGATCGGGCTGGTCACCGGCCTGGCCTGGACCGAGGTCGGCGGCGAACTGCTGCAGGTCGAGACCACGCTTGTTCCGGGCAAGGGCCAGCTGATGTTGACCGGCCAGTTGGGCGACGTCATGAAGGAGTCGGCATCGGCCGCGTTGTCGGTGGTACGTGCGCGCACCGAGCGGCTCGGGATCGACCTGGACTTCCTGCAGAAGCAGGACGTGCACGTGCATGTGCCCGAGGGTGCGACACCGAAGGACGGACCGAGCGCCGGTATCGCCATGGCGACCGCGCTGGTATCGACGCTGACCCGCAACCCGGTGAAGGCCGAAGTCGCGATGACCGGCGAGATCACCCTGCGTGGCCGGGTGCTGCCGATCGGCGGGTTGAAGGAGAAGCTGCTGGCCGCGCTGCGTGGCGGCATCACCACGGTCATCATCCCGGAAGAGAACAAGAAGGATCTGGCCGACTTGCCCAAGAGCGTGACGCAGGGGCTCAAGATCATCACTGCCAAGTGGATCGACGAAGTGCTCGATGTGGCGCTGGAACGGCCATTGACCCCGATGCCCGCCTCGGGGGGCGGAGTACTCCCCGTACACGAGAAAAACGAACCCGCTTCGCAGGCTGGCGTCAAGCACTAAACGGCATGATCCGACGCAGAATGCAAAAATCGGCTGAAACCCGCGTCATTGCTACGTTTCCGGCTTGCACCCCCAAAATGCCGCTGGTATAACAACTGGCAACCGCACCGCAGTGACGCCGATGTCCTGCGGTGCGGCAAAGTCGGTCGAAGGCTCGCCGTGCGCGGGGGGCGCTTCGATTCTCAGAACAATGCGGGCCAATCCGCACAGGGAGTCCAAACGAATGAACAAGGGTGATTTTGTTGCCGCCGTCGCCGACGCTGCAGAGCTGTCCAAGACCGACGCCGCCAATGCCGTAGACGCGATGGTCAGTGTCATCACCAAGACCCTCAAGAAGGGTGACACGGTGACGCTGGTCGGCTTCGGTACCTTCCAGGTCCGCAAGCGCGCCGCTCGCCAGGGTCGCAACCCGAAGACCGGTGAAGCCATCAAGATCAAGGCGTCGAAGAACCCGGCGTTCAAGGCTGGCAAAGCCCTGAAGGACGCTGTAAACTAAGCAGCTTGCCCGCCGATGCTGAACACCGCATCGGTACTGTTACCCAGGGTGCTTAGCTCAGTGGTAGAGCGTCTCCTTTACACGGAGAGGGTCGGGGGTTCGAAACCCTCAGCACCCACCAGGCACCGGGCGGAACAGTTGCGGGACAGTTTCAAAGTGCGGAGTGGTAGTTCAGTTGGTTAGAATGCTGGCCTGTCACGCCGGAGGTCGCGGGTTCGAGTCCCGTCCACTCCGCCAGTTGTACCCAGGGACGCCGGAGACATGCTCTTTCGGCGTCCTTGCTTTTAGTGAAGGCAATGGTTTTTGCGTGGCATGTCCACGCGCCGCTGCCAGCAGTTGCAAGAGCGCGGAGTGGTAGTTCAGTTGGTTAGAATGCTGGCCTGTCACGCCGGAGGTCGCGGGTTCGAGTCCCGTCCACTCCGCCAGTCTTGATGTCGAACGCCGGGAGATCAGATCTCCCGGCGTTTTTTTTTGCCGCGCGTCATGGCGGCTTTGGCGGTCGTGCCTGGGGACTGGCCATGGCCAACCGCGCTAGACTGTGCGGCTTCCGCCTTTCGACGCGACTGGACCATGCTGCAGAAACTCCGCGAAAAGACCTCCGGCTGGATCGCAACGGTGATCCTCGGCCTGCTGATCATTCCCTTTGCGTTCTTCGGGCTCGAGCAGTACATGGGCCAACGCAGCAACACCACCGTCGCTTCGCTCGAGGCGCCGCCGATCTGGTGGAGCTCCGCGCCTTCGTTCTGGCCGGTGTCGGTGTTCTGGCGCCATGAAGAGATCACGGTCGACGAGTTCCGCCAGAGCTTCGAACAGGCGCGCCAGCAGCAGCGCGCAACTCTGGGCGACGGCTTCGATGCGCGTGCGTTCGAGAGCGTGGAGAACAAGCGCGCGGTGCTCGATACGCTGATCGACCAGAAGGTGCAGGCGATGGCCGCCGACCAGGCAGGCGTGCGCGTCAGCGATGCGATGGTGCGTGACGCCATCCAGGCCATTCCGGCATTCCAGGTCGACGGCAAGTTCGACCTGCAGCGCTACCAGCTGGCGTTGGCTTCGCAGGTACCGGCACAGACCCCGGCGCAGTTCGACCAGCTCGTGCGCGAGGGACTGCAGCAATCATTGATGGCGAGCGCGGTGGCTGGTAGCAACTTCATCACCGCGGGCGAGATGGATCGCCTGATCCGGCTGATGGGCGAGCGTCGCGATGTCAGCCTGCTGGTGGTGCCGCCCGCCGAAGCCGATACCGCGGACGTCAGCGACGCCGAGGTCCAGGCCTGGTACACGGCGCATGAGTCGGATTACCGTGCGCCCGAAAGCGTGGCCATCGAGTACATCGAGCTGGATGCCAGCAGCATGCCGGCACCGCCGGCGGTCGACGAGGCGACACTGCGGGCGCGCTACGAGCAGGAGAAGGCGCGCTACACCGAGGAGTCGCAGCGGTTGGCTTCGCATATCCAGGTCACGGTTGAAGAGGGCGCCGACGAGGCGACCTGGCAGGCCGCTGAAGCCAAGGCGCGCCAGCTGGCCACCCAGGCCCGGGCAGAAGGGGCGGATTTCGCCGCGCTCGCCGCGGCCAACAGTGACGATGCCGGCTCCAGTGCCAGCGGCGGCGACCTTGGCTGGATCAGCAAGGAGATGATGCCGGGTGCGTTCTCGGACGCGCTGTTCGCAATGGAGGCCGGTCAGGTCAGCGATCCGGTCCGGACCGATTTCGGCTGGCACGTCATCCAGTTGCGCGAAGTCCGCGCCGGCGAGCAGGAGCCGTTCGAGCAGGTTCGTGATGCCTTGGCCGCCGAGCAGGTCCAGGCTGACCGCGAGCGCGCCTTCAGTGAAGCGTCGAGCGCCGTGGTCGACGCCGTGCTGCAAAACCCGGGCGCGCTGGCCCCGGCCGCGGAAGCGGCGGGTACGACGGTGCAGAAGCTCGGTCCGTTCTCGCGTGAAGCAGCCGAAGGGCTCGCGGCGAGTCCCGCGGTCAAGCGCGCAGCGTTCTCCGAAGCGCTGGTCCAGGACGGCACGGTTAGCGATCCGATCGAGGTTTCGCCGGGCCACAACGTATGGATTCGCGTGACCGACCACCTGCCCGAGCAGGCGCAGCCGCTGGCCAAGGTCCGCGACAGCGTGGTGGCGGCGGTCCGTGCCGACCGTACCCGCAAGGCTGCCATCAAGCGCGCCGATGCGTTGCTGGCGCAGGTGGCGGGTGGTGAAACCTTGGCCGAAGTCGCCACCGCCGCATCGTTGCCGGCGCCGCAGTCCGTGCCGGGCGTGCCGCGTGGCGCGCCGCTGGTCGACGAGTCGGTGTCGGAGGCGATCTTCGTCGCCGCGGTGCCCGCCGAGGGCAAGGTGACCCCGGGTCGGCAGGTGCTGGCTGACGGTACGACCGTGTTGTTCACCGTCGACAAGGTAGTTCCTGGCAATGCCGCCGAGTTGCCGCCGCAACAGCTTGAGCAGCTGCAGCAGCAACTGGCGCAGATCGCCGGTGCGGATGAGGCAGCGGCACTGGTCGCCGCGATGCGCAAGGACGTCAAGGTCAACGTCATCGAACAGAACCTCTGAACAACGAAAAAGCCCGGCTTCGAGCCGGGCTTTTTTATGGGACTTCCGGGCGACCCGGGGATTACTCTTCCTTGCCGAGTCCGGTCATCCCGAGGATGTTGTAGCCCGCATCGACGTAGGTGACCTCACCGGTGACACCGGCCGCCAGGTCCGAGCACAGGAAGGCGGCCACGCCACCAACGTCCTCGATGGTCACGGTGCGGCGCAGCGGTGCGTTCTCCTCGACGTGACCGAGGATCTTGCGGAAACCGGCGATGCCGGCCGCGGCCAGCGTCTTGATCGGGCCGGCCGAGACCGCATTGACCCGGATACCTTCCGGTCCCAGGTTGTAGGCGAGGTAGCGGACGGTCGCTTCAAGGCTGGCCTTGGCCACGCCCATGACGTTGTAGCCCTCCAGCGCGCGTTCGGCGCCGAGGTAGGACAGGGTCAGGATCGATCCGTTGCGCCCGGCCATCGCCGGACGCGCGGCCTTCGCCAGCGCCGCCAGCGAGTAGGCGGAGATGTCGTGGGCCATCGCAAAGTTCTCGCGGGTCAGTCCGTCGAGGAACTGGCCGGCGATCGCTTCGCGCGGGGCGTAGGCGATCGCATGGACCAGGATGTCGAAGCCGTCCCAGCGTTGGCCGAGCTGCTCGAAACAGTTGGCGATGCTGCCGTCCTCGGCGACGTCCAGCGGCAGCACGATGTCGCTGCCGTACGCGGCGGCGGCTTTCTCCACGCGCGATTTCAGCTTCTCGGTCTGGTAGGTGAATGCCAGTTCGGCGCCTTGTGCGTGCATCGCCTCGGCGATGCCGCTGGCGATCGAGCGTTCGCTGGCGATACCGGTGATCAGTGCGCGCTTGCCTTGCAGGAAACCCATGGGTGCTCCTCGATGGTGGGTGCCCGACCCGGACCTGGTCGGTAAGCCGCTAGTGTACCTGCGCCCTAGTTGCCACCGGCGGCCTCGCCGACCAGTTTTGCCGCCGGATCAGGGGTGCTGTCGGCCGGGGCGCTGGCCAATGCCAGCAGCCGGGTCGGGGTGGCCCCGTGGCGGATGCGGCCGTCGGCGAATGCCGGGTTGAGCCGGCGCAGGCGTTCCGCATCCTGGTCGTTCGCCGCCGCCCAGGCCTCGATCCGGTCGATCCCGGCCGGCACGGTCACCACTTCCAGTCGCGGTACCGGGCGGTCAAGCGCCTGCAGCCACGGTTCGTCGTTTCCCGCAGCGGTCAGTACACATGCAAGCGCATGCAGCTTGCGCACGTAGGCCTGGGTGATGCCGGACAGCCCGGGCAGTTCGGCCGGACGTGCATCGCGGGCGACCTGGCCGCTGCGCTTGAGGGCGCCGAGAATGCGGTATTCGCCGGCGTTGTACGCCATTGCCGCCAGTCGCCAGTCGCCCGCGAACATGCCATGCAGGGTCTTGAGGTAACGCACCGCCGCGCGGGTGGAGTCGACCGGCGACAGCCGCCCGTCGTAGCCGGTGCGGATGGGTACGTCGTGGTCGCGTGCGGTGCGCTTGATCATCTGCCACAGCCCGGCTGGCCCCGATGGGCTCTGGGCTGCGGGCTTGTAACCGCTTTCGACGAAGGGGATCAACGCGTACTCGGTCGGCAGGCTGGACTGCCGCAGGTTGTCGACCACGTAACCGAACAACGCCAGGGTGTTGGCATCGACCTTCGCCAGGCGTTTGGGCGCGGCGGCGAAATGCTTGCTCCAGCGCGCGCTGACCTCCGGCCCGCAGGTCGGGGTGGCCAGGCCGTCGCGGAATTGCCGGTAGATGTCCTGGCCATTGCGGGTGGTGCCGTCGGACGCAGGTGCGGGCGGTGGTGTCTCACTGGTGACATCGGGCGCTGCCATGGCCGGAGCCGCCAGTGCGACTGCCAGCAGGATGCCGGACACGGCCGCGACAACGCGTCTCGACGCCCGCGTCATGCGGTAAACCCGTCTTTCCAGCGCCGCAATTCGGCGAATACCTCCACCGGTCCTTCCGACCGGCGCCCCAGCCGTTGTTCGACCGCGGCGATGACCGCCGGCTGTTCGCAACGCAGGAACGGATTGCAGGCAAGTTCCTGCGCGATGGTGCTGGGCAGGGTGGGGCGGTCGGCGTGTCGCATGGCCTGGGCTTCCTCGGTGCGGCGTCGCAGCGCCGGGTTGTCGGGTTCGACCACGCGCGCGAACGCCGCGTTGGACAAGGTGTACTCGTGGCCACAGCAGACGCGGGTGGCGCCCGGCAACGCGGCCAGCCGGGATAGTGACCCGTGCATTTGCGTCGCGCTACCCTCGAACATCCGCCCGCAGCCCAGGCTGAACAGAGTGTCGCCGCAGAACAGCAGGCTGTCGCGGCCGCCATCGAGGTGAAACGCGATGTGGCTGGTGGTGTGACCTGGGACGGCGATCACGTCGAACGCATATCCGCCTGCGGAGACCTGCTCACCGTCCCGGACCCGCGTGGCGGCACAGGCGATGCGGTCGTCATGCGGGGCGAATACCGGCAAGCCGGGCCAGCGATTCTGCAGTTCCGCAGTGCCGCCGATATGGTCCTGGTGGTGGTGGGTCAACAGGACCGCGGTGGGACGGAAACCGCCGGCAGCGGCCGCGTCCACCACCGGACCGGCCTCACCGGGATCGACCACCACCGCGCCGCCCTCGTCGTCGCGTAGCACCCAGATGTAATTGTCGGATAGCGCGGGCAGGGCCTGCAGTTGCATCGGAATTCCTTGGGCCAGGTGGTGGACTGGCGCAGAATCAGGCCGCTACCGACCTTTTCGCGCCCCGGGACCATGCTCGCGACCGCACCCCAGCGTCAAATCCAGCCATCACCCGGCACGCCCTTCGACTGGTTCGGGAGCGAAGCCGGGCAAGGCCTGCTTGCGACCGAGGCGGGGGCGGTCGAGCGGATACTACGGCGCTCGCCGCCGGGTTTGCCGTGGACCTGGCTGGGCGTGACCGCTGCCGAGCCGCCGCCCGCGGCGGGGCGCGGCTTGCTGTTGCAGCGCGGATCCCGGCACTGGGTCGGCGCCGTGCACTGCGGATTGCCACTTCCCGTGGCCAGCGAAACCCTCGGCGCGGTGCTGCTGCAGCATGTGCTCGACGACGCGTCCGACCCAGATGCATTGCTGGGCGAATGCGCCCGGGTGCTTGCCCCCGGCGGCACCCTCTGGCTCGCGGCGCTCAACCCGTGGACGCCGTACCGTTTCCGCTGGGCTGGCACGGGCCTGCGCGCGCGCGACCCCGGGCATTGGCAGGCCGCGTTGCGGCGCGCCGGATTCTCCCGCAACTCGGTCAGCCTGCAATGGCTGGGACCGCACTGGCGGGTCGGCCATGGCGAAGCCGGGATCGGTGCGACCGATCGCCTGCGCGCCGGGTTGGCGCTGACTGTCGGCAAACGCGTCCGCGCGCCGATTCCGCCCGCCCGTTTGCGGCTGCGCTCGGCAATAATGGGCGGATGACTTCCGATCCCAGAAAAACCGTTGAAATCCATACCGATGGCGCCTGCCTCGGCAATCCCGGTCCCGGCGGCTGGGCCGCACTGCTGCGCTGCAAGGGCCGCGAGCGCGAGGTTGTCGGCGGCGAGGCCGATACCACCAACAACCGGATGGAGCTGATGGCGGCGATTGCTGCGCTGGAAACCCTCAGCGAGGCCTGCGAAATCGTCCTCCACACCGACTCCCAGTACGTGCGCCAGGGCATCACCCAGTGGATGGCGAACTGGGTACGGCGCGGCTGGAAGACCGCGGCCGGTGCCCCGGTCAAGAATCGCGACCTGTGGGAGCGCCTGCATGCCGCCGCGCAGCGCCACGTGATCGACTGGCGCTGGGTCAAAGGTCATTCCGGCAACCCCGACAACGAGCGCGTCGACGTGCTGGCGCGCGACGAGGCCATCAAGCTGCGCCGCTGACCGGGGCCACTTACACTGACCGTCATGCGCCAAGTCATCCTTGATACCGAAACCACCGGCCTGAGCTGGGAGCGCGGCAACCGCGTGGTCGAAATCGGCTGCGTCGAGTTCGTCGAACGACGCCCGACCGGTCGCACCTTCCATCGCTACCTCAAGCCGGACCGCGAGTTCGAACCGGGCGCCCAGGAAGTCACCGGCCTGACCGTGGAGTTCCTCGCCGACAAGCCGCGCTTCGCCGAGGTGGTCGAGGAGTTCCTGGAGTTCATCGACGGCGCCGAGCTGGTGATCCACAACGCCGCATTCGACGTCGGTTTCCTCGACAACGAACTGCGCATGGCCGGCGTCCAGCACGGTTGCCTGGCCGACCGCTGCGCGATCGAGGATTCGCTGAAGCTCGCCCGCGAACGCTACCCCGGCCAGCGCAACTCGCTGGACGCGCTGTGCAAGCGGCTGGGCGTGGACAACGCCCACCGCCAGCTGCACGGCGCATTGCTCGATGCCCAGTTGCTCGCCGAGGTCTACATCGGCCTGACCTCGGGGCAGGAGGAGATTGGTTTCGGGACTCCCACGGCGGAGCCCGGCGCGGTTGCCGCGGTGGAGTTCAAGGTCGACCTGAGTCGTCCACGCCCGCATGTGCTGGTGTCCGACGAGGAGCGTGCCGCCCACGAAGCGCGGCTGGTCGGGCTGCGCAAGAAGGCTGGGCGGGCGCTTTGGGACGTTGCGGCCGAAACCACAGAGGCGATTCCGGCCTGACGGTTAGTGGCTGCGCACCAGCACCACGGTGACGTTGTCCGAACCACCCCCGTCCAGCGCCGCGGCGACCAGACTGTCGACGCATTCCTGCGCGCTGCAATCCTGGTGTTCCAGCACGCGGGCGATGCTGCGGTCGTCGACCTCTTCGGTCAGGCCGTCGCTGCATAGCAGCAGTTGCATGCCGGGCTGCAACTCGCCGGTCATGGTCTCGACGTTGAGGTTGCGCGGGTCGGTCACGCCCAGGGCCTGGGTGACGACATTGCGGTGCGGATGGCTGCGGGCCTGCTCATGGGTGATCGCGCCGTTGGCGATCAGCTCCTGCACGTAGCTGTGGTCCTGCGAGAGCTGGGCGAGTTGGCCGTCGCGCCACAGGTAAACCCGGCTGTCTCCAACCCAGGCCACTTCGAAACGATTGCCCTCGATCCGCGCGGCTACCACGGTGGTGCCCATCGGCAGGGCATCGTGGCGGCGGCGAGAGGTACGGATGATTTCCTCGTCGGCGATCCGGATCGACTGCGCGAGCGGGGTGCCGTCGCGGACCTCGCGGACGATGGTCTCGCGAGCGAGCGCGCTGGCCACCTCGCCGTACTCGTGTCCGCCCATGCCATCGGCCACCAGCCACAGTCCCAGCTCGCTGTCGCCGTAATAGCTGTCTTCGTTGAGCTCGCGACGCAGGCCGACGTGGGTCAGGTGTCCGAATTCGATCATGGGTCGGTCATGCCGGTCGCGTTGTCGGGCTCTTCTGACGGGATAACGGAATCATCGTGGCGCGGCGGCCGCGAGGCAAGACGATCCGTGTCAGACAGCCGCTCAAGAAAAAGGGCTGCAAGCAGCCCATTTCCTGGAACATTGGCGGAGAGGGGGGGATTCGAACCCCCGGTACGCTATTAACGTACGCCTGATTTCGAATCAGGTACATTCAACCGCTCTGCCACCTCTCCGGGTGCAGTCGAGCCGGAAATGATACGGGGCGATCGCCCCCGCGACAAGATCTTTCGCACCGGCGGTACACTGTCCGCCCCTCTTTACTCGATGGCGGCGTCATGTCGGAAATCCTGGTCCCGGTGTCCTTTGGCGAATTGCTCGACAAGATCGCGATCCTGCAGATCAAGTCCGAGCGCATGAGCGATCCGGCCAAGCTGGCCAATGTCCGCAACGAACTGTCGGCGCTGGAGAAGACCTGGATGGCGCATCCGGCCGCCAGCACCGACATCGTTCGCCTGCGCGCGGACCTCAAGGCGGTCAACGAGCGCCTGTGGGATATCGAGGACGATATCCGGGTCAAGGAAAAGGCCCAGGCGTTCGACGAGGGCTTCATCAAGCTGGCCCGCAGTGTCTACTTCCAGAACGACGATCGCGCCCGCCTGAAGCGCGAGATCAATGCCGCGCTGGGTTCGGCCTACGTCGAGGAAAAGTCGTACGAGGATTACGGGTCCGCGGGCGCGCCCTGAGCCGGATCCGTGTAGGCGCCTAGGTAGCCAAGGCGTAGGCGGCGACCAGGAATGCCAACGCGGCGGCCGTGGCCGCCACAAGTGACAGCCGGTTGGCGCGTTCAAGTTTGCGTTCGAGTTCGCCGGAAGCCTGTTGCAGCGCCGTCAGCGTCTGCTGCATTTCCGCGGCGAGGACCCGCACCGATTCGGCGTTCTGGGCTGCCGCATCCTGCAGTTCGGTGATCTGTCGCGGGACCAGGTCCGGCGCCTTTTCCTCGCCCTTGCTTCGGGTGAAGATCGGCTTGGCCATCTGGATGATGTCGGGCAGGAACGGCGCGACCGCGGTGAACCAGGCTGCCATCGGAAACTCCTGAAAAGTGGTCGATCAAACTGGTCGATCATGGAACGTCGCCGTGCAGCCTACGCTCCGGCCTGTGGATGGTCGGTGCGGTAGCGCTCGAACGCCGCGATGGCGTCGTCCACGGTGACCAGGTCCATCACGCCGTCATGCTCGATCTTGGTGCCCCAGCCGATGTTCGCGGCGGGTTTGCCGAGATACCTGCGCGCGGCATCGTCATAGCGGTCGACACAGTAGCGCCGGTCCGAATACGGGCCGCTGCGGGCCGGGTTGCTCGCCGCGTGCAGCCCCAGCACCTTGGCTCCCATGGCATTGGCGATGTGCATCGGGCCGGAGTCCGGGGTCATGACCAGTTGCGCGCGTTCCAGCAGCGCCGGCAGTTGCTTGAGGGTGTCCTTGCCGATCAGGTCCAACGGCGCGCCGCGCATCGCAGCGATGATCGCGTCGCCGGTCTGTCGTTCCAGTTCGCTGCGACCGCCGCACAGCACGACCCGCCAGCCACGGTCGATCGCGTGGTCGGCCACTTCCGTGTAGCGGTCGGGGTGCCAGTTGCGTCGTACGTGGCTGGAACAGGGCGAGATCATCAGCGTCGGTACGCCGTCGGCCGGCCATTGCGCGGCCGCCCAATCGCGGGCGGCGTCCGGAACCGGCAGGTCCCAGCGTACTTCGGTCTGGCGCAGGCCCAATGGCTCGCAGAAACTGCCGATCGCATCGAGCACGTGGATGCCGGGGCGGTCGGGAATGCGCCGGTTGACGAACAGTCCGTGACCATCCTTCGAGCGCGCACGGTCATAGCCGACACGGGTTCGCGCCGGTATGAAGGCGGACAGCACGTTTGCACGCGCGGCGACCTGCATCTGCAGCAATGCGTCGAATGGCGGGTTGTGGTCCTGCTGCAAGCGGCGCCGCAGTTCGAACATGCCGTGCAGGCCGGACTTCTTGTCGTACTCGATCAACTCGACCCCTTGCAGCCCTTCGAGCAATCGCCGCTCGCCCTTGCCGATCACCCAGCAAAGACGCGTGTCGGGCCATGCCGACTGCAGCGTGTGCACGAGTGGTACGACGTGGGTGACGTCGCCCAGTGCTGACAGCCGCAGCAGGCAGATCGAGGCGGGCGCGGGAGCGGATGCGTGCGTGGCGGTAATTGCTAGACTCCGGGCGATGACGGGGTATGACGCCACTGAGGGATTGACGCCGTTCCGCGACGCCAGCGGATACGGTGCGATTCTGTTCGACCTGACACGGGTGCGGCAAGCGGATCCCGAGTGGTTCTCGCCAGCATACTGGGACGGGAAGGCCCGCCCGGTCGAGAGTGGTGGACGTGGGGGTGCGTGGTTCGTGGACGCTCCGTTCGGCCAGTCGGTATTGCGGCGCTACCTGCGCGGCGGGATGGTCGCCCGCTTCAGTCGCGATCGCTACCTTTGGCGGGGTGCCGACCACACCCGCAGTTTCACCGAATTCCGCCTGACCCGCGCCGTTGCCGGGAAGGGTGTGCCGGTGCCACAGCCCATCGCCGCCGGCTACTGGCGCGAAGGCCTGTACTACCGCGCGGCGATCCTGATCGAACGCCTGCCCGATGTCCGCACCCTGGCCGACCGCGCGATCGTGGCTGGTGATGGTGCGCCGTGGGAGGAGGCCGGCCGGCTGGTTGCCCGCGCGCATCGCGCCGGGCTCGACCATGCCGATCTCAACGCGCACAACCTGCTGTTCGACACGACCGGGCAGGGCTGGGTGATCGACCTCGACCGCGGACGGATGCGCATACCCGCGACCGGTTGGCGCGAACGCAACCTCAAACGACTCAAACGGTCATTGTTGAAATTGCGCGGCGAGCGACCGGTCGAAGCGGTCGAACACGATTTCACACGACTTCGCGATACCTACGATCGCATCTGGGCGCGGGGTTATTGACATGGGCTGGGCATTGCGGCTGAACGGTGTTGGCAACTCCTCGGCGGTCGAACTGGGTTCGGCGATGGCGACAATCGAGCGCGATGGGGCGCCGTGGCTGACCATCGACTGCGGCGGCGAAGGCCTGACCGCCTACCTCGCGCAGTACGGCGACATGCCGCGCGCGCTGTTCGTCACCCACACCCATCTGGATCATGTCGGGGGCTTCGAGCGCCTGTTTGTCGGCAGCTATTTCGACGAAGAGCGGCGTGGCAAGGTGCGCCTCTACGTGCCGGCCAAGCTGGTGCCGCTGCTGCACCAGCGCGTTGGCGGCTACCCCAATGCGCTGGCCGAGGGGGGCGCGAATTTCTGGGATGCGTTCCAGGTGATCCCGGTCGGCGAGGCGTTCTGGCACGACGGTGTGCGGCTGGAGGTGTTCCCGGCGCGCCATCACTGGCCGGACACCGCATTCGGCCTGCGCCTGCATGGCAGCCTGGTCTGGACCGGCGACACCCGGCCGATTCCCGAGGTGCTGGCGCGATTCGCCGATGCCGGCGAACTGGTCGCCCACGACTGCGCGCTGCACGGCAACCCGTCGCACAGTGGCATCGATGATCTGGAGCGCGAATACCCGCGTGAGTTGCTCGACCGCTGCCTGCTCTATCACTACGCCAGCGCCGCCGAGGGCGAAACACTGGCAGCGCGTGGCTATCGGGTAGGGCATCGGGACGAAGTAGTCGAACTCGCCGAAACCAGCGCGATGCAAGTGCGCCCGGACGACGCCTGAAAAGGCGATGACCCCGCCGGCTGACCTCGGCACCCGCGTCAGTCAATACCGTTGCTGCCTTCCGGCCCTGGCGGAGTTTTCGACCTAGCGTCGCGAGGGGCCGACGGGGCCACCACAGAGACTTGCTGACTTGCTGGTTTTCTTGCCGCTGAAACTGGCGGAGAGAGGGACTGCCTTGGCAGTCCCCAATGGAACCCAGCCAACCCCAAGCCGGGGAATTTTAGCACGAGGTTCCAGTGGCTTAGCCACTCCTCGCTGCCAATGCACCCCAACAGCACCCAAAGGCAGCAAACAGCGAATGGCATACTGGATGGCATACCAGAGACAGGGGATCCGAGGTGGGACATGGCGTTGATCACGGATGCTAAGGCGCGCAGCCTTAGCCCAGGCGGGCAAGCTGTGCCCCACGGTGGTGTAACCGGTCTAACGTTGCTTCCATCACCTACGCAGCGCGGGCAGGGAAAGTGGGTGCTGCGGTTTGTCAGCCCCATCACCGCTAAGCGACGCAATGCTGGTCTAGGAATCTACCCGCAGGTCGGGATTGCCTTGGCGGGCAAGCTGGCTCGCGAAATGCGGGAGCAGATCGCTGTGGGCCAGGACCCGCTGGAGGTCAAGGCAGCTGATCGTGCCAGGCCAAAGACTCCGACTTTCCAAGAGGCCGCGGAGCAGCTTCACAGTGAGCTGACACCTGGCTGGAAAAATCCAAAGCACGCGCAACAATGGCTCAACACACTGATCGCGTATGCGTTCCCGCTGGTCGGCGCCCTTCCCATAGACCAGATCCAACCCCGACACATCGCAGATGTCCTTCGTCCCATTTGGCTGGAGAAGGCAGAGACAGCGAGTCGAGTGAAGCAACGGTTGCACGCGGTGATGGGGTGGGGTTGGGCGCACGGGTTCAATCAGGTCAACCCGGTCGAAGTGGTCACGCACCTGCTGCCACTCCAGCCGGGGAAGTCGGTCCGTCAGGAGCATCAGCCAGCAATGCCTTGGGCAAAGGTTCCGTCCTTTGTGAAGAAGGAACTTGCCGGCGCCAGTGAGTTCGACGTGACGCGGCACGCCTTGCTGTTGCTGATTCTGACCGCTAGCCGATCAGGAGAGGTCCGGGGAATGACCTGGGAGGAGGTAGATCTTCGCGCAAAGCTGTGGACGATTCCCGCCGAGAGGATGAAGGCTAAGCAGGCTCACCGGGTTCCGTTGCCAGAGCAAGCGGTCGCATTGCTCAAGCGTCAGCTGGGGCTCCATGAGGAACTCGTTTTTCCATCTGTGCAGGCACGTTCTGTGCTATCCGATATGACTCTGACCGCTTTGCTGCGGAGGGTGAAGGCGCCGAGCAGTACGACGGGACGAGTGGCGACGGCTCACGGATTTCGGTCCAGTTTCCGTGACTGGTGCAGTGAAATGAGCTATGCCCGCGACCTAGCCGAGCGCGCACTTGCTCACGCGGTTCAAAACAAGGTCGAGGCGGCTTATCACCGTACGGACCTGCTGGAACAACGCCGTCCGATGATGCAGGCCTGGGCAGACTTCATTCTTCCGGATGCCGGGAAGAGCAAGCAAGATTTGAAGGAGCGCAAGCGTGGCAACTGAGTTACCAGCGGTTCGTGTGAAGTCCCTATTGGCAGTGCTTGAGGAGAGCGATCCGGTCGAATACGTGCACGAGCTGCTGAATGACAGTAGCGACACCTTCCTCTATGTCCGCACGCCCGATGGCTTTCGTTGTGACTACTGGAACCAGTTCTCGATCGGATCAAAGTCGCGCGCGCCGGAACGGATGACCGACGAGCAGTCCGGAAGAAGTGCGGTACGAAACGCTCCCTATCCGAGCTATCTGCGACTGGATCGCGAACAGATTCAGGTACTGCTGGCCCGCGGGATAGTGACGTTGGAGACCTTCAATGCAGGTGCGCTGTTCCTGCGGCTGAAGGAGAACCAAGCACTCTCCATCGACTTTGATTCGCAATTCATGATTCTGTCGGCAAAACTGGAGCCCGAGAGCAGAGACATCGGCTATGCCACACCCTCTGCATTTGATCCTGCGAAGGGACACTGCATGATGGTCAAGTCCTTCGACCGACGATCGAAGGAAATCTCTTACGGATTGCATGGAGTGAGCTTGAAGGATCTGTATATAGGAACGGTAGCGCCAGTGGAGTTGCACGAAACTTCTATGGATGCTGCAGAGCCATGGGATCCGTACAGCCTGGAAGAGTCCTCCCCGCTCATGCATGCAATCTTGAAGAATGCTTTTGATTGGCGAGATAGACCGAAAGCTAAAATGACAATAAAGGCGCTGAGCCCGAAGTTCGAGGAGCTCAATGCTGGATACGAAATTAACCCCAAGCCGTTCAACAATGGTCGAGACAAGTTCGCGGCCAAGCTTACCAGTAGATTTTACGAGCGCGAGTCGACGCGTCAGAATGAAGAACGCAAAGCCATTGAACAGGTTCCGGTCGAGGAATTTTTCGAGCAATCGTTCGTGAACGCACTCTTCGCGAGGGCCCTCTACGCCGCCTGCCGCTGGAGCGGTGCCATGGGGCCTTCACTCGGTCAGGATCCGAAGCTCCTGATGGAGCTACTTCTGCGCCTTGGATTCTGGGACACCGGAGATCATGACGAGGTATCGGCACTGATGTTCTTCATCAGCGGGGAGAAGCATACGCGTACAGGAGAACTCGATTTTCAGCACTAATGAAGTCACTGCAGAAATAGAAAAGGGCCGGGGTAACCCCGGCCCTTTTTTTTGTCCATCGCGGGAAGCTATTATCGCTTCAACAACTCACGCTCGATAATGGATGTATCGAGGCTACTGCGACGGGGCGCTCCACGTCCGCTGTGGCCTTTGGGCATGATGCCCTTACGCAGATTGCGCGCTCCGCGTTGGAAAAACTTCTGCGCGCGGTCAGGCTCTTGCGTAACCAAGGGCGTCGGCTTGAGCTGGGTTTCTTCCTTACACAGGTAGTCGACGGCACAACGCAAGCCTCGCAGCTTGTCGGCATCCGTCGGACGGACAAGGCCCAGTCCGTTGTAACGGTACTCACTAGCCCGGGCGTAACAGTTGAAGTAGCTCGCCCGATCCATTATTCCCTCGGCGTGCCCGTCGCCGCAGTCGAAGTAGCGACCCTGACCACAGCGATTGACCCAGTCCTCGCCCACGATGCGGGTCAGGTTGGCGGCATCGCGGTGCTTGTGACCGTCCACCACGATAAGGACGTGGTAATGGATACCTCGGTCGATACCGTCCTCGCGCTTGCCGATGTAGCCCAGGACGTCGGAAAGGATGCGGTCCTCTCGCAAAGCCCGCAGGAAGCGGCTGTAATGGGCATCCGCCTCACGGGTGCGTCCCCAGTCGATGAACTCGGGTCGGAAGTACAGATCGATCCGTAGGATCAGCAACTGCGACCTGCGTTCGAACTGCGCTGCGAGATACTCGCAGCAGCTGGCAATGTTGCCCTCCTCATTGCGCTTGTAATTGTCCAGTTCGTTCTTGTAGGCGTTGCTGCGCTGCTCCAGCCTGACAGACGCCGCAAACTGGTCGAGGATCTCGCGTGCCCGCGCCATACCTACGTCGAGCCGGTCCGGACCACGGATGCAGTCGCAAAGCGCCTGTCCCCATTGCTGGACAGCCCTGAGGATCACCGCCAGAGGCGGACTGAAACGGTGCTCCCGGTAGTAGGAGGCCACGGCCTCGTTGTAACTCTTGCACTGGAGAAAAATTGCCCTGCCCAGACGGGTCAGGCGATACAACGGCCCGGTCTTCGTGTTGGACGCAACTTCGTAAGGAGAGTCGTCCGTATTGGAAATGTTGACCCCCAGCTTCGCAGACCGCCTCAGCCAGTGGACGAAGTCGAACTCTGGACCGATGTAGGTCCGCCCGTGGCGCTGCATGGTGCTGTGGACAAGGAAATGATGATTGTGCTCCCGAGACTCGATATCAGGGATGGTTTGGATGATGTCTGGGGTGTCGTTGCTGATGTTCATAGGTATGGCTCTTCTGTGATGTGTTTGATCGAGGTGATCAGTAGTTGGTGGAGAGGCGATACGCTGGATGCGTAGGTATTGGATATAAACCGGAATTCGCCACGAGAAATGTCCCGGAGAATTGCTCTCTCCAGATAAGAAAGACCTAGGCCTGTAGGGGCTTTCCCGGAATGTTGGTCATGTCGGGTTAGTGAGGCGATCAGCCGCGAAGAGCCTCCTCCATGCGTGATTGAAGCCACGCGTCAACGACATGCTCTAGCCAGCCCTTGGCCGAGCTGCGGGAGCCTCCTGCTCCAAGGTCCACAGGGCGAGGGAACGTTTCGTCGTACCAGGGACTGTCGCGATTGCGACGGTTATCGATCGTGCTGGGCGAGCAGCCCATCTTCTTGGCCAGTTCCTTCTTGCGCAGGACTCGGATGGAGGCCGGGCGACCGGCTGCGTCGAAGGAAACGGGGGACAACGGGCCGGCGTGATTGCCGGTGGAGGGATATAGACTCATTGGGTATCTCTGCGAAACAGTAGGCACCATTGCCTACTTGGGCCGCAGGATGACGCCCAATTAGGCAAGTTCCTAAGACGCGGAAATCCTCTTGGGACTGAAAAAAAGTCGGGGAAATTCTTCAGCCGCCGGACCTGCGGTTGGCGGCTCGAAAAGACCGCTTTCCGCGGCGTAGCGCAGGGCAGCGTGGGCAAGAAGGAACCAAGTCAACGACCCAATGGGGCACAAATGTCGGCCTTCCCGCGCGGGCCCGAGCGAGAGTGCTAGGCGCAAGTCTTAGCCCCTAGAGCAAGCAACCACTCCCCGCGGGTATATCTGGTTGTATCGAAGACATATCGACCAGGCTTGTGTCAGCCGTATCGGCTCATGGGCATCAGTCAGGGCTGATCCGCTGACTTCGCCGGGAGCAAAGTGACGACTTCGATGGAAGCGCGCCGTCGTTTCAAGGTTCTGCGCGAGCAGGCTCCCTGATCTATCCCCAGCCTGCACTCATCAGGGTGGCCAGGTCGCGCCGCGAGAGCACTTCTGTGAACTCGCGCCAGTCTTTCTCTGGAGGCATCATCGTGCTGGTGTAGCGGAGGTCGAAGCCGGTCGCGGTTTTCTGCGCGTTGATGAATTCGTCCAACCGCTCGCCCAGGGTTTCGATGTCCTCGATCCATTCGTCCTTGATGGTGTCCGGCAGCGAGCCGAACAGATCGTAGCGGTTCTTCATGCGCTCGGAAAGGCGCTCGTAGATCTTCTCGTCCACCGTCTGTTCGAACACCAGGTTCAACATGTCCACGGTTTCGCGCCGCTGTCCGAAGCGTTTGATACGGCCGATGCGTTGTTCCAGTCGCGTGGGGTTCCACGGTAGATCGACGTTAATCAGCGTGCCCAGGGTTTGCAGGTTCAAGCCTTCGCAGGCGGCATCGGTGGCCACCATGACCCGAATCTGGTGTTCGGCCACCATGCGCTTCAGCGTTTCGCGCTCGACGCTCACGCTGTCGCCACGCTGATAGAGGCGGCTGCGGCCCGCACCTGCGTACAGGCCGACTGCTTCCTCGGGATAGCGGCCTGCCAGTGAATCGGCCAACCACTTGGCGGTGTCGTAGTACTGGCTGAAGATGATGACGCCCAACTCCCGCCACCGCTCCTGATCAAGGAAGTGGACGACGGCCTCCATTTTCGGGTCGGACTTCAGCCGCTCCAATCGGGCGATCAGGCGTTCAAGCACCTCGCGCTCTTCGCTTGTCTCGACCTTGACGTCGCCTTCCTTCTCTTCGTCTGCTTCATGGACGATGCCCCCCTCCAGCAAGCGCCGCGCCGTGGAGAGTCCCGCGTGGACGCTGGAGCATATGCGCTGCTCCATCAGGTTTTTCATGAAGCCGCTGCCCTTGCCGCGCTTGGCCAACGCTTTGCCGAAGGCGCGCGCTTCACCATAGGCCTGTCGGAAGTCTTCCGAGGTGCGCAGCGCCTTGCCTTCAAACAGCACATCGAAGGCTTGCTGCCCGGTCACCTGCTCGCGATCGGGGTGAACATCCACGCCCACCCTGGCCAGCAAACCGGCGTCTTCGAGCTGCTGGCGCTTGCGCAGCACAACATGGTGAACCAAGGGGTTTTCACGCTGGAACAGGGTGGCCCCGGCAATGCGGCGCTCCAGTTCTTCTTCCAGAATTTCTCGGGTTTCTTCCGTCAGCTCGGCCAGCGAACGGTTGGTTAGCCATTCGCCGTTCTGCAGGCCCAAGTCTTGGCGGATGGCAGAGAACAAGCGTCGAGCGCGCGGCTCGCTGGTGGATTCCAAGCGCGGCAGCGGCGAGCGCAGCAGTTCCCAGGCACGGGTCAGGGTTTCTACCTCCACGCGGCCTGCCAGGATGTCGAGCACCTCATCCGGCCGATGCCACGATGCAAGGTCGTGGCCGAGCACGAAGCGCCCCGGGCCTTGATGCAGGATGCCCAGCAAATCCCAAAGATCCCTCGGATCGGTCTGGATCGGCGTAGCTGTGCCCAGCAGGACATGATCGGCGCGCGCGGCGATCTCACGCATGAAGGCCAGCAGCTCGTTCGGTGTTCCGGCGTCCCTGCCGAAGCCCTGGCGGGTTCTGGCCTTGTGCGCTTCGTCCAGAATCACCACGCCGAAGCGCATGCCCAGCAAATGCTGCTTTTCCAGGGAATCGCGCATCATCAAGCCGGTCGACACAATGCCGATGCGCAGCGGGCAGTGGGCAATCTGCTCGCGCCCCGCAGGCGAGAGCACGCGCTCGTCCGCGTCCAGCCAGACCTTGCCGACGGTATCCCAACGCGCGGTGGGGATGCCCAGTTTGTCCAGCATTTCGGTCTGCCACTGCTCGGTGAGCGTGGCGGGCGCGAAGATCACCACCGGCCGGCGTGTGCCATTCTCTTTATCCGCCAGCAGACACAGCGTCAATGCAGCGGTGGCCAGCGATAGCGTTTTGCCTAAACCCACCTCGTCCGCCAGCAACAGACGCACCGCGCCGTACAGACGCTGGTGCCGTAGGCATTCGGTCAGAAAGCCTTGCTGCCAGGGCTGAAGTTGCTGGCCTTCGCGGTACAACGGCGATTCGATCAGTGCCGCAGGTGCCAGGTTTTCGTCGTCCTCGATTTCGACGAATTCGATCTCGCGCCGATAGCTGCGCCGATGAACCTCGCGGATCACGGCCTGCGGCAGAGGCTTGGCTGCGTTCCACAGGAAGTCGAATTCCTCTTCTATCCATGACACGCCTTCTGGCGATTCGTCTTCCCAGAGGATTTCGTAGTGACGCTGCCAGCCGCTGCGCGTCTCGTTCATCGAGCCGATGAAACCCAGCCTGCGCCCATCCGCTAGGGTAATCACGCCTGCTTTTCCGTGAACAAAGCCGCAGATGTCATCGGGTGCGATGCGCACCGCCTGCCCGTGTTTGGCGAGGAAGGCGTCTAAACGCCGATAGCGTTCGCGGTTGAGCAGTGCCTCGGCCTCCAGACCGCGCTCGTTCCAGCGGCCAAGCATCTTGCTCTCGCGCAGTTGCGCCACTTTCAGGTCGTCCGGGTGGATATCTACGTTGCAGACGATCTTGACCTCGGGGATGTGTTCCAACGCCTCACCCGCCACCTCGAACAGCGAGCTGGTGAAGTAGCCCGCGATGCGCTTGTAGCTTTGCGCGCCGGCGAGATGCTGCATCAGAAAACTGGCATCCAGCCGATGGGTACGCGAAGAGAAGCGCCGGATGCTCATATCCGATAGGTTCCTTGCCTCAGTCGCCGAAGCGCAGGTTCTTCAGGCGTGCGCCCAGCACTTCGGCGGCAGTGCGCACCTGGGGTTCGGGGTCTTTGCGTTCGATGAAAGTAAGCATGTCGACCAGCAAGGAACGGGCTTCGAGAAAGTCCACCATGTCTGCGCGCAGCTGTTCGACGATGACTTGCGCGTCGGTGTCCTTAAGCAATTGCTGCACGGCAATGATGAGCTGGCCCAGTCGCGTCGCGCCGATCTCGGTCGCGTCGGTGAGATCGCGCGAGGCGTACTCGGCCACGCGCTTCAATCGTGCGTAGTTAGGGCGCATGTCGCCCATCACGCGGACGTAGTCTTCCACGCGGAACGCCTTGGCGAAGTTCTGGTAGTTGTCCAGCTTGGCCGCGCCGGTGGTTTCCATGTCCATCATGCGCAGCACAAAGCGCTCGATGCCAGTGAGGTGGCCCCAGGTATCCGCCGTCAGTCCTTCGGGCACCAGCAGGCTGGAGGCGGTTTCCGCCGCCTGCTGGACGATTTCGTCGACCACGGTCACCTCGCCGCGTGCGCGGGGGCGCAGAGCGAAAGAGGTAACATCTTCGTCGCCGATGCGGGTGTAGGCGGTTAGCACCTTGAGCGCTGCCGCATATCCGGCCATCTGCAAGTCGGAGTCGCCCCACACCGGCTCGCCGTGGTGCGCTTCCACGGCGTCGTTCAAGTGCATCATGGTTTCGATCTGGCGCGCCACTTCTTGTCGCACGGCGGGCAGCAAGCGCTGTTTGAAGCCGGTGCGCTCGCCTGCGGCGCGCTTCTTCAGCATCAGGATGACGGTGCCCTGCACGTAGCCGCCTTTCTTCAGTTCCGAGGTGGTTTCTGTGGCGATGTACCACGCGGCCACCACCTGCAAACCCGCTGCCCAGAAGATACCGATCAGATCGCCCCAGACGGCCGTGTCCTGGTGGGTAAACATCACGCACTGCATGCCGTTGTCGGGCATGTGCTCGGCCATCGCCTTGTAGGCGGCGACCATGCCATGGCGGAAGTCCTCGCCAGAGCCTTTGACCGCCAGCGCACGGCGCGAATCCCACACCCAGTCATCGAAGGGCTTGGGGGGGTTCTTGCGTAGCCAGGCGATGAAAAATTCTGCGATCTCGTGGTAGTTAACCGCATCGGCATACGGTGGATCAGTGATCCAGAATTCAGCGTCGCGCTGGAGCGCGGAGGCTTCCTTGTTCCGGACGGTCAAGCCGCCCGCGATGCTGCTCGCAGCATCGGTCAAGAACAGGTAATTGCGCCCGGTGACGAACGAGCGCACGCCGTAGAAAAAGTTGGTGTTATAGGCTTGGTTGTAGAAGGTCTGCGTAATCGACTCGCGCGCGGCCCCGGTGCCGTAGCGGCACAGCTTGCTCGACCAATCCAGCATTTTGGCCAGCGACAGGCACAACGCCGGTTGCACGTCGTCAGGCATCCGCCGGATCTGTTCATGCACTAGGGCAGCCACCAGAATCTGGCGGGGGCTGAACAGATGATGCCAATGCGTCCAGCCGCGCTCTCGGAATAGGCGCGTCGTCTCATCGCCCGGCTCGATGGCCATATCCGGCACCAAGCCTTGGGCCTGCCAGCTGTCCAAATTTTTGGCGACCAAGTGATCTACGCGCTGTTCGCGCTCGATGTCGTCGGCGGTGGGCGCGGCAAACCAAGTGTCCTGACGGCCCGCATCCAGCGTGTCCTTGCTGATCCACTGGATCGCGTACAGGCGCTCCTGAAAAATGTCATTCGGGAGCGGCTTGAAGTCGGATTTTTCCCAGCGTCGCAAGCGATTGCCCGTCACCCCGGCTTGCCTGAAGTCACCGCGCAGGGTCTTGATGGGCGTGCGATAGGTTTTACCGTCCAAGGCATAAACCATGTCGCCCTCTCGTACCGTGCCTTTCTCGGCGGCGCTCATCTCTGCCTTGGACGCGCCCGAGATGATTTCGATATCGAAGCGCTTGTGCTTGGGGTCTGGCTTCAAACGAGCAATGGCACCGCGCGTCTTGGACACCGTCCAGGTCGGGGACAGGGGCACCATCCACCCAGTTTCCGGGCAACGCGCCTCGAGGCACCAGAGATACGCCTTGGCGCGATTGCCCTCGGCATCGTGCTCGATGCCCAACCCGGCGATGCGCTGATCGACGGCCTTGGCCAAGGTGGACTGGGCCTGCGAAATTTCCTCGCGCCGATTGGTGGGCGCGCCGATGATTTCTGCACTGCCCCAGGTCAACATGCAGGCGATGGGGTTGAGGTCGGAGGCGTAGGCATCACAGCCGATTCGCGCAGCCTCGAAGGGGATGGAGCCACCACCCGAGAAGGTATCCCCCACGCGCGGACGATGACCGAACCGCAGGATGCCCAGTTGTTCCACCAACTCGGGCAGGGATTTCACATCCACGCCCAAATGGGCGTAGTGACGATTGACCTGCGCCCACACGGGGGCGTAGAGCCATTCGTGATCGACTTCTTCTGGGCGCTTGCCCAGGTTAGCCTTCTCCTCATAGCTGGCGCAGGTGGCCAGCAACTTGCGATAGATCACCAGCTTGTCATCGTCACTCAGGCTGCGCTGCCAGCGTAGAGAGATGCCCTCGGCATCCGCGTCCAGCGGAAAACGCATCCAGCGAACATCTCCGCCGGTGACATCACCGCGCTTGAGCGTGGCCTTGAAGTAATCCCATGGCTGATCGAGCTGGATTCGCGCCGCTATCTCTGCGGGTCGTAACGCATTACCGATCAGCGCTCGACGCGCCAAGCCCTCGTCGTCGAAGGCCATGAGCTTTTCAAAGAGATCAAGATCGGCCTGTGCGTCGTCGGTGGGCGCCAGTAGGCTGGCTAGCACGATGGCGCGCACCAGGATCAAAGGCTTGCGGCCTTTCCAGTAGGAGCCCAAGCCGGTCAGCGTTTGGCTTTGTACCGAAGTCCGCTCTTGCTGTGCCTCGAAGGAGACCTTCTGTGCGGGGAAAACCGTCTCAATCAGCGCGGGCGCGTCTTTCAGGGCCAGGGGCGTGAGCGTTGTTGTGCTTTGCATTCGTTCCTGATTCCTCAATGCGCTGCCGCCACTTCGGACGACAACCAGCCCTGCGAACGCAGTCGCTCTTCGGCAATGGCAAGCTGGCGGGGCGTGAACTGCATGAAGTACATCAACTTATGCACTTCCCGCAGGGTGACGAAGGGGTCGAGCAGGCCGCCGAGGTAGCGCTGCATGAGGGCGACGAGGATGACGCCGGCGTTCATGGCGCTTCGGTTCCGAACAGGCCCAACGAGTCTTGGGTGACATCCTGCTCTGCTTTGCCACGTCGTGCGCGGGGAGCCAGAAGTTCGCTTTGCGCCACATCGCCCAATGCATGCTTGAGCGCGGTACGCCAACCCTTGCCGGCGTCCATCACCCCACCGGTACTCATGGCGGTCATGCCGAACAGCCACCAGCGCTCTTCAGGGCGCAGCGCCAGCCAATTGCGTACGGCTACCGGGATTTTCTCCATCTCCATCTGCTCGACGGCCCAGACCAGTACGCACAATTCCTTGCCGAGCAAGCGATCCACCGGGTTGTCGCCAACCTTCCATGAGCCCGCTTTGATGCCGTGAGCGGCCAGGCGGGCGTTGAAGGCACGTTGCACTTCGGCACGGATAGCTGTCCAGCGTGAGCGATCCAGCAGCACGCGGTCGATCACCGCACTGTCGCTGCTCGCGGCTTGCAGCCCGAGGTGCTCGCTGATCTGCACCTTGCCCGAGCTGGCCTTGGGGATGATGACCTTGAAGTGATGCGGATCGGAAGTCGCAGGCGCGCCAAAGCCCAGCGTGTGCGGCACTTGCGCACGCGCTGTGGACGATGGGGAATTGGCTGCGGCTTTGGCCATTCTCATTCCTCCTGGTTGATGTCACCCGGCTTCAGCTCGATGCCGGCAAGCTTGGCGAATTCTTTGAGGGCAAAGCCGGTATCGAAGGCAATGCCGTCGGCAATGGCGATGTTGAGTGGCGCATCGGGTTCCTCGAGCACGTCGCGCAGGCTGTTGACCACGCCTTCGATGATGGCGGCGGTGACTTCGCGCTCTTGAAAACGCACGGTCACGGTGTTTTCGCCCTCACCGATCTCGACACGCACACCCTTGAAGCGCGTACCCGGCTCATCGCGGAAGCGGTTGATAACACTGAAGACGCGGTCGGTGGTGTCGAGAGCAACGCGCTTGCTTTGCAGCCGCGCGGGCTTGCTGTCGACGATTTGCACGGTGTTGTCACCGCTGGCGGGGATTTGGAAGTCCGCCGTCTTGTTGGCTTCGCCCGCGCGGGCAAACACCAGCAGGCGGCAGCTTGCGGAACCGATCTCGAACGGCGCGTCGTAGCGGGCGCCGTCTTTGGGGTTGGACCCGTCCAGTGTGTAGAAGATGTCGGCGTGCGGCGTAGCAGCAATGGTGACACGACGCTTGTCGGCAGCTGGTTCGACCTGGTGGCGAATCTTGAGATCGGCGAGCCAGCGGATGGCCGGTCCGCTTTCATAGCGCCCGGAAGGCTCTTTCACCATGAAGTAAACCGTGCCCTCGCCGGTGGCGAAGTTGTCCAGGTCTTCGACCTTGTTGTCCTTGTCGGACACGTCGGGTTTGTTTGACCAGTAAACGAGAGGGCTGTCGCCGGCGTGGCGTGGCGTGAGACTCAGCACTGTCTCGCCGGTGTCCGGCTTGACGTTGATGACGGAGACGTTGACGGTTGCCTTGTCCTTGGGGAACGGTCCCTTCTCGACGTAGCCGTCCTCGCCCAAGCGCCAGCGACCTTGTTTTAGGGCTTCGGTCTTGAGCGCATCCAGTCCGCTGGCACCTGGCATCCACGGCCAGATGGGCGAGCATTTGGCGCGGGTGGCAACATCCTTCCAGGGGGTGCGACGGTTGTCGTTGCCGGACGGCCACAGGTATTCCTCGGCCTGGGCGAAGTATTCGTCGAGGTTGTCCTTGTCCAGCTCGGCCACGAGCTTGTAGTCGGCGCGCGGGCTGGCGAGCAGCTTTTCGATCTGTGTTTCGGCGGACTGATTGCCTTGGCCGAGCTTGAGACCCTGGTCGATGGTGACCTTGCCCAGCTTGTTGCTCTCATCCACCGCATCGTTCACGGGGATGTAGAGGCAGTTGTAGGCGGCGGACAGTGCCTTGCCGAAGCGATCTTCCGATTCTTCGAAGCGGTTACGAGCTTCCTCGAACAGGGTGTCGCCCCCCTTGAGACGCTTGTGGATCTGCTCGATGGCATACAGCTCGCGCAGGCGTTCTTCCACCGCGTCGGCCAGCAGGCTGTCCTGACCGCTCAGCACCAGCAGGTTGTTCTTTTCCTGCTGGTAGTCGAAGAAGTTCTGCAATTCGTAGGGAGGCACCTTGCCATCGGGCTTGATGACGATCAGCGTGCGCGGGCCGCCGAGCTTGATCTCGTCCAGCCGGGGCAGCACCTGCACGTCCTGATAGGCGATCTTGTTGACCGGCGCGAGGATGCCCAAGAGTCGGTTAATGAGTGCTTGATCTACCTTGGGCTGCGGAACCTCCTTGGCGTTACGCTCGATCTGGCGAGATAGGTTCTCGGTTTCCTTGATGAAGAAGCGTTGTTCTTCACGGTGGAGGTACCACGCCGATTCGCGCAGGCGTTGCAACGCCTGCAGAAACTCGTCAGGCTTGCGCTGCGGCGCAGCCAGGTACTCGATCAGTTCGCTCTCGGACAGGCCGATGCGCCCGCCGACGGCGCGCGACAGGCTGGACGACAGCAGCAAGGTCATGAGCTGCTGCGCGGCATCGCCCGCCAGTTCGACGTCGATGTGTTCAGCGATGGCGTTACCCGCATCGGCGATGTCGCGCGTCACTGCTGGCATCAGCTTGGGAGCGATCCGCTCGATCTCGTCCTTGACCTGCTCGTCGTTGAGGTTTAGATGCTGGGTGCCGACCAGGAAAACGTCGTCGGCCTCGCGCTCGTCCACGCTCTTAAGCAGGCGCGCGGTGAACTGCATCAGGCCCCGGGTCTGTCGGAAGCCTTCGTTCTCCTTGAACAGCGCGACGAGATGCTTGAAGGATGGGTGGAAGGGATAGGTTTCTCGCACCTGCTCGGCAATCTGCTCGATGCTGCTGGCGATGATGTAGCCACCGTCCTCAGCCTTCTTGATCTGCTGGGCGAATTCCTCGGCGACGTCGGAGACTACTCGCTCGTCCGGCAGCTCGTCGATGAGGCGTTTTTTGAGGATTTCGTAGATTTCGTTGCCCGCCAATTGCACCGGCGTGATGGTCATCGCCTGACGGCGGGTTTCCTGTTGCAGGTTGGAGACGGCATCAGCCAGCGCTTTGGTCTGGGACTTGTAACTGCCCGATAGGTTGGCGACCACGATGGCGCAGTTGGGCAGCTCCAGCGCGGCGCTCATCAGGCTGGAGAGGCTGTAGACCGCCATGTTGGCCAGCGTGCCCTGGCCGAACACCTGGGTGCTGGCGTTGTCGAGGTAGGGCGGCAACTCGTCCAGCAGAATCAGCGTCGGTGCATCACCGATGATTTCCTTCCACTGCCGTTGATCGACCGCCTTGGGGCCGTTCGCCCAATACGGTTTGATGGCTTCAGCCGCCCCGAGCTGGGTCGCGATTTCACCCCAGATGTAGTTGTCGGGGTTGTTGCGGCCGTTGAACGCGGCGATGCGCGTATTGCCGAACTCGATGCGCGAAGCCAGCTCGGCAGGCAGAACCTCTTTGCGCAGGTGCGGATGCCGGGCAAGCAAACCCAGCGCGATCATCATGTGCGTTTTACCGCCACCCATCGCTTGGGTCAGTTCGAAGACGGCTTGATCGGATTTGCCGGATAGACGCAGCAAGCCTTCACGGAAAAGCTGATCCATGCCGTGAGTCACGAAGTTGCGCGAGAAGAACTCGCGACCGTCGCCCGCGTCATTGATGAGGTCTGACAGGTTCTCGATGCCCTGACTCATCCGGTAGTCGCGGATGATGGGATTGAATCGGCAGGCTTGCTTGACCGTCTTGATCATGAACGCACTCCGTCGTTGTTCTTGGTTGCCTCGGAGTGCGGGATCGCAATGCCGCGGCTCTCGCAGTAGTCCCGGATCAGAACCTCGACCATGTTGGCGATGGATCGGTGCTCCTGATCCGCTGCCATGCGGAGCGCCTCTTTCAGTCCGGGGTCGATACGAAATGTGAGCGTGGCAGTCTTGACGCTGGCCATAGCCTCTCCAGAAACCACTGTAGATGTACTGCAATCTACAGTCTCGTGGTTGTCCCGACAATGGCTCTCCCGGGGAGATGGAGCAGGCTACGGCGTCATGGGACTCGACGAAATCTCAAACCCATATCACCTACTTGAAGCCAGTGATGCTGGCTTCGCGTCTGGACGCTGCGCCGGTTGCGTCTTTGTGTGGAGATGAGGATGAAGAGCAAGGTCGAGCTGATCTATTGCGTGATGATCGTGGCCACGGCCGTTCTGGCTGGTGTCATGAAGTGCACGGCAAGCGCGGCCTGCAGCCGATGCAGTGACCTAGTCGATCCATTCGGCTAATCCAACTATCCCTGGTACTGCGCACAAGGCCCGGCTTCGTCCGGGCCTTGTGCGTTATGCCGTCAACAATGAGGAAACGACAATGCATATGGTCGAAACGATGGCCCATGTCGGCGAGAAGCCGTGGCACGGCTTGGGCAACCGGCTAGCCCCGCAGCAGCCTATCGAGGTCTGGAAGAAGAAGGCCGGCATGGACTGGAAGATCGAGGAAGCGGAGGTGCGCTACGTCGCCGGTAATAACAACATCGGTGTCATCCATGCCTTTCCAGAGCAGAAGGTGTTGTACCGATCGGACACCCGTTCGCCGCTGTCGGTGGTGTCCAAGCGGTTCCAGGTTGTGCAGCCAGGTCAGATTCTGGAGTTCTATCGAGATCTGACCGCCAGCAGTGGCTTCGAGCTGGAGACGGCTGGTGTGCTGCGTGAGGGCCGCAAGTTCTGGGCGCTGGCCCGGACCGGTCAGAGCACGACACTGAAGGGCAGGGACAAGGTGGATGGCTACCTGCTGCTGGCCACTGCTTGCGATGGCACATTGGCAACCACCGCGCAGTTCACCTCGGTCCGAGTGGTCTGCAACAACACCCTGTCAATCGCGCTGGGCAATGCCACCGGGGCCATCAAGGTGCCGCACCGCAGCCGGTTCGATCCGGATGTAGTGAAGCGCCAGCTGGGCATCACCGTCTCGTCGTGGGACGGCTTCGTGGTCCGGATGAAGGCGCTGGTGGATTGCCCGGTGGATCCGGACTCGGTGGAAGGGTTGTTGCGCCGGGTGCTGACGTACGCGGCGCCGGATGGTGGGGCAGCGGTGGTCAACGAGCAAGCCATGTCCAACGTCCTCTCGCTGTATGAGGGCGGCGGGCGCGGTGCACAGATGGCCTCTAGTCGCGGTACGGCGTGGGGGCTGCTCAATAGCGTGACCGAGTTCGTCGACCATCACCGCCGGGCGCGCAGCGACGATCACCGCCGGGATGCGGCTTGGTTCGGGCCCGGGGCCCAAATCAAGCAGCGGGCTTGGGATGAAGTGATGAAGCTGGTGGCGTGATGTTGGCCCACTCACGCTTGCGTGCGTCGACCACTGCCCGGGCGGCCCCTTCCGATGGGGTTGCCCGGGCGCGGGAGGACCGGACCATCGCCCGGGCGTTACGCATCCTTGAGCGGCGGGTCTGCGATCCGGGCATGTCGCTGGGGGACGTTGCCACGTGTGGCGCTTTCTTCCGGTTGCGTTTGGGGAGCGAAGAGCGGGAGCACTTCGAGGCGGCCTTCCTAAATACCAGGCATCAGCTCATCGCGGTGGAACGGTTGTTCTCGGGCACGGTAGATGGAGCGGAGGTACATCCGCGAATCGTGGTCCAGCGGGCGTTGGCTTTGAACGCGGCGGCGGTGCTGCTGGCCCACAACCATCCGAGCGGTCACACCGACCCTTCGGCGGCGGATCGTGCGCTGACGGCGCGACTAAAGACCGCCTTGGGGCTAGTGGACGTTCGGCTGCTGGATCACTTCGTGGTCACCGCGGGCGAGGCGGTCTCGTTGGCGGCCCGTGGGCTGGTGTAATCCCAAGCCCGCCCGGTGAGCAACGGCATAACGCCCGGCCCAAACGGCCGGGCGGGTTGACGGATGGATTGGCCGCCCGCGCGTGCGGCGTCAGTCCTTCTCCACCAGCGACTTCAACGCCCTGGGCTGTTCCCGCTCGGGCAATCGCAGCAGCTCAACCAGCTTGGGCAGCAAGGTGGGGTCTTGAACGAGTGTGGGGATCAATGCAGCCAAGGCATTCCGCTGGGCTTCGTCGGCCTGGGACAGGGCCAGGATGGCGTCAGCCATAGCAGCGTTGTCCGCTAGCAGGTACGCGGTCGGTACGTCCAGCACCTTCGCCAGCTTGTCGAGGTTGTCGAAGCCGATGGCGGTGACTTGGTGTTCGTACCGGTTGATGCGCGACGAGCCCTTGTCCTTACCCAAGCCCATGCGATCCCCCAGCGCTCGTTGGCTGAGGCCACGCAACTGCCGCGCCTGCACTAGGCGAGCGGCGAACAAGGCGCGTGCGGAGGATTCGGGCACCGAGCAGACGGGTGAAGGAGACCGCCCGGATCATGACCAAACCTCTAACCGTGTGGCAGACTCTATTTTACAGATAGAGGTCGAGCGAGCAGTGAGCACTGCGCGACAGGAGACATAGGCCGGGCTTGGGCCCACAACTTTGGACATCTGTCCATCGGTCCATCTGGCATCGTGCCTTTTGGCGAGCGTTAGAACGAACCAATAAACAAGAAGGGGGGATTCATGAAAGTTATCAATTGCCTGGCTGCCCTGATGGCAGCCTTGCTTTTGGCTGGTTGCAGCAAGCCGGTATTGGACTGGCGCAATGCCGATCTGAGCAATGGAGCAATTTACGATTCAGGCGCCAACGAGCCATTCGATGGCTTGGTGACCAATGTGCCCCACGGCAAATTGGAGCCGCATCTGGGGGCGCTCAGGGCGGTGCTCAGAAATCTCAACACCTTTCAGTCCGCAAGCATGTCGGGACTGTTGGGTGGCATGCAGTACCTGTGCGACGTGGACGTCAAGGAAGGCCTGGTCGCAGACCACTTTGTGTGTCGGTACCGCGATTCCCAAGTCGTGGCCTATGAGGGGCAGCTCACTGACTTTGGACTGGAAGGTGAGACTGTTTTCCACAACGCAGCCGGTGCAACGGTGGTTGTCCTGCCGATGGCGAGTGGGAAGGTAAATGGCCGAATCAGGATCTACTTCGCGGAGAATCCCGAGCAGCTTTCCCTGGAAGCTGATGTCGTCGACAACGGATTCAATGGGGAGCTGATTGGCTACCACTTGAATGGGCAGATCAGGACGAAGGGGCAGTACGCCAGCAGCGTGCCGACCGGCCTCTGGGAAGGGTACCGGGAAGAAGACGGCACTGTGTCAGAACGCATCGCGTACGAGGACGGGAAGGTCGCTTCGCACAACTATTACCAACCGGATGGCAAGGAGTACCTGACGGAGCAGCAGATGTGGGCTCTCCATCGCTCCATCGCCAGCAGTGACGACTTCGCCCTGATGCCGGAGCAGGATGCGCTGCTGTCCGAGGCCGAGAAGCGATACGGCTCGGAGCGTCTGCTATCGCCTTCACAGCGGGAAGCTAAGGCCGAGGCAGAAGAGGCGCAGAGGCGCGCGGACAAGATCGCCCGTGGCCTTGATCCTGATTGCTTCGTGTGTGATGGATCGGGCAATCTGTAAACGGCGGCTTCTGCCGTCACTGCACTTAATGATGAAAAGTGGTTGCAGGTTCGGGTGAAGCCTTGGCCTGCGAGTTTGCGTTTCAGGGCCGCCTTGTGCGGCCCTTTTCTATGGGAGTTAGCAATGGCGCGTGTCTGCGTTGCTTGCCATGCGAGCAAGGATGCGAGCCATCGAGGCAGCAGATGGTTCGACGTAGTCGATGCACAGGTGCTGCACAACCAGATCGGTAAATTTCTGGTGCAGGAAGCGTGCGAGGGCGACACATCATGGACGGTGCTGGCATACGAGGGCTTGCCCGCCTGCGGTCCGCACCCGGACCTGGACGAGTTGCTGGCCTGGCTGGATGCAGTGGACGAGTACGCTCCGCCCTTCGAGGCGCTGTAGGGCACCGGATCCTTTGACCGCGCGCTGCAGGCGGCCGAGGCGTTCGCTGACAGCTACCAAGGCATCTATGCCGATGCCTCCCAGTTGGGCGTGTCACACCCTCGCCCTGACGGGCGGTCGATCGAAACCAATGCCGATCCGGAGGCCGACGCTCGTGCTTCGGTCGCCGGTGGGTAGGTGCGCCTCATTCATGCGATAGACGGCGGCATCCATGTGCTCTGGAACGACTGAAGTGCGTTGAAGACCTGGTCGAAATGCTCGACCAACACGAAGTACTACACACAGGCCGCCCTTCAGGGCGGCCTTTTCATTTTGGAGAACGAGATGGGAAGAACGATGGCCTTGCGCCTGGTGGATACCCGCACGCTCGATCGCAAGCAATGGCTGGAAGTGCGAAAGGGCGGCATCGGCAGCTCCGACGCTGCCGCGGCAGTGGGCCTATGCCCGTACAAGAGCCAGCTTGAGTTGTGGATGGAAAAGACGGGGCGTGCAGCTGCAAACGGAGAAGAGCCTGGTATGGACAGCCCGATGTTCTGGGGCACCTTGCTCGAACCCTACGTTGCCGTCGCCTACATGCAGAAGACGGATCGGAAGGTCAGGAAGCTAAACGCGGTGCTTCAGCATCCGACGTTCCCCTTCATGCTGGCCAACATAGACCGCGAGATTGTTGGCGCGACCGACGTCCAAATACTGGAGTGCAAGACGGCCGGTGAGTTCGGTTCGCGGCTGTGGCGCGATGACGTGCCGGAGTACGTGCAGATCCAAGTGCAGCACCAGTTGGCGGTGACAGGCAAGAACGCTGCCGATGTGGCGGTGCTGCTGTGCGGCCAGAAGCTTGACATCCATCGGATCGAGCGGGATGAGGATGTGATCGGCCGCCTGACAGTGCTCGAAGCGAAATTCTGGGAGTACGTGGAGACGGACACCCCGCCGCCAGCGGACGGGAGCGAGTCGGCGGCACAAGCACTTCGGCACCTTTACCCAGGTAACGGCACGACCCTTGACTTCACGGACGACCAGGCACTGAACGACGCCTTTGCCAATCTTGCCGCGCTGCGGGTGGACCTTGAGGAGAAGGGGGCAGAAGCCGAGCGTCTCAAGCAAACCATCCAGCAAGCGATGGGAGATGCCTCGCGCGCGGTATTCGCCGCAGGCGAGGTCACCTACAAGCGGTCGAAGGATGGGGCCAGTCTGGACGCCAAGAAGCTGGCGGCCGACCACCCCGAATTGGTTGCTCGATACAGCGTGACCCGATCCGGGTCGCGTCGGTTTGTATTGCGCGGCTCCAACAACTGAGGACACCAACATGCTGAAAGGTTTGGCGATCACCCCGCCCGTGATCGGGCGCATATCCATCGGCCGCGTGGTCGAACGCAACGGCAAGCGCCTGCCGGAGAAGGATGACCAGTTCACCCTAACTTCTCAGGTTCAGAACCGGGAAGGGTGGCTCCTGCATCCGATGGACGAAGCGCTCCGCAAGGAAGCTGGCGGCAAGCTCCGGTCGATCCCGGTGCGGCTGGTGTTCGACGACCCGGCGTTGAACCTGCGGGCGGACTACTCGCTGTTCGACCGCACGACGGGTCGCCCAGTCTGTGTGGGCAATGGCGAAACCAGCCGCCGGGTCGGAAATGAGGGAGTGACCCAGCAGCCTTGTCCGGGGCCGGAGGTCTGCCCGTTCGCCAGTGGTGACTGCAAGCCCTACGCCCGGTTCAACGTCATTGTGGGCGACGGCGAGGAGGATGCCTTGGGCAGCTTCGTGCTGCGCACGACCTCGTTCAACACTATCCGCACGTTGGCGGCAAGACTGCAGTACTTCAGTGCTGTTTCGGGCGGGAGGCTGGCCTGTATGCCGCTGGAGCTGAAGCTGCGCGGCAAGTCCACGACGATGAGCTACCGAACGGCGATCTACTACGTCGACTTGGTGGTGCGCTCCGGCCTGAGCCTGGAGAGGGCCATCGAGAATGCGCGAGAACTGGACCGCGGGCGGCAAGACAGCGGGTTCGATCAGGCGGCGCTGGATGAGGCCGCACGGCAGGGCTTTGCCAATGGTGCGTTCGAGGAGCTGGAGGAGGATGTACCGGCCGTGGTGGAGGAGTTCTACCCCGAGGAGCAGGCGGACGATAGCGGAGGCGGGTCGGTGAGCAAGGCGTCGGCTAGCTTGGGGAGCAAGCTGGAGGCTCGGGTCGCGCGTGCGGCGACGGGATGATGAGAGCTAGGAAGGCACAAGGGGAGGGGAGCATCGGCTCCCCTCCCCAACACGTATCAGCATTCTTGTTTTTGATCGCGCTGAGCTTCGAGCCGGCGTCCTTTACAGATCCAGCCGCTGCAAGGCTCATCGCCAAGTGATATTCCGCGACGAGGAGAACAGCTTCTGGCAATTGATGGAGCCGATCTTGTCCTGCAGGAACTCGATCCATCCGCGTTGCTCCATTCGCAGCAGCGCCGCCCGCAAACGGTTGTTGGACAGGCCAAGCAACAGGCCGATCGGCTCAATCGGAACCTCGCGGCACGTGAACCAGGTCTGGTTGTCACGGATATGTTCCACCACTGCCAGCACGTCAGTCTCCTGTTGTGGCGGGGGCGGCTCAGGAGCGAACACGCGTTCATAGTGATCCGCATGCCACGACACAAGTTCCCACGCACGCTGGAGTGCGGATAGCGAGACGTAGTGAGTGTCGCTTTCCCATACGTGAAGTACCGCCGAGACGCGTGCGGTCAGGCTGAGAATCTTTGAGACAAAATCGGCGATATGCGACTTGGGGCCAAACCTCCAGTGGTTGATTAAACACTCAAGCTCGTTCCAGTAACCCGTCGCTTCTGGGGCCAAGAGCAACTTAGTGGGTTCGGTTACGCCGTTTTCCAAGCGCTGAAGATGTTCGTCGAATTTTCCCCGAAGCTTGTCATGGAACTGCTTCAGGAGCATATCGTTGCCGGGCTCCGTTGCGTAACCGTTGCCGTAGGGCATGGGCTCAGCAATGCAAATCAAGAACCGACAGAAGAACCCGAGCTTGACCAGCTTGTGCTCGATGTACTCGTTCTTCCTGAAAACGGGAAGAAACGGCTCTACCGCCTTTTTTTGGGCCATCAAGCCGAACGTTCCGCAAGGGCGACGGGCACGCAGGTGCTTCTTTTTTTCCCTGCGGAACTCAAGGGACTGACCATCGATCAGGTCGATCAAGTCAGCCGGATGGCGCACCAAGCTGCAGGAAAAAAACTTCTCGCCTTCGTCGGTTATGAAATCGATTGCCTCGTTCTTTCCGTGAAGCTGTCGCACCATGCTTTCCAGGTCTGTGTTGGTAACACGACGAGGGCGGTGCTTGGGTGGTTTCGGCTTGTTGCGAATCAGCTCGGAAAGCTCGAGGTCCAGCTCGCTAATCGACTCTTGCCTGCGCGAACGGCGCTTGATCTCGCCTTTGAGGAGATCAATCCTAAACATATCCTGCTCGCGGTGGGCTTCGAATTCATCCATGGCAGCGTCGTAGCGGGATAGGCTTTCGTCCGCAAACTCCTTGAGTGGCATCGCAACGGCGTTATGCACGGGGCTTTTGCTGCTTCCGACCTCGGCGATGCACAGCGAATTAACACCTATGGGCATGGGATCCCAGTGCGGTGGAATGAACGTGTACAGCGGTGAAATTGCTGAGGACAGCACCGAAAGCATGTGCGTTCGTACCATCATGGGATCTGCTTCTTTTGCCCGGGAACAGATTGCCCTGGCAACCGCTTGAAGATCGGGGCCGAACACGGCGAAGTTTCGGTCTAGCGCAGATGGGCGCGAAAAGGGCGAGAGCATGTTCATCGTGGTTGCCCTGCCGCGCCATGGCCGCCGAGGATAGCCGACGCAAATAGCTCGTCCGGATGCGTATCGACCGGATCTTCCTCAAGGTCGCCTTGGGCCGATTTCAGGAGCCTCTTGCGAAGCTCCTTCAGCTTGGCCGGGTAGAACTTTTCCTTGAAACCCAATGTGTTGAGGATTTCGATCAGCTCCTTGTCGGCAATGCCGTCTTCCCGGGCCGACAGGATCATGGGTTTGACGAGCGAAAGGAGCCGATCGATCTCCTTCTTCTCCTTGAGTTCCTGGTAGGCCGCGGTGAACTTTGCGGCCATTTCGTTGACGCTGCTTTGCTGCATGAGATGCCTCTGTTGATGACTGCCGCGAGTGCGGGCGGCGCCAGCCTGAGGCAAGGCGAAGCTGGAACCTAAGTCGAGGTTTTCCGCACATGAGCAGAAAAAAGTGGCGGAAATTCGTGGCCGCCATTGGGTCATTTTGGGTGACCGGTAGTGCCACGAAAGCGGACTGGCCGGGGAGCACGACCTTAAGCTATTTGAACTCAGGCGCACTAAGTGCCACTTTCCTTTCCCCAGACGCTTCTGCACGAAGGCGCGGTAAGCGTCCGGCAAAAGGCGAAGACTTGCGCTTGTGGCGCCGTGTGTTGCACAACCAGCATGCGGCGGCGATCAAGGCGGCTTTCGTTCGACGCGTCAAGTGTGTGCCGTAGGCGCACGTGTCCAATCCGATGTTTGCCGGATGGCCCATATGTCGCGCAGGCGAAGAGGGCGCTTCTGCCCGACAAGCTTTTCTCTATTCCAAGGCTCCTTGCTGGGTTTGGCGACGACGGTGTTCATGGGGCGCTCCTAGTCTGAGAAAGGTCCACCATGTGCCTGCTCGCCATAGCGTCATGTGCGGCCGCCGCAGCGGTCACAACGGGCGAGGTCCGGCCATAGGAGCCAGTGAAACTCGCCAGTGGTACCTTGGCCGCAGACCTTGTCGCTCCATTTATGAGGCAATACCATGGCTTCTGTTGCAGAGCAAATCCAGAGTGCAAACGAGGCCATCTGCCAGAATATCGCAGCCTTGGGCGAGCAACGCCCACTGTTGTCGCAGAACGTGCTCGCGCAGCTCCGCAATCTAGTCGAGGGCGTCATCGTGCGCCTGCACCTTGGCGCTGATGGCGCAGAGTTTCGCTACGCGGCTGTCGAGCCCGCTTTGGTCTATATCCGGAGTCAAGGAAAACTCAACTTTCTCGGTCGCTTCCACAAGTTGCTGCAAGCCAGTGCCTCGCACTACACCCTGGACGGCGATGCGTCTGAGCGGCTGATGCTCAAATACTACGAATACCTGCATCGTCTGCGCAGTCTGGTCTGTGCTACTTGCGCGAAGAGCGTGTTGGCCAACCTCGAATCGTTTCCAGTCGATTTGGACCCGTCCCTTCGCGAGTACCACTTAAAAATAGCCGAGCGCATCAAGGCTGTGCGCAATATGAAAATGGATCGGGAGGTCGGTGCGCGCTACTACATCCATAAGATCCGACCGTTCTTCGTTGAAGGAAGTGTCTACTATGAAGTAACCTTCCATCGCGCCGTGAACCGGGTGAGCAAGTTCGATCGGGCCATCGCTTTCACCGACATAGACATCACGGACAAGTATTCCGCCTACCTAGTTTTGCAGCGTGAATCTATCCATGTACTCGATCAGGCGATGCCCATCACGATCATCCGCGCATGGGATGTGTCGATTCGGCCTTGCGAACTGACCAACTTCGCACGAATTCTTGGCTTCAAGGCCAATGTACAGAGCACCTCACCGGAATTCCGGTACTTGATGCACGGGCTTACAGCTACTTCTGGAAGTCTGCTAGACCTGATGGACATGGATGACGCGGAATATCGATCGATTCGTTTCGTCCCCAAGTCGGGGGAGACGCCTATCATCTTCTCGATCTTGGATGAAGCACGTCGGCTCATCCGGTCCCGAGCCCCGGGCCACAACCTCATTCGATACTTGATGCTCCGGATGCACAACCAGATTATTAAGTTGCAGTATGCCTCAGAACCATGCCCATGGCTTTCGAACCTTTATCTGCAGATGGGGTGCACTCCATTTGAGACAATGCCGTTTTGCACCTCTCCCCGTGGGCACAATCCGCGCCTATCGGATCTCATTGAAGCCCTGGATGCCAGTAGTCGGCGGCACGAGTTGCTAGCCCGACGACTCCACACCAACGTCGAACAACACGGCACGCTTTATACGCCAGAAGAGGACCTTGAATCCTACGGTGATCCGAGCGCATTGATCGCAACATTCAATGGGAAGCTCTACCACAAGCACGTGCATCGAAAACTCGTGCAGGACAAGCGCCACGTCTTCATAGCTGGCTATGAAGATGAGACGGCCAAAATTGTCTCGATTCTACAAGCAGTAGCGGCCGAAGGAATCGCCGGCTACACGCAAGCCGTGCAACGCTGGTTGCAACAAACATCGCGCGAAATCGACGACCCGGTAAAAGGAGATGCGCTCGAGCGTTTGTTCAGCGACTCAAGAGTTGCTTTGATCTATGGCGCCGCAGGGACAGGAAAGTCGACCATGGTCAATCACATTGCAAACTACTTCAACGACAAGTCTAAGCTTTTTCTCGCGCACACTAATCCGGCCGTCGATAACCTGGAACGCAAGGTTGTTGCCCAGAACGCGACGTTTCGGACCATTAGAAGCTACATCCTTAAGACCGGCGTCGAACCAGACTACGATCTGCTAGTTATTGACGAGTGCAGCACGGTTAGCAATTCGGACTTGCTCAAGGTGCTCCAAAAAGGCTCGTTCAAACTACTGGTGCTGGTGGGGGACGTCTTTCAGATCGAGTCGATCCAGTTTGGGAACTGGTTCTCGATCATTCGCTCGTTTCTTGCTCCTAGCGCGATCTTCGAATTGACGACGCCCTATCGGACAAAGAATCCGGCGCTGCTGGGATTCTGGGACAAAGTTCGACATATCGGGGACGACCTTGATGAGGTGATTGCTAATAATGGCTATTCCGGGGTTTTGGACCGAACGCTCTTCGAGCACATCGGAGGCGATGAGATCATTTTGTGCCTGAACTACGACGGCCTCTATGGGATCAACAATGTCAATCGCTTTCTTCAGAGCAGCAACCCTAACCCACCCGTCATCTGGCGGGAGGCGACTTATAAGGTGGGTGACCCGATCTTGTTCAACGAGTCCGAACGGTTTCGCTCGGTTCTCTACAACAACCTCAAGGGGCGTATCGTGGCGATGTCCCTGGGGCTGGACTCGTTGCGCTTCGATGTCGAGGTAGATCGCCCACTCAGCGCCTTCGACGTCATGGGTGCTGACTTGGAGTGGGTGGAGGGATCGATCGTGCGGTTTACAGTTTTCGACCATGATGTTAGCGACGACGACGATGATGCGCTGCACACCCTAGTTCCTTTCCAAGTCGCCTACGCGGTCTCGATTCACAAGGCACAAGGCCTAGAATACGATTCGGTCAAGATCGTTGTGACCAACGCGAACGAGGAAGATCTAACACACAGCATTTTCTACACAGCGGTCACCCGAGCGCGAGAGCACCTACGGATCTTCTGGACGCCAGAGACTCAGCGGAAGGTACTGGCGAACCTGCGCCACATAGCCAATCCGAAAGACATCCAGTTGCTTGCCGCTCGTCGTGGACTTAAACCTGTGCGCTAGCCTCTCGGAAGCAAAGCGCGTTCCAGATCCGAACTTCCTGGCATGGCGCCCAAAGTCCGTTTCTGGCCGAAAGCGGAAGTCTCCATGTCGTATCGCGAGTGAGCATGGTCGCGCTACCTTGTTCGCGAGCAGTACGGCGGCGGCCAATCTTTAGTGCCAACCATTCGACGACGCGGCAATGCATCCACAATGTCGCCCAGGACAAACGTGAAACCAGACATGCAGCCCCATCTGGCAACTAAGTACTGCGAGGCCCCCGAAACGGTCGCGGCGAAACTCAGGTCTTGCATTGAAGGCATTAACGTAGAAGTCAACGGCGACGGGGATAATCTCTGGATTGCGGCTATCTTCCCGGCCCCCAACTATGTGCGCGCGTTGGGTCGCGTAAGGTCCACGCTCTTCAACGGCTTGGATTTCGACGACTTCCCTGAAGTTCATCTCCAGTGGGCGCCCAACGCAACTTCGTGGGCCGTGGCGCGCATAAGAGATGCGGTAGTCGATGCACTGCCCTTGCGTCCCAACGGACATGATCTCAGCCACATCATCCATGTTCGTTTGCAAGGTTTTGCGCTGGAAATCCACGTCGATACCGCGGGCCTTTTTGGCGTCGATCGGGCGCAGTACGCTCGGGCACGCGAGTCATGGTCCCGAAAGGTTGCAGCGTTAGACCTCAAGTTGCCCGAAGGGGTTACGCAAGTGTTGATACGGATTGGCGACCCGATTGAGGACTGGGCGCCTTCTGCGTTCGCTTCCGTCGATAGCGATGACGACGATAATGGAAACCCGAACTGGCCGAGCAAGACAGGCAATGCGTCGGGCAAAGGCCGCGGCAATAACCCGCCACGCCGGTAGGAGTGTGTAGCGACGCGCGGCGAGTGCAGGTGCGTGGCGCGCCTTGTGTGAGCGACGACGTGGCCGTTCCCATTTGACACACAGGGCAAGAAAAGGGGATGCCGATGCGGACCGCACGATTGAGTTCAAGCAGGCTCACAGAAGCAGAGAACACTCCCGGGGATGTCCTGATTGACCTAGGAACAGCTTTAATAGTCTTCGGGACCGCTCTGCGGCTAGCTGGCGCGCGGCTGCATGCGAATCAGCTACAGCCAGCAGTCTCTCCGCAGGCTTCCGCGCCTGCTCCTATCGTCCCGGTCACCAGTGGGTTGCCCGCGGAAGGCTACGTACGCATCTGGGACATACTTGGCCGGCAAGCCGCGAATGGCCGGCCAGCTATCCTCGGAATGATCCCCGTCAGCAGGACCACCTGGTACGCCGGAGTTAAATCGGGATGCTTCCCGAAGCCTATCAAACACGGCGGGATCTCCATGTGGCGAGTGGAGGAGATTCAGGCTTTGATCGCCCAGCTCAAGCGCTAGCCCTCGAATTCCAGGTCGGCTCAATTCCAGGTGTGCGCTTTTGGCGGCGAATACGGGGTGTGGATTCGATCGCCTGTGCCACCTGATCGGGGCAAGGGCTCGGGGGCTTCTCGTCCGGAATGGCTAAGGCTAGTTCGCGTTCAAGCTAACCCGGGTGTGCAGAAGCTCTTTCCAGTGCGATTCACGCACGCCGAGCGTTTCATCGCTAGTGTTGAGGTCGGCGATCTCGAGAATCGAAAAGGTGAAGTTCTCGGCGTGGCCCTCTGCAAGTTCGTCAAGTAGCGCGATCATCTTCTTGTTGCCGCCGTGACCAGTGTGGGAATAGCAGCTCCAGCGGCCCCAGAAGCCGTCCGCGCCTGCAGCCATGCCGACGTACACCAGATGCTTGGCCATGTCCGAGATCAGGTAGATGCCCTTCACGGCCGACAGCGGCCCGCGCCATCGCGGATCCTGCGCGTGGACCACACGGTCTAGATCAAGCTTGCTCAGGCGTACATTCCGGAAGCCCGGAAAGTCCGGCGTGCCAAGCCTGCGCTCGGTGATCTGCTGGACAGTCAGGCGCTCGTCGAGCGTACTGCCGAAGAAGCACACCCCGCGTTCGGTCTTGTCTCTACAGTGGACGTGCAGGCGCCCATTGAGGTCATCGAATTCCGGCAAGCGCTCAAGGTCGTAGAGACGCGCACTGCGCCCTTCCGCCCACTGCTTGGACCCCAGCACCCGAAAGACGCCCGCGAACATGTATCCGCCCCACTCGTTGCGGATCAGCGACACGATGAACGGGGTGGTGAAATAGCCCCTGTTCTGGAAGCGTTGCCACTCCTCGAAGCTCCCGTCCTTCCACATCTCGAGCGGATACATCCAAGGTCGTCCTTCCCCATCCTCGTCGCGTACCGGCTGATGCAGGTAAACCTTGCAGTCGACGGCCGTAACCGCAGAGTTGATGGATGTCAGGAGAGGGAACACTTTCATCAGGCTAGTCCATCGTGCGATAGCCCAGCATGCCGGACTCGATCTGCTGCGCCAAGCGAGGTAGGGCTGCCCTCTGCTTCACGGCGCGCGGGTGATCCTTGTTCGCGTAGGCAGTTACTGTGAACTGCCGTTCGATCGTTTGACAGTCACTCGATTTGGTCATCAGCCGAAGCCCGCTCCCGACCCAAAGCGGACATCGCTGGCTCAAGTCTCCCTCGGAGCCGATTGGTCTAGTGATCAACGCTCCGACCGCATACCGAGATGCGGTACAGGAGCCGACCCTGGAGCAGCTGGTCGGCGAGGCCCCCCTCAGTGACTGCCGTCGAACTCCTCTTGCGGAAGGCACTCCGATCGGTGTCTGGAGACCATCGCTGGGCACAGTCGATTCAGTCAGCGGCGTCTGCTGCTGGTTCACAGCGGAACCAGCGCATAGCCTCGCTGCTGCAGCGTGATGATGCTGGTCAACGCCGAAAGCGATATTGCGACGCCGGGTGCCAGCGAGTTGCTGTCCAGCTGGCGGGCGTGCAAGGCCTGGCCGCACACGAACACTTGCACTCCGGCCGCCGACAGTTGCGCGATCAGCCCAAGGTTCGGGTTAGCGACCCCATGGCGGGCGCGGTACGCGGGATCAGCTAGCGCTGAATCCGTTGCTCCTTCGCTGAGCAGCACGACGAAGTCCAACTGCTTCTTCGGCACTCCGCTTGCCGTGAGCAGGTTGACGGCGCGCGCGACCCGCTCCAAGCCCGGATCCGTCGCAGCAGCTGAAGCCGGCGCCACGGTCAGGCTGAATACCGCCCGCTGGCGCATGTTCGGGTCGGGTTGATGGGCGGCGCCCGGCAGGACGATCGCTTTGCCATGTATGGCAATGGTGGGAGCGGGAGGCGTGGCCGGCGTCGCCGCCTGCGCGAAGTAGGTCATGCCCGCCAGCGCCAGGCCCAATAGCAACGATGTGCCCCGCATCAGCGCGGTCCGAGCACGGTGGCCAAGTCATCCGGTGCCGGCATGCCGGCTCGGCGCTGGACCGTGCCGTTGCCGTCGCGGAACAGGATGCCCGGCGTGCCTTGGAACCCTAGCTGGACCATCAGTCTTTGGTTCGCCTCCAGGATGGCGCGCACATTGGCGGGCACGGAGGCCGCCGGCTTGATGCCGCCTGAGCTATAGCTGGTTTCATTGCGACGGAGCGCCTCCGACGGCGAGCTGGCGGTCATGATCGTGGCAACCTTGTTGGCGCTGTCCGGACGGATCACACCGACCATGATGTGCCGCAGTTGCACCTTGCCCGAATCCACCCACGGCCGTGCTGCACTCCAGAACTTGTTGCAGAACGGGCAGTTCGGGTCGCTGAACGTGTAGATCACGCGGGGCGCATCGGCCTTTCCGTCGGCGATCCATTCGCTCGCCTCCAGCAGTGCCCAGGTGCGGGCCGACATCGGACCGGCGACAAGTCGCTGCAGCGCCTCGGCGCCGATGTCCTCGCCTTTTGCATTGATCAGCGTCCCAACGACGGCATGTTCGCCGTCGTTGGTCGCGTATACCGCCACGGGCTGCTGGCCTGCGACGCCTGCAAAGCCGCGAAGACCCGATGGGGCGTCGAACTCGCCGAGCACTTCGAAACCCTGGGCTTCAATGGCTTCGATCACGGCGGGCCTTTCAGTCTCCGGGTTGCTGGTGGCGTTCGTTGGGACAGCCGGTGCGGTCGAAACCGACTTTTCCTCGGCGGCCTGACTGCAACCGGTGGCGAGCAACAGGGCGGACGAAAGCAGTATTGCAGTGGGGTTCACTCGTGCCATCACGGCACCTCCTTGGTTGGAAGGGTTGGGAGACTCGATGAGGGCGCAGCACCGAAGCGCCGCAGCTTTACGGCAAGGCTCGCATTCGAGAGTTCGCCCATGTGGGTGTCCACAAGCCGGCCGTCGGCATCGAAGAACAGCGTCGTTGGCAGGCCGCGCGAGCCGGACTCCTGCATTACGGACGAGAATGGATCGAGCAGCACATTGCTCAGTTGCAGGTGACTCTCGCGCAGGTAGTCACGGATCTCCGATTCGGATTCCCCCTGATTGACGAAGACGAAAGTCACGTCGCCGCGTTCTTCCTGCGCCTTGGCCAGGACCGGCATTTCGCGGCGACACGGCGGGCACCACGTCGCCCACAGGTTCACGACCATCGGCTCGCCGGTCATCGCCGAAAGCTTCGTGCTGCCGCCGTCGAGCGTGCTCAGTTCGGTCGCCGGCAGTTTCACCACCGACTGCTGCATCAACAGCAGCGCGCCACCGAGAACGGCCCAGGAAGCCAGCCCTGCGATCGCACCGAACAGCAGCGGAAGTCGCAGCGCGGGAGCGTTTCGCGCCCGCCATGCGCCGAATGCGAGGCCCGCGAGCACGCCCGCCCAGATCGAGAAGCCGCCGTCGCCGATGCGGACAATTGACCACGGATCCGCGAGGTACTGCGGCCACCATGCGAGCACGAAGGCTAGCCGCGCCGCGAGCACGCCGACCATCAGCATGTCGAGGAACGTCGAAAGCGGCTTGATCGCGGGTTGCCCGGGCAAGGGCACAACGAACTGCCGGGCGACCAGTGCGGCAATCGCGAGCGCGACCAGCAGCACCACCAGGGACATGGGAAACGGGCCAAGACTGACCATCATTGCGCTCCTTTCTGGACGCGCTGCAGGCGGGCCAGGAATGCTTCGGGGGTGATCTCGCCCACCGTGCGCTCGGCGCGGTGTTCTTGACCGTCGGGTCCGATGAGCAGCAACGTCGGCGGACCGGCCACCTGCCACGCCTTCATCAATGCCCGGTCGGCCGCATCGTTGGCGGTGACGTCGGGCCTCACGACCTGCATGCCGGCGAGCATCGATGCCACCTGCGGATCACCGAACACTTCCCGTTCGATGACATGGCAGGAAACGCACCAGTCGGCGTAGAAATCGACCAGCGTCCATTGGCCTCGCGCACCGGCTTCGGCGATGCGACGCGACAGGTCGTCGGCCGTCTTGGCTTCGACGAAGGCGACCGTCGGCGCGGCTGTCTGCGCACTCGCATCGCCGGCACCGAGTCGTTCCAGGGGGCGCCACGGGTCGCCGGAGCCGCTGGCACCGCCAATAATGAGTGCGAGTGCCCAGACCGCCGACGCGGCTGCAAAATAGCGCGGCAGCCACAGGCGCAGCGGGCCGCTGCCGGGCGGTGCGACCAGGGCCAGGAAACCCGCCGCCATGCCGAGCAGCCAGGCGCCCCAAAGCACCAGCGCCGTCGCCGGTGCCAGCACCCGCGCCAGCATCGATATCGCCAACGCCAGCAGGACGTAGCCGAAGACCGCCTTGACGCGATCCATCCACGCGCCGGGGCGCGGCAGGATGCGTGCGCCGAACACCGCAATCGCGAGCAGGGGCAATCCCATGCCCAGCCCAAGCGCGAACAGCGCCAGGCCGCCGGTCAGCGCGCTGCCGGACTGGCTGATGTAGAGCAGCGCGCCGGCAAGTGGCGCAGTCATGCACGGTCCCACCAGCAGCGCGGACAGGAACCCGAGCGCGGCTGCGCCAGCGAGCGTGCCGCCGCGCTGCTGGCGACCGGCGCGATCCAGGCGGTTGCCGAGCCACGCCGGCAACTGCAGCTCGAACGCACCGAACATTGACAGCGCAAGCACCACGAACACCGCCGCGAAGGCGCCCAACAGCCACGGGTTCTGCAAGGCCGCCTGCAGGTTGGCACCGGCGATCCCGGCGGCCACGCCGAGCGCGGCGTAGGTCAACGCCATCGGCAGAACGTAGGCCACCGACAAGGCGAGCGCACGCCGCGTGGTCGGCTGTCCGCCAACGATCAGGCTGGAAACGATCGGGATCATCGGCAGCGTGCACGGCGTGAACGCGAGCAGCAGCCCCATGCCGAAGAACACCGCGACCGAAGCGAACAGGCTGGCATCGGCGAGGCGGCTGGCGAAGCGCTGGTCCTCGCCGGCAACGGAAGGCGCGGGGGCGGCCTCCCTGATCGAGCCCGTGACGGATGATGCGCCTACGCCTGCCGAGTTTTGTGAGACGGAGGCCGCAGAGGGGGCGGTGGGCGGCTGCGGGGCGCTGTCGCTTGTCGCCTTTTCCGAGGGCGGCGTCGTCGCTGCGGTGTCCACAGCGGCCTTGGTTGCCGGTGGCGTCTCGACCGATGGCAGATCGACCCGCATGGTCTGCGGCGGATAGCAGATGCCGGCATCTGCGCAGCCCTGCCAATGCAGCGTCGCCGAGCGCGCGTCGCCACCATTGACTACGATTTCGACGGTGTCGTAATAGACCTCGGTGCGGCCGAAGAACTCGTCGGTTTTCGCCTTGCCGTTCGACAACTGCAGCGGCAACGCCTTGCCGCCGTCGACAACAACGCTCAGGCGGTGTCGATAGAGGTAGTAGCCCGGCGCGATCGTGCCGCTCAGCCGGGTCGCGCCATCCTTCACGGCCGTTGCCTCGACCCTGAACACCTCGCTGGCCTCAAGGAACTCGGACTGCTGCTGCCCGCTCGGTGGCGCGAGCCAGCCTTGCGCCATTGCGGCCACGGGAACCGCCAACATCGGCAACATCAACAGGCTTAGCAACAACCGGCGCAGCAACAGCATCATTCAGTACTCCGGAGACCCAGGCCGGCCACGATGAAGGCGCGCGATTAAGTCACGATTAAAGGCCCCCTCAGGCTGGAGCCATGACCCGGCGGTGGCGACGCCGGGTACCCTGCGCTAGGGTGCAGCGCGCATCTGGTTTCCGGAGTTGGCATCAATGAGGATCCTGGTCGTTGAGGACGACGAATTGATCGCCCGGGGCATAGTCTCCGGTCTTCGGGCTTTTGGCATGACAGCCGATCGCGTGGAGAGCGCCGCGCACGCCGAACTTGCGCGACAAACGACTCATTGCGATGCGATGGTGCTGGACCTCGGGCTGCCCGACGAGGACGGCATGCAGTTGCTGTCGCGCATGCGCCAGCGCGGTGATGAATTGCCGGTATTGCTGCTGACCGCGCGCGATGCGGTGGAAGATCGCATCGCGGGCCTGCAAGGCGGCGCCGACGATTATCTGGTCAAACCGTTCGATCTCGGCGAGCTCGTGGCACGGCTGCACGCCTTGTCGAGGCGTGCCGCTGGCCGCAGCGTGAACCTGATCGAAGCCGGTTCACTGGCGCTGGATCCCGCCAGTGGCCAAGCGTGGCTCGACGGCGAACCCGTCGATCTGTCGCGTCGCGAGACCGGACTGCTCGCTAGCCTGATGCAGGCGGGCGGGCGTTGCCTGTCCGGCGAACAACTCAAGGACAGCCTGTACGGTTTCGAACAGGAGGTCGGCAGCAACGCGATCAACGTGCACATCCATCACCTGCGCCGGAAACTCGGTGCCGATGTCATCCAAACCGTGCGCGGACTCGGATATCGGTTCGGTAGGGCCGAGCCATGAGCCTGCGACTCCGCCTGGTGCTGACAATCGGCATCGCCTTGGCGGTGCTGTGGAGCGTGGCGGCGGCGTGGATGCTGCGTGACCTCGATCGCAACCTGCAGCATACCCTCGACGACCGGCTGGCGATGTCGGCACGCATGGTGTCCGGACTGCTGGCGCAGGGCGCGTTGGTGGGCGCCTCGCCGGTAGCGGCGGCTGATGCGGTGACCGTTGCCGGCAGTCGCGGGATGGCGTGCCAGATACGCTCGCTGCGTGGGGAGGTGATCGCCACCACCCAGGGCGCATCCAGCGCACTGATGGCGACCGACGCGCCGGGCTATCGCACGCGTGAGATCGAGGGTACGGCGTGGCGTACCTACACGCTGGAGGCGAACGGTTACAGCATTACCACTGCCGACAGTCTCGGTGAGCGTGCCGAACTGAGCCGCCAGATCGCGCTGGCGGCCGGGCTGCCGTTCCTGATTGCCGCGGTGGGTGGCTTGCTTGCGTTGTGGCTGGGCGCGGGCCGTGCGCTCGCGCCGCTCGATCGGCTGCGTCGCACGCTTGCGCAACGCCAGCCCGATGCCGACGAGCCCCTCGACGCGCAACCAATGCCGGGCGAACTCCGGCCATTGGTCGAATCCCTTAACCACCTGCTGCAGCGCGTTTCCGACGCGGTGTCACGAGAGCGCAGCTTCACCAATCATGCTGCGCACGAACTGCGCACACCCTTGACTGCGATCGACACTCACCTGCAGGTTGCGCGGCTGACTGGTGGCGAGGACTCACGACGTGCGCTGGCCGATGCCGGTGAAGGCGTGCAGCGTATGCGTGCGACGCTGGACCAGTTGCTGATGCTGGCGCGGGTCGAAGGACGGCTGCCGTTCGACGACGGACAGTGGATCACCGCCGCGCAGGTGGTGGAGCAGGCGGTGGCGGCCAGCAGTCCGGCGGCCAATGGCCGGGTCGTTGTCGTGGCTGGAAGCGGTAGTCAGGCGGTGCCGGCGGTGCCTCCCGCGCTGTCCGTGGCGGCGTTGCGCAACCTCGTCGACAACGCGTTGCGCTATTCGCCTCCGGGAAGTGCCGTAGACCTTGTCGCTGATGCCGATGCCACCGCGGTACGGTTCCGTCTGATCGATCGTGGCGCTGGTCTCGAACCTGACGAGTACCGGCAGGCGACGCAACGGTTCTGGCGAGGACGCGCGACCGGCAGCGCAGGAGGCAGCGGGTTGGGGTTGACGATCGTCGAGGCGATCGCCGAGCGTCATGGCGGGTACGTGGTTTTGCGTCCCGGAGAGGGAGGTGGGACGGTCGCGGAGCTCGTCCTGCCGAGGCAGGACGGTTAGATTCGGCGGCCGTGGAATGCCTCCAACCCCCGACCCTCGCTAACCTTGGGGGCTTTCCGCCATTTCCTGACAGTACTGGCGAAGGTGCTCCGGCAGCTCCGGCGGACACTGCCCACATGCCTTGTTACCCGGCACGGCATAGTCGATGAACTTCGGGTATGGCAGGTTCAGGTTTTCCATCAGCTCGACGAAATCTTCGAGCGTGCGTTCGGCGCCGAGCCGCGGGTTGCGCTGCTTCTCCTGCGCGATGCTCGATACCCACCGCCCCTGGTAGTCATGCGCCGGGTACACGAGCGTCTCGCCCGGTAGCCCGAACAGCCGACCGCGCACGCTCTCGTACAGCGCACGCGCGTCGCCGCTCTGAAAGTCCGTACGGCCGCAGCCGTCGATCAGCAGCGCGTCGCCGGTGAACACGCGGTCGTTCATCACCAGCGCGAAGTGGTTGTCGGTGTGGCCGGGCGTATGCATCGGGTCAATGAGCACGCCGCCGACCTCCAGGGGGACGCCGTCTTCCATCGGCACGTCGGTACAGGACAGTGCATCGAGCGCGGGAGTAGCGATGCGGCTGCCCACTTCCCGCCGGAGCATCGACGCCGACGTTATGTGGTCCGCATGAATGTGCGTGTCGATCGTCATGACGAGCTGCAGACCGAGCTCATTGACTACCTGCAGATCGCGCTGCCAGGCGGGCATCACCGGATCCACCAGGGCGGCTTCGCGCGTTTCGGAGCAGGCGATCAGATAGGTGTAGGTCGAAGACACCGGTTCGAAGAGCTGGCGGAAGATGGTGGCGGGACCGATCATGACCGGGCTCCTTCTTTTTCCGCGAGCGCCACTACGGCCGGCTCCAGCGTCGCCAGACCGGCCTCACGGCCGCGTTTGAGCGCCGCTTCCAGCGAGCAGCCGCGATTGAGTGTCGCGTCAAGCGCGATCATCGCGCCCACGCGGTTGGAACTCCCGCAATGGATCAGGACCCCGCCTTCGCGGCGCGCATCGTCCAGCGTCTGGCCGAACTCGCGCACCCGGGCTCGGTCGAGATCGGCGGCGCCGGCGATCGGCAGCGACACGTAGTTCAGGCCGAGCCGGGCGGCCTCGGCGGCTTCGTCATATTCCGCGGGCTCGTCCGGGGCCCGCAGGTTGATAACTGTGCGCACGCCCTCGCGCACGACTTCGGCTAGATCCGCAGGCGTGGGCTGCCCACCGGCGTAGTGATCTTCAGCGAAGCGCCAGGGTGTGCTCATGAAAGCCTCCGGAAGGTCTGCGGGGAAGAACGAAATTCAGATCCAGCCGAGTTCACTCGCGGTGCGGTACAGCATGTACACCGCGACGATGACGATCAGACCGGCGAGCACCGTGTTGAGCACGCCCTTGCGGTCGCCCAGGCGTGTGGCGAGGCGGGCGCCAAACAGACTGCCCACCGCGCCGCCGCCGACGAACGCCACCGCGAGCGACCAGGCGACCAGCCCGGAGCTCGCGTAGCTCAATGCGGTGGTCAGTCCGAAGGCGGTAACGGCGAGCAGCGATGAACCGACAGCGAACAGGATCGGCATGCCGGTCGAGGCGATCAGGCCCGGTACCACCAGAAAGCCCCCGCCGATACCGAAGAAACCCGACAGAAGCCCAGTGACCGCGCCCGAACCCAGCAGCTTCGGCGCGTTGCCGCGATTGAGCACCACCGCCGGATCCCCCTCGCTTCCGCGCGAGCGGAACATCATGCCGGCGACCACGAGCATCAGCAGCGCGAACAATGAGAGCAGCTTTTGCCCGTCAATGGTCTTGCCGAGCATCGCCCCGAACCACGCGCCCAGCACGCCAGCGATTGCGAACGCCGCGGCGCAACGCCACTTCACGTTGCGCTTGCGGGCATGGTTGGTCAGGCCGATCAGTGCGTTGGCCGCAACCGCAAGCGCGCTGGTGCCGATCGCTACATGTGGGTCGCGCACCCCGACCAGGTAGACCATGAGCGGCACCGCGAGAATGGAGCCGCCGCCACCGACCAGCCCGAGCGTGAAGCCGACGACGCCACCGGAAAGGACCCCCATCACTAACTGGAACGTGGTCATTGGACAGCCTCCTGGCTGCCACAGTAGGCGGCGTATAGCGTATCGAGCACGCTTGCAGCAGGGCCCTCGGCTAGCGCGTAGTAGATGGTCTGCGCCTCGCGACGCGTCGTGACGAGCTCCATTTCGCGCAGTACGGCCAGGTGCTGCGATAGGGCGGACATGCTGAGCCCGGTAATCGGCTGCAACTCTCCGACCGAAGCTTCGCCCTCGACCAGCTGGCACAGCACGAGCAGGCGTGCCGGATGGGCCAGTGCCTTCAGCAGTGCGGCCGCTTCATTGGCATGCTGCGCCATCTGCTCGGGCGAGGGCATCGGACGTGTCTTCTTTGATGAACGGGCCATGGCGGATGTAGTTTAGTAAGTTCTTGACAACGATAGGTGACGAATATAATTTAGCAATATCTAAATTACAGAGCAAGGAGCTGTCAGATGAATCCGCAGGTCCAGAGCTTTTACGACCCGGCCACGTTCACCTTCACCTACGTGGTCTACGATCGTGACGGTGGCCATGCCGCCATCGTCGACCCGGTGCTCGACTACGATCCCGCCAGTGCCCGCACCTCGACCGCCTCGGCCGACCGCGTGCTCGCGTTCGTGCGCGACCATTCGCTGATCGTGGACTGGATCCTTGAAACCCATGCACATGCCGACCACCTGACGTCGGCGGCATACCTCAAACGCGAAACCGGCGCGAAGGTCGCGATCGGTCGCGGTATCACCCAGGTGCAGGAGCGCTTCAAGGCGCTGTTCGGGATGGAGCCGGAGTTCGCCACCGACGGCCGCCAGTTCGATCGGCTATTCGCCGATGGAGACACCTTCGCCATCGGCGAGCTCGAAGCGCGTGCGATCGCGACGCCCGGTCACACCGACGATAGTCTGACCTATCTCGTTGGTGACGCCGCGTTCGTGGGCGATACGGTGTTTGCCCCTGAAACGGGCACCGCGAGAGTGGACTTCCCAGGGGGCGACGCGCGCAAGCTCTACCGGTCGATCCGCACCTTGTTCGATCTGCCCGCCGACACCCGCCTGTTCCTGTGCCACGACTACCCGCCGGCCGAGCGCGAGGCGCATCCGCAGAGCTCGCTCGACGAGCAGAAGCAGCGCAATGTGCATGTGGGCGGCGAGGCAGATGAGGAGACGTTCGTGAAGTTGAGGACCGAACGGGATGCCAGACTGGCGGCGCCCAAGCTGATTCTGCCGGCGTTGCAGGTGAACATTCGCGCTGGCGAGCTGCCGCCGACGGACGCGAACGGCATCCGCTACCTGCGGCTGCCCCTGAACCAATTGGGAGGTGAGGCATGACCACGTGGATGATCGCCCTGGCAGGCGGGGTGCTGATTGGACTGTCCGCGACGTTGTTGCTGTGGCTCAACGGACGGGTCGCGGGCGTCAGCGGCATCCTCAACGGCGTTCTGTTCCCGAAGGCAGGTGATGTGTCGTGGCGCGCCATGTTTTTGCTGGGCTTGATCGTCGCCGCGGGCCTATACATGGCACTGGTGCCCGGTGCACCACTGCCGCGGACGGACTATTCGCGAGTCGGGCTGGTGGTCGCCGGGCTGCTGGTGGGCTTCGGCACGCGCATGGGCAACGGCTGCACGAGCGGCCACGGCGTGTGTGGGCTCGGCCGACTGTCCATGCGCTCGCTGGCGGCCGTCCTGACCTTCATGGCCACGGCCATTGCAACCACCTTCCTTGTGCGCCACGTCTGGAGTTGATGATGAAGTTCTCGATTGCCGCGCTGCTGTCGGGTGCGCTGTTTGGTCTGGGGCTGGCAATGTCGGGCATGACCGACCCCCGCATCGTGCTCGGCTTCATCGACGTGTTCGGAGATTTCGATCCGACGCTGGCGTTCGTCCTCGGCGGCGCCGTCACCACCACCGGGCTGCTGTTCCGCTTGGTGCTGCGCCGTGGCAGCCCGGTGCTCGCCGATACGTTCCAGCTGTCGAACCTGAAGCAGGTCGACCGCAAGCTGCTCGGCGGTGCGGCACTGTTCGGAATCGGCTGGGGTATCGCCGGCTACTGTCCAGGTCCTGCACTCGCGGGCCTGGGGATCGGCTCGGTCGAAGCGCTGTGGTTCATCCCGGCCATGCTGGCTGGCATCCTGTTGCACCGTGTCGTCAACCGCGCCTGAGGTTATGCCATGAAGCCTATTCCATTGCTCTTCCTTGTCGTTGCGCTCGCAGGCCCCGGCTGCGCCTCCGCCACGTACCCGACTGCACTGCCGACCGTTGCGGATGCGGTGTCACCTGCGCCGGGCATCGTGTCGGCGGGGCGGCTGGATGCCGACGACATCTCACGCGTGCGTGATGCTGGCATCCGCCACGTCATCGACCTCACCCCGGATGCGGAGACGCCGGATTTCGACGAGGCGGCTGCCGCGCGTACCGCCGGTCTCGTGTACTCAAACCTGCCGCTACGCGGCGCAGTGGATCTCACCCGTGAGAACGTGCTGGCGTTTGACGCCCTTGTTCGAGACGCGAAACGTCCGGTGCTCGTGCACTGTGCCAGCGGCAACCGTGTCGGGGCGATGGCGGCGCTTCGGGCCGCATGGGTGGATGGGAAGGAGATCGATGAGGCTATCGCAACCGGGAAGGCCTGGGGGCTCAAGGGTCTTGAGGAAGAGGTGCGCCGCAGGATCGAGGCCGGCGCTTCCCACGCCAGGAGCAAGGTCCCGGGCTAACGACCGCTGCGTGCCGCGCCCGGTCAGTGCCGCACTGCATCCATGATCCGGTAGCGTTCGCGCTGTCTGCAGGCATATCGAAGTCGCCACGCAGCGCCTGCACACACCTGTCCTTGCATCTTTCGCAACAGGCCTACACCTCCGTCGTCGTGCCGGCGCACGACGCCAATGCGCCGCAGAAGGCTGGGGGCAATCACGTACCTGTTTCCGCTGCGGTCCACGGGTTCCTCGCGCGTTCTGAACTCGTTGCGCAGGTAGCAGATGCTCCGCACTCTTGGCGGCAGCGAGGTCCGCTATTGGCCGGAAGCGGACATCGTGCCCAATTCCAATACCGATCCCTCGTCAGCCGAGGTGCCGCTTCAACGGCCGCCTGGCATTGCATCTGGGGAAGGCTGGAGGCCATTCGAGGTGAAGCCTTGGGTGGGGATGCTAAGTGCAACGACTAGCTGGCGCTGCACGGCCCTATGATCGTTGCAATGGACGCATGCCGCGCTCACGACCTGAAGACTGCTTTGACCTACCCGGGACCGAGCTGGTAGGGCATATCGAAAGGCTTGCCGATCTAGCCTCGCGAAACCCAGCTGCAGCAAGGCTCCTCCTGGGCGTGTTGTGACAAGCTTGCTTTCGACGGCGGTGCAACCGGTCAACGCAACAGCTTGTCGATATCGCTCGATCGGCGTCTCAAAGTTCAGCGTCTTGCGTGGTCGTTCGTTCAAGCGTCTGGCCACTTCGTCCAGCTGGGCCTGTGTAGAGCCTGACACGTCGATGCCTTTAGGAAAGTGCTGCCGCCGCAAGCCGTTGGTGTTTTCGTTTGAGCCGCGCTGCCAAGGGCTCTGCGGATCGCAGGAGTAGGCTTGGATTTCGGTCGCCAAGGTGAAGCGACGATGATCAGCCAGCTCCTTGCCGCGATCCCACGGGAGCGACTGGTACAGCTGGTTCGGCAGTTGGCGCGCACGCTCGATTAGCGCGTCCACCACGGTCTTCGTGTCCTTGCGATCGACCTTCACCAGCATCTCGTAGCGCGTGCTGCGTTCGACCAGCGTGGCGATCTGGCTGTTGCCGCTGTCAAACAGCAGGTCACCTTCCCAGTGGCCCGGAACAGCCCGATCCTCGACGTCGGCGGGCCGTTCGCGGATCGACACGGTGTTGCAGATGCGGCCGTGGTCCGCAGCCGTCTGCGCCGTGGTGCGCAGCCGGTCGCGGTCGCTGAGCGCGACCAAGCGTTCGCTGGCGAGCTGCTCGTAGCGGGCGGCATCGGTGTCGGCGCGCGCCCGTTCCGCACGCACCGAGGCGAGCGCCGCGCGTGCCGAATCGGCCTGCGCGTGGTCCTGCGCTTCAGCCTGGCTCGCGTTGGCCAGCTGCGCGCGCGCGTTGTCGAGCTCGGCCCGGCCCGATGCTCCGTACCGATGTGCTGGTACGGCTCCGGCCTGCCCATGCCCTGGGTGATGCGGTTCCGGCGCCGGCCGCGACTCCTTGAATCGAAGCGCGGGCCGGCGTGCCGCGCCGTCAGTTCAGGGCGACTGCACTGCTGGCACCGTCCCGACGTCGCGCAGGTCCTGGTGCAGGATGCGGCGGATCTCTAGGATCGCCGGCGCGGTCTCCTGCACGCTGTGCCCGGAGACGATGACCTTCTCCGACAACGCGCCGTCGAGGTGCGAGCTTCGATAGGGCACCAGGCCATCGTCTGAGTCTGCCAGCGGAATCTCCGGCTTGCGCTGGGCGATGATCGAGTGGTGGCGCACCCGCGGCGAGATCGGCAGCGTGGCCGCGGCCTGCATGAAGGGGTCGCTCTGGCTGAGGCTGTCGATGCTGTTGGGCACGCGGGGCGGTCCGCGCTCGGCACCGGCGGGCCCGGGTTCGGCCAGGTCCTCGGCCACGTCGGCGAAGCCTTCCAGCACGGTCAGTGGCAGGCGCACCAGCCCCGATACCCAGCGCCCCAGCCGGTTGCCGGCGAGCGCGGTGCCGCGATGCGGGGTGGCGATGAAGATCGCACGTTCGATGGCCGGCACCGGTTCGAAACGCAGCACCGGCCCCAGCCTCCGTTCGAAGCGCTGCAGGCGGCCGTCGTCGAGTTCGCGCGGCTCGATGAGTCGCTCCCACAGCGTATCGCCGGACGAGGACACCAGCAGCCGCGCGATCACGCCGCCCATGCTGTGGCCGATCACCACCACGTCGCGCGAGGCGGTGGCGGTGCCGTCGGGGTCGAAGTGCTGCTGCGCGTCGGCGAGGATCCTGCGGATCGCGAAGTGGTTCAGCGCGATCGGGGCGTTGGTGGGGTAGTAGACCTGCCACACCTGGAAATTGCGGCGCAGGGTTTCGTCGCCCATCACTTCGTTGGCCACGTTCACCCAGGCCTCGGGGCTGCTGGCCAGGCCGTGGATCATCAGGATGATCCGGCGGCCGGGGTCGTAGGGCTGCATCATGTAGAGATGCGGGCGGTCGATGCCCTGCTCCCGGCCCAGCAAGGTGCGCAGCGACTGCCGCGCGAACCCCGACTTCGCCAGCCACAAGCCGTAGCCGGCGGTGAAGTTGGCGGCCAGCGGCACGCGTTGGCCGTGCAGTTCGACCTCCGTGTCCTGGTAGGGGTCGTGTGCGCTCACCAGCACGTCGCGCGTGGACAGGACCTGCGACAGGTCGTCGCCGGGGAAACGGAACAGCAGCGTCACGCTGGGCGACGGCATTTCGCTCCAGCCGGGCGGGCGCTTGCGGTGATGCCGACGCGCGCCTCCGCCCGCCGTATCCGTATCCGTAGCCGTACCTGCAGCCGTCGCCTTGGCTGTAGCCGTAACCGCTGCCGCAGCCGCGGTTGCATCCGCTTCGGCGGCCGCAGGCTGTGCGGCAGTCACCACGTCCTCGGCCATGATCGCGACCAGCTCGGCGCCGAAGCCGTCGCGGCGATAGGTGCTGCGCAATCCTTCGAAGGACAGCGACGCGGCCGGCACCAGTGCCTTGGGTACCTTCACGCCGTCGGGCATGCGCACGCTGCCCGGCGACACCTGGAAGTTCCAGCCCTGGTACTGCAGATGCGTGTCTGCCGTCGACCCGGCCTGCAGGTGGCGCGAGGCCATCGCGTCGAACAGCAGGGTGCCGGCTTGCCGGGTCGCGTAGTTGTAGTAATCCCGCACCTGGGTCTGGCGATCCTCGAAGGCGCGCTGGCCCGGGCTGCGCTCGCTGAAGAACAGGTAGGCATAGGCGTGGCGGGCGGTCTCCAGCCAGAGGTCGATGCGCGGGTCCGCCAGGTCCGGCGCGGGCGTGGTCATGGCCTGCTGCAGCCAGAGTTCGGACAGCGCCGCCAGCCGGCGCTCGTGGGTGATGCCCTGGGTCGCCGCCAGTGCGTCGATGCAGTCGATCGAGGGCGTGCTGCAGGCGGACTCCTCGAGCCCTGCCACCCGGATGGTTTCGGCAGTGGCGGTACCCGGTTCGCCGGTGGTGAGCATGTCGCTGCGCTTCGCGGCGATGTAGTCACCGGCGGCGAGCGACTTGACCTCGACCATCGCGCAGCCGCCGAGGCCGAGCATGGGCAGCGCCAGCAGCAATGCCGCGACATGGCGCAGGCGCCTACTCATGAGTCTGGTTGTCCTTCTTGATGCCCGGGACGCCGCGCCTGATCGCGCGGGAGAAGGACGCAGGGTCGCCGGCATCGGCGTCGCTGGCAAGTGCGCGGGCATTGATGTGGCCCAGGGCCTGCAGCGTCGCGTAGTCGTGGCCGGGGACCAGCCCGCCCTGGTCGTACGCGTACTCGGCGAAATAACCCGACAGCAGCAGGCGGTAGTCGAGCGGCAGCGTGGGCGCGATGTGCCGCGCCAGCCGGAAGATGATGGTGGTGCAGTTGCTGGTCAGCGAGTTGTAGAACTGCGGTTCGCGGCGCAGCTCGGCGCTGCTGGCGATGTAGCCCAGGAACAGGGCGCGCAGCTCTTCCGGGCGCATACGCAGGCGGTAGAGGTAGACGTCCTCGCCGCGGACGTTGCTGCGCGTGCGCACGATGTCGCGCTCGTCGGCGGCGATCATCACCTGCTCGAACTCGCGGAAGAAGCCGCCGATGGCCGAGAAGCTTTCGTGGCGCTCCTTGCGGATCTCCAGCGAGAACACCAGCTGGCGGCCGTCGTCGAAGCCGAACGACACCAGCGTGTGCGCGATCTGCGGGCCCATCCAGTAGGACAGGATGAGGTCCGCCGACACCAGCCGATCGAGGTCGTAGCTGCGCGTTTCCCAGCGCGGGGTGTAGTCGGTCTCGGTGCGCCACTCGAAGTTGCGCACGTTGTGCAGGGTCACGTGGCTGCCGTCGACCTCGGCTTCGAGCAGGCGGGCGACGTCGTCGGCCCACTGGCGCTCATGCGAGGGCGTGAGCGTGCTCCACCATGCGAGCAGCACCAGGCAGGCGATGGCGAAGGCCCAGCGCAGCAGCGGCGCGCTGCGCCGCACCAGCCCGAGGATCGCGCCCAGCCCCAGCGCACACCAAGCGACGATCAGCAGCGTGCGCAGCGGCCATGGCCAGGGCACCTGGAACCACAGCGCCAGCGCGCCCCAGCCGGCGAAGCCCGCAACCGCGATCGCCAGCAGAATGCGCAGTGCGCGGCCGGGCCCTGCCACGTCAGCGCGGATCATCGACCGCAGCCGAGGTGTCGACGTCCACCACCACCGACATGCCGGGGCACCGGCCGTGGCGTCGTGCTTCGATCATGGGTATTCCGGCCCCCAGCCCCCACCCAGTGCCTGATGCAGGGCGACGGCATTGTGCAGCCTGCTCTCCTGGAGCTGCACCAGGCCAAGCTCGACATTGAACAGGTTCCGCTGGGCATCGAGCTCCTCCAGATAGGAAGCGTAGCCAGCCTGATATCTGTTTCGCGCGTGGAAGAGGGCTTCCTGCAACGCCTCGCGCTGGTCGCGGGCTTCCGCGGCCTGGCGTTCCAGCTGGTTGACGCCCGCCAGAGCGCTTTCGACTTCAGCGAAGGCGTTTACCACCACGCCACGATACGCGTACGCAGCCTGGTCCCGTCGGGCCTCGGCCGCGCGGGCCCCGGCGGCAAGGCTGCCGCCATCGAACAGCGGCGCCAGGATGCTGCCGCCGAGCCCCCAGACCGTCGCCGGATCGATCGATTCGACGAATAACTCGCCCAGTGAAGCCGTCAGGCGTACCTGCGGCAGCAGCGCGGCCTGTGCCGAGGCGAGACTTGCATCGCTCGCGATGAGCTGTGCCTCCGCCTGCGCGATATCCGGGCGACGGGCGAGGAGCGTCGACGGGAGGCCGGCCGCCGGGATGGGCAGCGCGAGCTCGTCGAGCCGCCCACGCAGCACGGTCCCGTGAAGGTCCCCGGCCAGCACACGGAGAGCGTTTTCCTGGCGGCTGACCGCAAGCTCCAGCGCCGGAACCTGTCGGGCCGCCGCGCGCCGCTCGGCCGCGGCCTGGGTCAACTCGAGCCGTGAGGTGTCGCCGGCTTCGGCGCGACGAGTCGCCAGTCGCAAGGCCTGATCGCGGGATTCGAGCGTGTTGCGCGCGATGACGAGCTGGGCGTCCAGCGACAACAGGGTGATGTAGGCCCTCGCGGTGGCGGCGCTGATCGAGAGCGCAGAGGCGTCGCGGGCGGATTCGCTCGCCTGAAGCAGGGCACGGGCCGCGACGTCGGCATTGCGCACCCGCCCCCAGAGATCGATCTCCCACGCAGCCTGAAGTTGGACCTGCGCCGTCCCGGAGTCCGAAGGCCGCGCGCCGCTGAGCGTGCGCGCCTCCTGTGCCGATGCCGAGACATCGACCGCCGGGAGGAGGGCAGCGCGTGCCTGCGCGGAGAGGGCCGCCGCCTCGCGCACGCGGGCGTCCGCGATGGCGAGATCCACGTTGTTCGCCAGTGCGGTCTCGACCGCAGCGGCAAGCCGGGGATCGCCGAAGCCATTCCACCATCCCGGCTCGACGATGGCTGATCCCGGAGCATCGGCGCGCCAGGCAGCCGGCGACACGACACGTGCGGCCTCCGGGCGCGGTGACGGTGTTATGGCGCAGGCAGCCAGAGCGAGGGCCAAGGCCGCGGCGGTCAGGAGGCGGCGCATCAACGGCGTTCCTGTCCCGCAGTGGCGGTATCGACATGCGCCACCACGGACATGCCCGGACGCAGCCGGCGCAGCCCATCCTGTCCGGCGTCGAGCACGATGCGGATCGGCAGGCGTTGCGCCACCTTGGTGAAGTTGCCGGTTGCGTTCTGCGCGGGCAGAACCGCGAATTCGGAGCCGGTGGCAGGCGAGATGGTCTGGACTCTCGCGGTGAAGCGGTGATCGCCCAGCGCATCGACGGTGATGGTGGCGACCTGTCCTTCGACGATGCGACCGGCCTGGCGTTCCTTGAAATTGGCGATGACCCACAGCCCTGGCGGGACCAGGGAAACCAGCTGGCTCCCGGCCGTCACGTACTGGCCGCGCCGGGCACCGACCTGGCCCAGCTGACCGGCTTCGGGCGCGATGATCACGGTGTTGGCGAGATCGATCTCCGCCAGGCGCAACGCGGCCTGCGCCGATTCCACCGCTGCTTCCAGACCCAGGCGGGACGCCGCAACCGATTCCACGTCCTGCCGGGCGACCTCGCTTCCGGCTTCCGCCTGGTGCACCCCGGCTTCCGCCGCGCGGAGCGCCGCCCGGGCCTGGTCGAGTTCGCGCACCGACACCGAACCGTCGGATGCCAGGTCCGCCACGCGGGCCATGTCGGCACGCGCCCGATCCAGCTGGGCGCGCGTGGAGGCCAGCTCTGCCTCGCGGGCTCCCACGGTGGCTTGGCGCGAAGCTCTGATCTGGGCCGTGTTGCCCAGTTCAGCCTGTGCCTTCGACAGATTTGCCCTAGCCTGCTCCAGCCGCTGACGATGGATCCGGTCATCGATACGGAACAGAGGCTGGCCCACCTTGACCGACTCAAAGTCCTTCGCCAGCACCTCGGCCATGTAGCCGCTGACCTGCGGAGAAATGACCGTGACCCGGCCGCGCACGTAGGCGTTCTCCGTCCGCTCCACTGTCGAGCCGAACGGAGGGAGCTGCCAGGCGAACAGGATCAGGAGCACGGCAACGGCCGCGAGGATGATCGCGATGATGACGGCGCGGCGCGCGACGCGGGGCTTCTTCTCCTCCGGGGTCGCCGACGGGGTGTCGAGGCCATCGTCTTCAGGTTGCTGCGGTACGGTGGCTGGGGCGGGCGGGCGTTGGTCGCTCATGTTGTGTTCCATCAGATTGCGACGGTGCCCATGGCACCTTCGTTGGTGGCGGCGGTCGATCTCGACTTGATCGCCATGTTGACGAGCATGGCGATATTGAAGGCCAGAAGCGCCAGGGCGCCCCAGCCGATCAGGTAGAAGACATCGTTGAACGCGAGGATGTTGGCTTGCTGGATGACCTGCTGCGCCAGGGTCGATACGCCCTGGGCCGGGCCGAGCGCCGGGTCGGCGATACTGGATGCATACGCGCCGCCATACGACTGAAGGACGAGGGAGGTGGCGGGATCCGAGGCAACCACACCCTCTGCCAGATAAGCAGCGTGGTGTTGGACCCGCATCGCCTGGAAGGTGGCGAGTGCAGCGCCGCCCGCCGCGCCGCCCAGCGCTTGCGTGATGCCGAACATCATCGCGAACGTGATGACCGACTGGAGCCCCCGCGCCAGAAGCTGGCCGAGACCCAGGGCGAAGGCCGAACCCAGGAACAGGGCCGAGGCAAAGCCCATGAGCCCCTGGCTCAGATAGAGTTCGGCGGGGTGGGTGTCGCCGGTCGCCGCGGAGTCCATGAACGCAGCGACGCTGATCAGCACCAGCGCGAGCAGAAGCTGGACCGGTACCAGCTTTTTCGAGAGCGCGAGGCTGAAGGCACCGACCAGAAGCCCTGCAATCGTTGCGATGAGCACGACCGTGTAAAGGGTGCGCGTCTGCTCCAGGCCCATCCCCACGACCTGGAGGAGCCCAGCCGCGCCGAATGGCTGTTCGGTCAGCAGCACGCGCACCAGCATGATCGACAACCCGAAGTTGAGAAACCCGAGGCTGAACACCCAGCGGGTATCGATCAGTGGATGCTCGCGATGGTGCTCGAACAGCATGGCGCCGACGAACAGGATGACGCATGTTGCGAGCGCCCAGCCGATCCAGGGGGCTTCCAGCCACCAGTCGATCCGTCCCAGGGACGCCACCGCGACCAGCAGGCCGAGACTGGGTGCAAGAAGAACGAAGCTGATGGCGTCGCGCCACTCGAAGGCCTGAACGCGGATTCCGGGCGGCGGGCGCAGCAGTTGTGCTGCGGCGAGGCAGGCGACGGCCAATCCCGCCTGCAACACATAGATGCTGCGCCAGCCACCGAGCGCCAGCAGGTCGGGCGAGATGATCCAGCAGATCGGCCCCGCGACCTGCGAGCAGCCGAGTCCCAGAAGCAGCGCCGGAAACTTGAATGTCTGCGTGGGCGGGAGCGCCTGCGACATGTACATGACCGCCAGCCCGCCCATGGCGGCTCCGGCGATGCCGCTGATCGCGCGCACGACAAGGGCTGCTGCATAGGTATCGATGAAAAGGTGGGCGACCGACGCCGCCGCGTAGATCGCCAGGAACAGCTTGGCGAAGGAGGTCAAGCCGAATTGCTGCCGATACTTGATCAACAGCAGGTTCATGGAGATGTTGAACATCGCGTAGACCCCGGCCAACCACGCACCTTCCCTCACATCGAGGCCGAAGGCACCCTGGAGCGCCGACAGGTTGGTACTCACGATCGCGGTGCCCATGCCACCGGTGGTGCCAAGCAGCAGGCCTGTCAGCCCGTACGCGAGCCGCCGTGTCGGTGGCATGTCGGGCGTCGATGGCGAGCCCGGGATCATGGGCCGCTCGTGCGGAGCCCAGTCGGGAACTGCGCCGATGACCTCGCCGATTCGCCTGCGGGCGCGGGCCATCAGGCACGCCGTCCCATACCGCTGACGACCAGATCAATGATGCGTCGCGAGGCATCGTCATCGGCCTGGTGCTGACCATTGGCGGCGACCACCATGCGCATCACCTGGGAAACATCGTCCAGGGTCAGGTCGGGCCGCACATTCCCCGCCGCGATGGCATCCGCGAGCGGCTTTCTGCAGCTGTCCAGGAGCTTGCGCTGGCGTTGCTGCAGCGCCGTCTGGTCGGGCGCAACCGCCCTCCATGCGTCCGCGAGCGCCGTAGCGGCACGCACGGTGCGCCCGAGCTCGGTGATCCTCGCAATGAGGACGTCACCGGGCGGGCCGCCTTCGCCGGCCTTGAGCAGAGGCTCCATCGTGCGGTCGACAAGCGCCAGCAGAAGGGCCTGGCGGTCGGCGAAGTGTCGGTAGAGCGTTGCCCGGCCTACTCCGGCCGCCTCGACCACGAGGTCGAGGGATGCATGCACGCCGTGCGCGGCGAAGACGCGCGCGGCAGCGTCCAGCAACGCTGCCCGATGGCGCACGACGTCGCTGCGCAGTTTTTTGACATGAGACATAGAGTCTCATATGAACATTTGTGTCCGTTTCTGTCAATGCCGCATGAGCGGCGATGGACTGTTGTTGCCGCTGCCGCTCGGGCGATCATCGACCGCAGCCGAGGTGTCGACGTCCACCACCACCGACATGCCGGGGCGCAACCGTTTGGCCAGTTCCTGGTCCGGGTCGATCCCGATGCGCACGGGCAGCCGCTGCACGACCTTGGTGAAGTTGCCGCTGGCGTTGTCGGCGCGCAGCACGCTGAACTCGGAGCCCGTCGCCGGGGCGATCTCGACCACGCGGCCGGTCAGGCGTTCGCCCTGGAACGCATCCACCGCAAACGTCAGCGGCTGGCCGATGCGCATCTTCCAGGTCTGGCCTTCCTTGAAGTTCGCCACGATCCACAGCGCGTCGGGCACCAGGAACATCAGTTCCGAGCCGGCCGTGACGTACTGGCCCACGCGCACCGAAGCCTCGCCGACCTGGCCGTCGCGCGGCGCATGGACCACCGTGTTGGCAAGGTCGATGCGGGCCAGGTCCAGCTGTGCCTGCGCCATGTCGACCTGCGCCTGCAGGCCGGTGCGCGACACCTGCGTGGACGTGATCGACTCCTCCGCGATGCGGATGTCGGCCTGCGCGCGCAGCACGCTGGCCGCGGCCATCTGCGCGGTGGTGCGCAGCCGGTCGCGGTCGCTGAGGGCGACGAGGCGATCGCTCGCGAGCTGCTCGTAACGGGCGGCCTCGGTGTCGGCGCGCGCCTTTTCCGCGCGCACCGAGGCAAGTGCCGCGCGCGACGAATCGGCCTGCGCCCGATCCTGCGCTTCGGCCTGGCTCGCATTGGCCAGTTGCGCACGCGCGTTGTCGAGTTCGGCCTGCGCCTGGTGGACCTTCTCGACATGGATGCGGTCGTCGATGCGCACCAGCGGCGCGCCGGCCTCGACGTGCTCGAAGTCGCGGACCAGCACCTACTTCACGTAGCCGCTGACCTGCGGCGCCAGCACCGTCACCGGACCGCGGACGTAGGCGTTGTCGGTGGCGACCACGGCGCTGCGGAACGGCCAGAGATTCCACGCCCAGAGGATCAATGCGATGCCGACGAGCGCCACCAGCACCATCAGCACGACGCTGCGCTGGCCTGGTCGCAGGTACTTGGGCGGGGGCGGTGGCGACGCGGTGGTCCCGGTCGTCGCGGCGGCATCCGTCGGCGGCACGGGGTTGACGTCTTCGATGGCGGGATCACGCGGTGGTGGTGTCCTGGAATTCATCAGGAGGACTCGCTGGAGGCCGCCGCCACGGCTGGCGGGGCGACGGATGAGGGGGACGCTTTGCGATTGCGGAGCGTGGACCGGATGGTGAGCAGCAGCGACCACAGCAGGAAGCCCACCGCGATGCGCCCGCTGAGCCTGAACACGTCGTTGTAGGCGCGCACGTTGGCCTCGCGCCGCACCACCTGCGCCAGCTGCGCCGTGCCCTGTGCGCTGCGCAGCACCGGATCGACGACCACCCCGGCGTAGATCTGCTGCTGCAGGCGCAGTCGCTGCGCGACCACGGCGTTGCCGGGATCGAGTTGCGCGGTGAGCGCGGCGGAGTGCACGCGTTCCTGGTGCACCTGGTAGGTGCCGAGCACGGCGGCGCCCGCCAGCCCTGCCATCACCTGCGTCATCGACAGGGTGACGATGAAGCTGACGACATGGTCGATGCCGTGCTTCAACGCCTGGCTGATGCCGACCAGGATCAGCGGGCCCATGAACATGCCGGCGCCCACCGACAGCAGGAACTGGCTGAGGAAGAAGTCCTGGGGACGATCGAGGCTGGTGCGATGCTGGTCGAGCCAGCCGGCGCTGCCGATCAGCACGATCGCCAGCAGGATCTGCGGGATCATCGTCTTCGGGCCGAACGACAGCGCGCTGGCGGCGATGCCGATGATGGTGCCGATGAGGATCACCACGAACAGCGGCTGCATCTGCTCCGGCGCCATGCCCAGCGTGCGCAGCATGGTGACCATGCCGAAGGACTGTTCGGTGGTCAGGAAGCGGATCAGGAACGCGCCGATGATGAAGCGGATCGCCGGGCCGCTGAACAGTGAATCGCCCCGGCTTCTGTAGACACCCCGAAGCCTCAAATTGATTGCCGCTTTTCGAACTCTACCGGAGGCAGCCCGCCATTGTGTCCGTGCTGCCTCCGGGTGTTGTAGAACATCTCGATGTAGTTGAATACATCCGACTTGGCGTCGTCGCGGGTCGCGTAGATCCGGCGCCTGATTCGTTCGCGCTTGAGCAGTTGAAAGAAGCTCTCGGCGACGGCGTTGTCATGGCAGTTGCCGCGCCGGCTCATGCTGCTGACCAAGCCATGCGCCTTCAGGAAGTCCTGCCAGTCGTGCCCGGTGTATTGCGTTCCCTGATCGGAGTGCACGAGCAACCCGGCCGGCGGCTTGCGCCGCCACACCGCCATCATCAGCGCCTGCAACACCAGGTCGGTGTGCATGGTCGACCCCATGGCCCAGCCGACGATCTTCCGGGAGAACAGGTCCATCACGGTTGCCAGGTACAGCCAGCCTTCGTGCGTGCGGATGTAGGTGATGTCGGTGACCCAGGCGCGATTGGCAGCGACGGGGTCGAACTGCCGCGCCAGATGGTTGTCGGCCACCACGGCCGGTTTGCCTCCGCGCATGCCGGGACGGCGGCGATAGCCGACCTGTGCCCGCAGGCCTTCACCGCGCATCAGCCGGGCAACCCGGTGCTTGCCGCAGCGCTCGCCTAGATCGCGCAAGTCCCGCGTGACCTTGCGATAGCCGTAGACGCTGCCGCTTCCCAGCCAGGAGTGTTTGATCAGGCCCAGCACGCGCCCGTCCTCCCTGACCCGCGCCGACAGCGGCGCACGGCGCCATGCGTAGTACCCGCTGGGGTGCAACCCCAGGACGCGGCACATGCTGCGGACCCGGAAGTCCTGCTCATGGTTGCGCATGAAGGCGTACTTCACCCGGACTGCTTGGCAAAGTACGCCGCGGCTTTTTTTAGAATGTCGCGCTCCTCCGTAACCCGGCGAAGCTCAGACTTGAGCCGGCGCAGCTCATCCGCTTGATCCGCCGCCGCTGCCTGCGCCGGCCCGGACCTGCCGTACTGCTTCCGCCACGCGTAAAGGCTGTGGATCGACACGCCCAGCCGGGCGGCGACTTCCGCCACAGAGTGACCACGGTCCGTCACCTGCCTGACCGCCTCAACCTTGAACTCTTCCGTGTACCGCTTGCTGCTCATGGACACTCCTGCTGATGCCGTGGATTATGGCTGCAAGGTGTCTACGAAATACGGGGCGATTCACCCGTCCCGCTGACCTTCAGCTACCCCGCAACAAGACCCGCCTCATCAAATTCCACGGCTGCGCTGTCAAGGCTCAACGCGACCCTGGCCAGTACCGCCAATGGTTGGTGGCGTCCAGTGATCAGGTCGCCGCCTTCTGCACGCAGGCGAACAATCAGGGGCTAGTCACTGCATTGACGCACATCGTCGGGAGCAAGCGCACGTTGATGCTTGGCCTGTCGGCCCAGGACGCCAATATCCAAGGAATCTTCAACAAGGCGGCGAACGAGTTGACGTGGCAGCTTGGCGATCCTCCTTTGAGCTATGTGTTCTCAGAGGAAGAACTGGGCATGGACCAGCGTTCGCTCCTGAGAAACGTCTACCGCGACCAGATCACGCCAGCAAATCTGACGGCGGTCTTTGAGGCGGCGCGCATCCAGGCATACGCAAAGCGGTTGCTCACCGCGCTGCTGCTGGATGTGTGGTCTAGAAAGTTGCAGGCGCTGATCCCTCTCGCTCCAGGTCCACTTCCGCTTGCGGAGCGTCAACACCTGTGCGCCGGCATCGTGTCGCTTCGCAACCGCCTAGCAGATGCGGCGGAGCCGGAGCTCCACTTCATCGATGCGCTTCTTGATCGGTTCGGCCGCGCCTGCAAGTTGCTGCGCGACGGCCAAATCGAACACCCCAGTGTTAGGTTTGAGCCGATCACGAATGACGTCGTGACGGCCCTTCCCGGTAATCCCTCCCTGGGGGCCCTCGGGTTACGTGAGGCGGCCGTTGCACTCGGCTTGGTGGGAATGGGCTTGAGCCGCGATAAGTGGACAGTGGAAGCCGAGGCTTTGGAAAAGGAATCGGGTGTGCTGGCAGTCACCGGAAAAGGTGCAGCAGCGGCTCGCACCAAGGTTTACCTGACCGCCAGCGCGGCAGGAGCCGCGCTGCTTCACAGCGAAGGCCATCTGGTCGAAACAGAAAGTCCTCTCTTGATCCAGTCTCAAAAGCTGGCGGTGCCAATGGCCCGATCCCCAAGGGCGGCATCAGGACGAACCGGGTTGCCGAAGGTGCGCGAGGTCAGCATATCGGCCCTGCTGCAAACCTACGCCACCGCTGACGAGCTGTTTGAAGCATTCCGACAGGAGCTTGCGCTATGACTGATTCAACGCCAGTGGGCCGTGTCATGGTGGCGCTTGAGGACGCGGGGTATCAGCGGATTGCCGGTGGGCTCCAAGTCGGCGAGCTGAAGTTCCAGTTTCCTGCCGCGTTCGTGAAGGCGAAGAGCTCGGCCGAACTGATCCTCGTGGCTGACATCGCAAGCGAGAGCGAGGCGCAGCTGACCCGCAAGGTAGACGGCGTGGCGCGCGCGTTGGACATCGCAGCTTCCACACGCTCGCTTACCCTGGTGGTCACCGGACCCCGACCCAGTGCTGCCGCCCTCGAATCACTGGGCCGGGTCTGCCGGGTCCTTCCTACCGGCGACATCAGCGGTGACGACGGCGACGAAGCCCTCAAGAACTGGCTGGCTGTGCTGCTGCCTCTGTCGTTGCCACAGCCTGAGTCCGTGGCGGGCAATTCCTTGGCCCGTATCCACGCCGCCGCGCAGAACCTGGACGACACCGTCAGGAAACTGATCGATGTTGCGTCGCAGGGGGAGGACGCCGTCAGCAAGGAGTTGTACTCGCTCGTCGACGCCGCTGCCGTCCAGGCCAAGGAGAAGACCACATGACGCCGCGCATCGCGTCCCTCACCGCCACAGATTTCCGCAGTCTTCGAGGGACCGTCACGGTCCCAATGGACAGCCCTGTTGTGCTGATCCATGGCCGTAATGGCGCTGGCAAGACCAGCTTGTTGACGGCAATGGAACTCGGCCTGACCGGCAATCTGGCATCGCTATCTCGGCTGGATCCGCAGCTTCGTGAGCATCTGGTTCACAAAGAAGCGGTGTCCAAGAAGGCGTCGGTGTCGATCGGCGTCCACGGGCTTGGTGTCGACTTTCCTGCAGGGCATTTCGACATCCATGGCCACGAGTTCGTTGGCAAGCCGGCCTTGGATCCCCTTCTGACTAGGCACTTCTCGGAGCGCTGCTACCTAGCGCAATCCACGCTGACCAGATTGCTGGAGTTCTACGAGGACAAGGCGGAAAACGGCACGGCGCTGACGCGATTCGTCAAGGAGTTGCTGGGCTTGGATGCGCTGGATGCGCTCATTGACGGCCTGCACGATGCCGGTGATGTTCGCCGCCTCCGCGGCAATGCCGTGAGCTTCTGGGACATGCGCGAGCAGCTCCCGAGTTTGGATGACGAATTGAGCCGCCTGGCCACAGAGCTCACTGCCGCCGAGAGCCAAGCGGCTCAGCTCACCCAGACGGCGAGGCAGCGACTTGCACCACACTGGCCAGAAGTTGCCGGCCTCTCGGTACAGGCGATGCTTGACCTGTTGAAGGAACAGTCGCAGGAGCCTGAGCTGCAACGCCTGACGCAGCTCAGGCGGGAGCTCAACGACACGGTCTCACAAAGCCAGAAGGTGATGTCCGGCATTGCTGCCGACCAGCGCGAGACCGCCGAATCGGCCGCCAGTGCCGCCGACGCGGCACTGCGCGGCTGGCTGGACACCAGTGGCAAGCGCATGACGGAACTGCTCGACAAGCTCGGTGGCTACTTCTCTGATCTGCCGTCACCCATTCAAAACCGCCCCGAATACGCCCGCGCCTATGCCCATCGGGCCATTACCGCTGAGGTGACGAGATGCCAGCAGGTTCAGGGCAAGGATCAAGCAGCACGAAAGCAGGTTTCGACCCTTCAAACGGACCGGCAAGGCCTCACCACGCGGCTGGAAAATATTGACAAGCAGATCGTGCAGCATTCGCGCGAGGCAGGCCAGCTTGCGCAGGCGCTGTCTGCCCTAGTGCCACATGTGCACGCGGAAGAATGCCCGGTCTGTAGTCGGGACTTCAGTGAGGTTTCGTCGTCGCCGTTGCTGGGTCATCTCACCGCCCGGATTGCGTCTCTGACCCAGTCGGCTGGCCTTCTGTCGGCATTGTCGCAGGAGCGGACGAACACAATGAACGCCATCGCGACCAGGGATCGAGAGATCGGTGTCGCTCAGGCGCAAGTACTCACGGCAGAAGCGAGAGCAGAATACGGGCAAAGGGTTGCAACCCTTGAGCAGGCCTTACAAGCTTTGTCTACCCTGGAAGCGGAAGCCAAGGCTGGCGAAACCCTGTTCGGGCAAGCTGCCAACGCCGCTCAAGCCTTGGCATCAGCTCGCGCCGGCGATCAGCAATCAGCAGCCATTCGTGACTCTGCTGATCGATACGCCACGGTGCTCTCCATGGATTCGATCGGCGCCAGCGAGCCATTGCAAGCGGCGCTGCAGCGATTCCTGGCTGAAGTCACTGCTCGGCTGGCGCGGTTGACGGCAAAAGAGTCGGCGCGCCGTGACGGCGAGGCGACGCTGAGGGAACTGCTGCTGAAGCAGCAAAACATTGAAGCTATCAAGGTGCGGCAGCTGGAGCGCAAAACTGCTCGCCGAGGCCTGCATGCAGCGAAGGAAGCGGGGGAGCGCGCGATGGAACAGGCCCGCGAGCTTCTCAAGCTCGCTCAGGTTGAGCGTTCCCGTGTTGTGGGCGAGGTGTTCAACGTTTCTTTGAATGCAGCATGGCGAGACCTCTTCGTCCGCTTGGCACCGGACGAGCCTTTCATCCCTGCCTTCGCTTTGCCCCAAGCGACGAAGAGCGACGTTGAAGCGAAGCTGGAGACCCACTACCGAGACGGCAGTAAGGGCGGAAATCCAAGGGCCATGCTCAGCGCCGGGAATCTCAACACGGCCGCGCTGACGCTGTTCCTTGCGCTCCACCTATCCGTGAAGCCGCAGCTGCCGTGGCTGATCATCGACGATCCGGTGCAAAGTATGGACGAGGTTCACATCTCGCAGTTCGCTGCGCTGTTGCGGACACTCTCCAAGCAGCATGGACGCCAGGTGATCATTGCTGTGCACGAAAAACCCCTGTTTGACTACCTATGCCTGGAGCTCAGCCCGGCATTCGAAGGGGACCGATTGATCACAGTAGAGCTGGGGCGTACGGCCAACGGAGACTCGGTAGCGAACACTCTGGTTAGAGACTGGAAACAAGACCTGGCAATTGCAGCGTAGTCATCCGCGCTCGCACTAGGGATAGTCTGAACAACCCGGTCCGACGCTGAAATCCCGGCGTCAAAGTTGAACTACGGCCTTTTCGGCATCAATCGCGCCACTTCTGGCGCCTTTGGACGGGTTTCCCCGTCCAGCGGGCGCAACTATCCCGCAGCCGGCGCCATCCACAGATTCGACAACGCAAACAGCGTCAGCACCCGGGCGGTGTTCTTGGCCAGACCGCGGTAGCGCACCTTGGTGTAGCCGAACTGGCGCTTGATCACCCGGAACGGGTGCTCCACCTTTGCCCGGATGCTCGCCTTGTAGTGCTCCCATCGCTCGGTGGCCTGGCGCTCGCGCTGGTTCCTGATTGCGCGCAACTTCGACCGCTTCTCCGCGACCCAGAAGGCCGCCTCCACGTCCTGCAGCTCTTCGCGCTTGTCCGCACTGGTATAGCCGCTGTCGCCACACACCCGTGTCCTCCTTGCCGTGCAGAAGCTTGTACACCTGGGTCGCGTCGGCCACGTTGGCTGCCGTGCATTCCACGTGGTGCACCAGATCGCGGTGCTACTCAAAGTTGGGGGACGTCGCGGCCACAACTGGGCCGAATGGTGGCTAACCGCAGCCAAACGATCGTGGCATACTGAGTGGCATACCGCCCATGCGGGAAAGAAAAAAGCCCTTGAAAAATCAAGGGCTTAGTTCGAATATATGGCGGAGAGAGGGGGATTCGAACCCCCGAAGCGCGGTTTAGACGCTTACACACTTTCCAGGCGTGCTCCTTCAACCACTCGGACACCTCTCCGCACTGACACAACGCCTGGATAAACAGGCCCCCGCGGACGGCATCACGCTGCCAGGGGGCCGCAAAGTCTAGCGGTGGCCGGGCTTGCCAGCAAGCGCGGTGATGCGCCGGCGGCTGGCGTCGGGTGCCATGGCACAATGCCCCGGAACCTGCCGCGTGGCGCGAACCGTCGCGGCCACCGACCTTGCCGGACTCCCAAAAGGTACCGATGTCCTACCTCGTCCTCGCCCGTAAATGGCGCCCCAGGCGCTTCGCCGAACTGGTCGGGCAGGAGCACGTGGTGCGCGCGCTGACCAACGCCCTCGACAGCGGCCGCGTCCACCACGCCTTCCTGTTCACCGGCACCCGCGGCGTGGGCAAGACCACGATCGCGCGGATCTTCGCCAAGTCGCTCAACTGCGAGCGTGGCACCTCGGCGGAGCCCTGCGGCGAGTGCAACTCGTGCATGGACATCGACGCGGGCCGCTTCCTCGACCTGCTGGAGATCGATGCGGCCAGCAACACCGGCGTCGACGATGTGCGCGAGGTGATCGAGAACGCCCAGTACATGCCGTCGCGCGGGCGCATGAAGGTCTACCTGATCGACGAAGTGCACATGCTGTCGAAAGCGGCGTTCAACGCGCTGCTGAAGACGCTTGAAGAGCCGCCGGGGCACGTGAAGTTCCTGCTCGCCACCACCGACCCGCAGAAGCTGCCGGTCACGGTGCTGTCGCGCTGCCTGCAGTTCAATCTCAAGCGGTTCCCGCCCGGACTGATCTTCAAGCGGCTGACGGAGATCGCGCAGGCGGAGAAGATAGAGTTCGAGCCCGATGCCTTGCGCCTGGTGGCTCGTGCCGCCGAGGGCAGCATGCGCGATGCGTTGAGCCTGCTCGATCAGGTGATCGCGTTCGGCGGCAGCAAGGTGGGTGTCGAAGACACGCGCACGATGCTGGGGACGCTGGATCGATCGCAGGTGTTCGCCATCGTCGATGCGCTGGTCTCGCGCGACGCCCGGCAGGTTCTTGCC
>JBOHYC010000321.1:0-1894 GCA_050737755.1 Lysobacter sp.
CTAACGCTTAGTAGATCCCCAAAGTGGGGTGTTATCCAATCCTCGCCCTGACTTCGTGGCGCGGTCAATCAGGGAAATCCTACACGACACCAACGACTTATCCGCTTACATCGTGGTCGCCGCAGCCGGAAGCTTCCTGTGGAAAACGGCTTATGTGGGGTGTCATGTCTTATCGTCCCAAAAGTGGGGTGTTATCTGGTGCCCAAACCGCGCCCGTTGCACCTACTCCACGTCCCCCGCGATTGCTGGAGCAGGTGCGGGATCGTTGCCGCTTGAAGCATTACAGCCTGCGCACCGAGCGGGTCTATCTGTACTGGATCAAGCGTTTCATCCTGGCCAATAGCAAGCGGCATCCCCGCGACATGGGGGTGGTTGAGGTGGAGGCATTCCTGTCGTCGCTGGCGACGCGCGATGACGTGGCGGCGAGTACGCAGAATCAGGCGCTGTCTGCGCTGCTGTTTCTGTACCGGCAGGTATTGGGGATCGAGTTGCCCTGGATGGAGTCGGTGGTGAGGGCCAAGCGGCCGCAGAAAATCCCGGTGGTGCTGTCGCGTGATGAGGTCACGCGCCTGTTGGCGTTGCTCGATGGCCACGTGTGGATGATGGCGGCGCTGCTGTATGGCGCGGGGATGCGTCTAATGGAATGTGTGCGCTTGCGGGTCAAGGATGTGGACTTCAGTCGCAATGAGATCTGCGTGCGCAATGGAAAGGGCGGCAAGGACCGCCGGGTGCCGTTGCCGCGCAAGTTGCGCGAGCGGTTGCGCGAGCAGGTCGATCGGGTACGGGTGATCCATGGGCAGGACCTGCTGGCAGGTCTTGGCGAGGTCCATCTGCCGCACGCGCTGGCCCGCAAGTATGTCAACGCGGGTCGTGAGTTCGGCTGGCAATACGTGTTTCCGTCACCGCGCCATTCGCTCGACCCGCGCACCGGGCGCAAGCGGCGCCATCACGTCGACGAGGCGGTACTGCAACGTGCGGTCAAGACGGCGCGGTCACGTGCGGGGATCGACAAGCCGGCGACCTGCCATACGTTTCGCCACTCCTTCGCCACTCACTTGCTTGAGGACGGCCACGACATCCGCACGGTGCAGGAGTTGCTCGGCCACAAGGACGTTGCGACCACCCAGATCTACACGCACGTGCTGGGGCGCGGAGCGGGTGGGGTATTGAGTCCACTGGATCGCGATTAAGCGGGTGCAGCGTTCGATCAGCGCAGCAACACCAGCGTCGCCAGCCCGAGGAAGCTGAGGAACCCCATCACGTCGGTCACCGTCGTCAGCAACACGCCGCCGGCCAGCGCGGGGTCGAAGCCGAGCCGTTTGAGCGTCATCGGCACGATCACGCCGCCGGCCGCGGCGGTCAGCAGGTTGATGGTCAGGGCGCAGCCGATCACCAGTGACAGCATCGGGTCGCGGAACCACCACAGCACGATCAGCCCCAGGCCGATGCCCAGGCACAGGCCGTTGATCAGGGCCACCGCCAGTTCCTTGCGCAACAGCACACCGACGTTGGAGGAGCCGATCTGGCCCAGCGCGAGGCCGCGGATCATCAGTGCCAGCACCTGGGTACCGGCGTTGCCACCCATGCCGGCGACGATCGGCATCAGGATCGCGAGCGCGACGATCTGCTCGATCGCGCCCTCGAAACGGCCGATCACGCCGGCCGCCAGGAACGCGGTGCACAGGTTGACGCCGAGCCAGATCAGCCGCCGCCGGAACGCGCGCCGCACCGGCGAGAACAGGTCCTCGTCCTCGTCCAGGCCGGCCGCGCTCAAGGCCTGGTGTTCGGCCTGTTCGCGGATGATGTCGACCACGTCATCGATGGTGATGCGGCCGAGCAGGGTGTGGTTGTCGTCGACCACCGGGGCGCTTAGCCAGTCGTGGTCGGAGAACTG
>JBOHYC010000322.1:0-6945 GCA_050737755.1 Lysobacter sp.
CGAAAACGCGCCGCCGCCGGCGCTGCCGCAGCCCTGATTCCTCCCTCTCCGCGACCTTCCGCAAAGCCCCCGCCATGACCGATACCGCTACCAAGACCATCCCGCTCGCGGTCGTGAGCGGCGACGCACCTGTTTCGCTGCAGCCGGGTGTCAAACAGGTTGCCGGCGACAAGATCAGCCGCTCGCCGGTGCAGTTCGCCGAGGCCCCGGTGCTGCGCAAACCGTCGTGGATCCGCGTTCGCATCCCGTCCGGCAACGCGGTCGCCAAACTCAAGGAAAAGCTGCGCGAGAACCGGTTGGTCACGGTCTGCGAGGAAGCCAGCTGCCCCAACATCCACGAGTGCTTCACCCACGGCACCGCGACCTTCATGATCCTCGGCGAGGTCTGCACGCGCCGCTGCAGTTTCTGCGACGTCGCCCACGGCCGGCCCAAGCCACCGGACCCGGCCGAGCCGCTGCACCTGGCGCAGACGGTCAAGGACATGGGCCTGAAATACGTGGTGGTGACCTCGGTCGACCGCGACGACCTGCGCGACGGCGGCGCCGGCCACTTCGTCGACTGCATCAAGGCAATCCGCGAGTTCAGCCCGCGCACCAAGATCGAGATCCTGACCCCGGACTTCCGTGGCAAGGGCCGGATGGAGCGCGCGCTGGAGATTCTCGCGAACAGTCCGCCGGACGTGTTCAACCACAACCTCGAAACCGTGCCGCACCTGTACCGCAACGTGCGTCCCGGCGCCGACTACCAGTGGTCGCTGACGCTGCTGCAGAAGTTCAAGGCGCAGCACCCGGAGGTGGCGACCAAGTCCGGGATCATGCTCGGCCTCGGAGAGACCATGGAGCAGGTGCGCGAGACCCTGCGCGATCTGCGCGCGCACGACGTCGACATGATCACCATCGGCCAGTATCTGCAGCCCAGCGCCCACCACCATCCGGTGATGCGCTACTGGACGCCTGAGGAATACAAGGAGCTGGAAGTGTTCGGCATGGAACTGGGCTTCAGCCATGTCGCCTCCGGACCGCTGGTGCGCTCGTCGTACCACGCCGACCGGTCCGCGATCGAGGCTGGCTACGCCACTGCCTGACCGGGGATCCGTTGACCGTCTTGGCGTGGTCTTCGCGTCGTGCATGGTGTGATGGGGACGCGTCAACCGTGGGGTGAATGCATGCGCCTCGACGCGCCAGCTGAACCGCGACCCGCGTGATATCGCCAGACCGTGCCGTTTGTGAGCTGTCGACGTGACAGCCACCGCAACTTTCGGCACTGTCGGGTGGTCCAAGCGTGTTGCAACCCTGTGATCCACGCACCCCTCTCCCACGCGAGCCTGACGCGAAGTCCCCCATGATCAAAAATCCCCTGTTCGCGCTCCTGTTGACCGCTCCGCTGGCGCTGCTGGCCCGTGCCGACAATGGCGCGCCGCAAACCGCCCAGGCCGAGCCGAAGACGCGCGCCGATACGACGCTGTTGCAGACACCGGAAGCCGCTCCGCCGCCGACACTGGCGGAGCCGGTCAAGCCGGAAGCGGCGAAGAAGGTGGCGGCCGAGCTCCCGACCGGGCCGACCGAATACCAGACCACCGCCGCCAAGCTGGTCTACGGCCTGTTGTCGGACAGCCGCTACGCCTACCGCCCGCAGGCGCTCGACGATGCGCTGTCGGCCGAGATGTACACGCGTTATCTCGAAGCGCTGGACGGCGGCAAGCAGTTTTTCACCCAGGCTGACGTCACCCGTTTCGATCGCTACAAGACGCTGCTCGACGACGCGATCAAGAGCGGTGAACTGGAGCCGGCCTATGCGATCTTCGCGACCTATCGTGATCGCGTGAACGACCGCGTGGCGTATGCGCGCGAGCTGCTCAAGCAGGACATCTTCGATTTCAGCGGCAATGACCAGTTCCGCTACGACCGCGAGGACGCGCCGTGGGCGGCCGACGCCGCCGAGCTCGACCAGCTGTGGAAGCAGTCGGTGCGCAATGACTGGTTGCGCCTGAAGCTGGCCGGCAAGGAGCCGGAGAAGATCCGCGAGACGCTCGACAAGCGCTACGCCAACCTCGCCGAGAACATCGCCGAGCTGGAGGGGCAGGACGTGTTCCAGACCTTCCTCAATGCCTACGCCGGTGCGATCGACCCGCACACCAACTATTTCACCCCGCGCTCGGCGGAGAACTTCAACCTGTCGATGTCGTTGTCGCTGGAAGGCATCGGCGCGGTACTGCAGAAGCAGGACGACATCGTCGCGATCCGCGAGATCGTGCCCGGCGGCCCGGCCGACAAGTCCGAGATCCTCGCGCCCGGCGATCGTGTCGTCGGCGTCGGCCAGGGCACCAGCGGTCCGGTCGAGGACGTGATCGGCTGGCGCATCGACAACGTGGTCGAGCTGATCCGTGGCCCGAAGGACTCGAAGGTGCGGCTCGATGTCATTCCGGCCGAGGCCGGGCTCGACAGCAAGCCGGTGCGGGTGGTGATCACCCGTGACGAGGTACGGCTGGAGGACCAAGCCGCCAAGTCCGAGGTGTTGACCATTCCGGGCCAGGGCGATGCCCCCGAGCAGAAGATCGGCGTGATCGAGCTGCCGGGGTTCTACCAGGATTTCGAGGCTCGCCGACTCAACAAGGACAACTACGCCTCGGCCACGCGTGACGTCGCGCGACTGCTCAAGGAGCTGAAGACCAAGGGCGTCGATGGCGTCGTGCTTGACCTGCGCAACAACGGCGGCGGTTCGCTGACCGAGGCGATCGAGTTGACCGGTCTGTTCATCGACCAGGGTCCGGTGGTGCAGGTGCGCGAGTCCGGCGGCCGGGTCAGCGTCGAGGGCGACAGTGATGATGGGGTGGCCTGGGACGGCCCGCTGGCGGTGCTGGTCAATCGCGGCTCGGCGTCGGCGTCGGAGATCTTCGCCGGTGCGATCCAGGATTACGGTCGCGGCCTGATCATCGGCGAGACCACCTTCGGCAAGGGCACGGTGCAGAACCTGGTCGACCTCGACCGCTGGCCGGCCAACGAGGAGGAGCGCTTCGGGCAGGTCAAGCTGACCATCGCCCAGTTCTTCCGCGTCGCCGGTGGCTCGACCCAGAACAAGGGCGTGGTGCCGGACATCAATTTCCCGGCCTCGGTCGACGCGACCGAATACGGCGAGAGCACCTACGACAACGCGTTGCCGTGGACCAAGATCGCCGCGGTGCCGCACGTCAACTACGGCAACTTCGCGCCGCTGCTGCCCAAGCTGGAGACGCTGCACGACCAGCGGGTGGCCGACAACCGCGAGTTCCAGTGGTGGAAGGAGGACGTGGACCGGTACCGCAGGGAAGCCGCCAAGACCTCGATTTCGCTCAACGAGGCCGAGCGCCGCACCGAGCGCGATGACAACGAGGCGCGCCGCAAGCAGCGTCAGGAAACCCGCAAGGAACTTGGCCTCGCCCTGGACCCGCTGGCGCTGGCGTCGCTCGACGACGGCCTGACCGCCAACGAACGCGACATCGTCGCCGACGCCGCCCGCGAGAAGGCCGCCGAGGATCGACCCGACCCGTTGCTGCACGAATCCGCCGCGATCCTGGCCGATGCGCTGTGGCTGCTGAGCAACGACGACCAGCTGTCGGCGGTGGTGTTGCCGGGTTCGGGTACGGCGGGGCATTGGGCTGATTGAGACTGTGGATCGGCTGAGGTTGTAGCCGGTCGCAGATAAAAGAACGGGCGCCCTCGGGGCGCCCGTTTCTTTATCTGATGCTCGATGAGGCTGCGATCCGGACCCATGTAGGAGCGACGTAAGTCGCGATTTCACTGCTGTCCGGGATCGCCGTGCGGTCGCGACTTACGTCGCTCCTACAACAGCGCTATGCCGTGCTCCTACGCCGCGCGCAATGCCGTCGTCACCGGCAGCCGCGCCGCGCGCAACGCCGGGAACAGCCCGCCGACCAGTCCGATCCCGAGCGCCCACTTCAGCCCGTTCCACAACAGGTCCGGCGACACCTTGAACTGGAACACCACCTGGCTGAAGTTGCTGCCCAGGGTCGACACCGTGTAGCCGTTGAACACCAGCCACGCCAACCCGGCACCGAGGATGCCGCCGAGCAGCGCCAGCAGCATCGTCTCCAGCATCACCGCCACCACCACCGGCAGCCCGCGGAAGCCGAGCGCACGCATCGTCGCGATCTCGCGCGCGCGGCCCGCGACCGCTGCATACATGGTGTTGAGCGCGCCGAACACCGCGCCGATCGCCATGATCGTGCCGATTACCGTGCCGAGGATGGTGATCAGCCTGGTCAGTCCTTCCGATTGCTTGGCGTAGTAGTCGTGCGTGGTGAGCACGTCGAGCTTCAGCCGCGGATCGCCCGCGAGCGCGCCCTTGAGTTGTTCGAAACCATCCTTGCCCGCCAACTTGACCGTCACCGACTGATAGGCCGGCCGGTTGTAGCTGGAGCCGACCACTTCGGCGTCGGCCCACAGTTCCGAGTCGTGCGAATTGCCGCTGGCGAACTTGCCGACCACCGACCACAGCTGGTTGCCCAGCTCGATCTGCTTGCCGACCTCGATGCCGGCGAACTGCGCCTGCGCGCCCTTGCCGACCACCAGCTCACGCAGGCCGGGCTCGAACTTGCGGCCTTCGATGATCTTCACTTCCGGCCGCAGTTCCCACGCCTGCGGGCCGACGCCGCGCAGTTGTACGTTGGCGTCGCTACCGTCGGCCTTTGTCGGCAGGTTGACCACCTGCGACAGTTCCGGCGACACCAGCGGGCGGCCTTCCGCACCCTCGGCGATCCCGGCCAGGGACGAGATCAGCGGCACCTGTTCGCGGCTGATCACCGAGTTGGTCTCGGCCTGCGAGCCTCCGCGCAGGATGATCGCGCTATCCTCGCCGCCGGTCTGGTTGAGCGTGGCCTCGAAACCCTTGCCCATCGCCAGCATCGCCACCAGCACCGCGACCACGCCGGCGATGCCGACCACGATCACCATCGAAGCGCCCCAGCGCTGCGGCAGTCCAGCGATGCCGACCGCCGCGACGGCCAGCGTCTGCCGGCCGCGCCGGGTCAGCACCAGCCACGCTGCGAGCAGCACCGCCACCCCCAGCACCGCCTGCCACGGCAGCATGATCCAGGCGGCCAGCATCGCCGCCACTCCCAGCACGATGCCAGCGTTGACCAGCCAGTGCTTGAAGCGCGAGGGACTGCGCGATTTCACGGAAGTATTCATCAGCTTCTCCTACCGTCCAGCCAGCGCGTCGACGATCTTCAGGCGCATCGCGCGCAGCGCCGGCAACAGCCCGACCACTACGCCGATCAGCAGCATCAGTCCCAGCCCCGTGCCCCAGGTCCCGGCCGGGACGCTGCTCATCGGCAACATGCCGCCGCTGTTGGCGCTGACCCAGACGATCACCAGCGACGCCAGCCCGAGTCCGAGCAGCCCGCCGATCACGATCAGCAGCATCGATTCGGCCAACACCAGCGCCAGCACGCTGCGGTTGGTGAAGCCGATCGTCTTCAGCACCGCCAGCTCGGGGATGCGTTCGCGCACCGCCTGCGCCATGGTGTTGCCGGTCAGCAGCAGCAGGGTGAAGAACACCGCGCCCATGATCCCGGTGACGATCAGCCCGATGTCGGCGAACTGCTTCATGAATGACTGGCTCCAGGCCTGCTCGGTCTGGGCCTTGGTCTCGTGGTCGGAGTTCTCCGACAGTGCATCGATCGCCTGCGCCACCTGGCTGGCCTGGTCGACGTTGGCGAGCGTGACCATGAACCAGCCGATCTGGTCCTGGATGTAGTCGTTGGACTCGTCGAAGTATTTCCAGTGGAACATCAGCTGGCGCTCCTGCCCCTTCAGCTTCTCGTCGTCGACGTGGAAGATGCCGCGCAGGGTGAAGGCCCAGTCGTTGCTGCCATCCTTGGGGAAGATCGTCGCCTGCAGCGGAATGGTGTCGCCGATCTTCCAGCCATGCTGCTCGGCCAGCGCGGCGCCGACGATCGCGCCGGTGCGGTCGGCCTCGAACGCCTTCAATTGCTCGGGCGGGATCTCCAGCTCGGGATAGACATCGAAGTAGCCCGGCCCGATCGCGAAGTTGGGGAAAAAGTTCTTCGGGTCGCGGTAGATGCCGCCGAACCAGTTGGCGTAGGCGACCTTCTCTACCCCCGGCACCGCCTCGATCTGCGACAGCAGGCGGTAGGGCAGGGTCTGGGTGATCGACAGTTTCGAGGACACCACCAGCCGGTTGGCGCCGGCGACGCTGCCGCCGGACGTGAACGCCACGCGGACCGAGTCGAGCATGCCGAATAGCAGGAACGCGGCCACCACCGACAGCAGGGTCAACAACGTGCGGGTCTTGCTGCGGAACAGCGAGGCCCAGATCAGGTGCAGGTATTTCATGTCTGCTCCTCAGCCGGCAACGGCCAACCCGCGGTCGACCAGGCTGCCCTTGTCGAGGTGGATCGTGCGCTGCGCGTGGTCGGCGGCCTTGGGATCGTGGGTGACCATCACGATGGTCTTGCCGTGGTCGCGGTTGAGCGACTGCAGCAGCGCCAGGATCTCCTCGGCCGACTGGCGGTCGAGGTCGCCGGTCGGCTCGTCGCAGATCAGCAGGGTGGGGTCGGAAACGATCGCGCGGGCGATCGCGACGCGCTGCTGCTGACCGCCGGACAGCTCGTTGGGGCGATGCTTGCCGCGGTCGGCCAGACCGACCAGTTGCAGCGCGATCTCGGCATTGCGCTTGCGCTGAGCGCCGGACAGTTTGGTCAGCAGCAGCGGCAGCTCGACGTTCTTCTGCGCGCTCAGGGTCGGCATCAGGTTGTAGAACTGGAACACGAAGCCGACGTTGTTGCTGCGCCAGTTGGACAGCTGGCCGGAGCTCATCTGGTCGATGCGCTGGCCATTGATCTCGATCTCGCCGCCGCTCGGCGAATCGAGTCCGCCGATCAGGTTGAGCAGGGTGGTCTTGCCGGAGCCCGACGGGCCCATCAG
>JBOHYC010000323.1:0-8525 GCA_050737755.1 Lysobacter sp.
ATGGTCTTGGACTCGCCGAGCTTCTTCAGCTTGCCCTCGTCGAACTTAAGCCACTGCGCCGTGAGTAGCTCGACGTTGTTCTTGGAGTAGTGCCGCATTTCCTTGAGCTGCGTGGCCAGGTCGTTGACATGGTCGAGTGGGGTCTTGGGGGTTTCGTCGGACATGGGCGTTTCCCGGGGGAGGACGCTCCCGAAGGTACGAACGATGTGGGGTAGCCGGCGTGAATCCGCCGCAGCCCGCGGTTGAGCCACGCCCGCACATCCCCGAGACTGGACACCACTTCGGCTCAGGGAAGACCCATGCGCAAACATCACCTCATCGGACTCGTGCTGCTCCTGCCACTCGCCGCCTGCGGCTTCATGGACGACAGCGAGGACAAGCTGACCAGCTGGACCGAGGGCCTCGAACAAGCAAAGGATTGCATGACCGTGCACGCGGCAGCACTCGGTGCGGGCATAGGCCCCATCAGTGTCGCCAAGGTCACGCCGGACACCGCCGGAATGCTGCAAGACATGCGCGACAGCGCCGAAAACCTGCCACTGGACGACGCAGGCCAACCCACGCTGCGCGATGCGACCGTGAGAATCGCCGACCGGCTGGACAAGGTGAAGGGCCAGAGTACCGAGACCATCACCGCCATGGTCGAGTCCGAGCCCTACCAGCGCGACGTCAACGTGCTGGGCGACTGGTACACGGTGCACTGCCCGACTGACGAGTGATTGGTGGTGGTTCGACACTGTTCCCGGAGTAGTGCTGCGTTTCCCTGACGCTCCCGAAAGGTATGGGCAACTCGCGGGGGCGGGTGTGAACCTGCCGCCCGGACGACGCGCCGCCGCTGGTTTAGGATGGCTTGGGCCTTACGCCACGGGATATCCAATGGCTGACGAACTCCAGACGCTCCAGCTTGCACTCCGTGAATTTGCGCGCGAGCGGGAGTGGGAGCAGTTCCACAGTCCGAAGAACCTCGCCGCGGCGCTTTCGGTGGAGTCGGCAGAACTCCTCGAGCACTTCCAATGGTTGACCGAAGAACAGAGCCGGATGTTGGCCCCTGAAAAGCGCGAGGCCGTTGGTGAAGAACTGGCGGATGTCCTGATCTACTTGCTGCAACTGGCTGACAAGCTCGGGATTGACCCGCTCGAAGCAGCCCGGCGAAAAATACGGATAAACGCCGAGAAGTACCCCGCAGAGCGAGCACGCGGTCGCATCGACAAATACACCACGCTGTGAAGCCACCGGCGGGAAGGGGAAACCGTCAGTGATCGTTTACCAAACCAGCAAGGCGCAGTTTGTCGATGACGTCGCAAGCCTCGGGATCGAGTACCAGATCGCCCAGCAGTACCTGAGGAAGACCGGTCGCTATGCGCCGGAGGCGGAACTGCGCGCATGGCGCGAGTCGCTCCGGGCCATGGCAGGCGTGCTCGATGACGATGCGATCCCCACCGATACCGGGGTCGGCGTCGAGTTCGGCATTCCACAAACCTCCAAGCGCATCGACTTCCTGCTCTCCGGGCATGACGAGCACGACACACCCCACGTAATCATCATCGAACTGAAGCAATGGTCGACGTCGAAGCTGACCGCCAAGGACGGCATCGTCGTGGCCCATCGCGGTGGCAGGAGCGAAAGCGAAGGCGCCCATCCGTGTTACCAGGCGTGGTCTTATGCCGCGTTGCTGGAAGGATTCAATGAAGCGGTGCATGGCGACCAGGGGGTGAGCCTGCGTCCATGCGCCTATCTCCACAACCACGATGACAACGGCCAGATCACCCACCCGCACTACGGCCCGTACATCGAAAAAGCCCCGCTGTTCCTGCGTGGCGAAAACGAACGGGAAAAGCTACGCGCCTTCATCCGCCAGCACGTCAAGCGCGGCGACGGCGCCGGCCTGCTTTACCGGATCGAGAACGGGCGGATCAAACCCTCGAAGATGCTGGCCGACAGCCTCGTTCGCATGCTCAAGGGCAACCGGGAATTCGTGCTGGTCGACGACCAGAAAGTCGTCTACGAAACCGCCCTGGCGTTGGCCCGCGGTGCCACCGCAGGGAGCAAGCAGGTCCTGATCGTTCGTGGTGGTCCCGGCACCGGAAAGTCGGTGGTGGCGATCAATCTGCTGGTCGAGCTGAGCCGGATCGGGCTACTGACCAAGTATGTGTCGAAGAACGCCGCGCCCCGCGCGGTATACCAGCAGAAGCTCAAGGGCAGCTTCAAGAAGGTCGAGATCTCCGGCTTGTTCGGCGGGTCGGGCGCCTTCATCGAAACGCCGACCAACACGTTCGACGTGCTGGTAGTCGACGAAGCGCACCGACTGAACCGGTTTTCCGGGCTGTACGGCAATCAGGGCGAAAACCAGGTCAAGGAGCTGATCAACAGCGCAAAGTGCACCGTCCTGTTCGTCGACGACGACCAGATGGTGACCCTCAACGATATCGGCCATACCGCCGAGATCGAACGCTGGGCGAAAGTGCTGGGCACCGAAGTGACCCGGATGGAGCTCGCATCGCAGTTCCGTTGCAACGGCTCCGACGGTTACCTCGCCTGGCTCGACCAGATGCTTGGTATCCGCGAAACCGCCAACACTCAATTGGACTCGGAAGAGTTCGATTTCCGTGTTGTCGACTCACCCGTCGAACTCCATCGGCTGATCGCGGAAAAGAACACGGTCAACAACAAGTCCCGCGTGGTGGCTGGCTATTGCTGGGACTGGAAGAGCAAGAGGACGGCCGATGCCAACGACATTGTCATCCCGGAGCACGGCTACGAACGGCGCTGGAATCTCGATGTCGACGGCAGCCTATGGATCACTGCCCCCAACTCCATCGAGGAGGTCGGCTGCATCCATACGTGCCAAGGACTGGAACTGGACTACGTCGGCGTATTGATCGGGCCCGACCTTCTCTCGCGTGACGGGGATCTGATCACCGATCCTACCGGCCGATCGAAGATGGACCGGTCGATCCGTGGCTACAAGAAGATGATGGAGTCGGATCCGGATGGAACACGCGACCGGGTGGACCGGATCATCCGCAACACCTACCGGACGTTGCTTACCCGCGGGATGAAGGGGTGCTACGTGTACGCCACGGATGAAGAAACGCGAGCGCACCTGCGCGCTGCGCTCAAGTAAATGGGATAGGACTGGAGCCGTCGCGATGGGTTGTAACCAGTCGCCCCCATCCCGCTTTTAAGCCAACATGCCCCCAGGCCACACCGGAGCACAGCGCATGTTGGACATGGTGATCGAGCAACGCCGCCGCAGCCTGGGCGGGTTCGAGGTCGGGCGGGTGTTGCCGTTCGCCAAGCGGCGGATGGTCGGGCCGTTCATCTTCTTCGACCACATCGGGCCGGTCGACTTTCCGCCGGGCATCCCCAACAACGTCGACGTGCGGCCGCATCCGCATATCGGGCTGTCGACCATCACTTACCTGTTCAAGGGCGAGATGATGCACCGCGACAGCGTCGGCTCGGAGCAGGCGATCCTGCCGGGCGAGGTCAACTGGATGACCGCCGGGCGCGGCATCACCCATTCGGAGCGGTTTGAAGAAGCGCGCGCGCATGGCGGGCCGATGCACGGCATCCAGTCGTGGGTGGCGCTGCCAGAGGCCGACGAGGAGACCGCGCCGGCGTTCGACCATTACGACGCGGGCGAGCTGCCGGAGTTCAATGAGGGCGGGTTTCGCGGGCGGCTGGTCGCGGGGCAGGCCTACGGGCTGGAGTCGCGGGTGAAAACCCATTCGCCGATGTTCTACCTGCATTGCGAGCTGGACGCCGGCGCCCGCGCGCCGATACCCAACAGCCATCGCGAGCGCGCCGCCTACGTGGTGCGCGGCGCCGTGGAAGTCGCCGGCAACCGGCATGGTCCGGGGCAGATGCTGCTGTTCACCGCTGGACAGGCGGCGCTGCTGACTGCGCTGGAGCCGTCGCTGGTGATGCTGCTGGGTGGCGACCCGGTGGGCGAGCGCTTCATCGAGTGGAACTTCGTGTCCAGCTCCAAGGAGCGCATCGAGCAGGCCAAGTCCGACTGGCGCGCCGGCCGGATGAAGCTGCCGGACCTGGACAACGGCGAGTTCATCCCGCTGCCGGGCGACCCCGAGCACACGCCGGCCAACCCGATGTCCTGATGCGGGTGGCCGGCGGGCTCAGTGGTTCAGGCGTCAGCCCCCGTGCTGCTCCAGCCACTGGCTGATCGCCGGCAGGCGTTCATCGCGCACCTGGATGCGGTACTTGATGTTGGCGATGGCGGTTTCGGTGGCGCGGCGCGAGCTGTCGGCGATGTGCTTGTCGGCGTAGGCGGTGATCTTGTCGATCATCGCCGGGTCGCTTGAGGGGCTGCCCAGCCCCGGGTAGTAGCGGCTGCGCGAGGTGGTGTCGACCTTGGCATCCACCTGCCCGCGATGGGCCACGGCGAAATCGAATGCGAGGTCGGGATGCTGGTAGGCCACGCTGCGGATCATGCCCGCGCTGTTGGTCTGCCCGGGCTCCTCGGTCAGCGCCAGGTCGAGTGCTCGCTGGGCCAGCACCGGATCCTGCGCGCTCGACAGCAGCGCATACAGCTGGTCGCGTACCAGCGGTGTCTTCTCGGTCCTGGCGGACGCGTGCAACTGGTCCCAGGTCGCGGCATCGGCATGCGTCGCCACCACCGACAGGATGGTCTTGCGCAGTGCCGCCGGCATCGCCTGCGGGTCGCTGTCGCGCGCGGCGTAGCGGCGGCGTGCCTCGGCGATCACCGAGGCGTCGCCCAGTTCGGCCAGCGTGCCGATCAGCTGCGTGCGCAGGATCGCCATCGGTGCGGCCTCGTCGGCCGGCGCCTCCCAGCCCACGCGCTTGAACACCGGCGCCAGCGTGGCGATGCCGAACGCGTCCAGCCGCGCCCGTCCGGCGTCGTCGCCGCGGTAGTCGTCGTGCAGGCCGCCCAGGCTGCCGGCGATGTCGCCCCATATCTGCGGGTCGGCGTCGACCGGCGTTGCCGCGGCCAGTTCCAGGTAATCCGAGGCCGGCTGCAGCCCGGCCATGCCGAGTGCCCAAGTGTCGCCCATCAAGCCCAGCTGGTCGATCGGCGCGAGGGCGGTGAAGTCGTCGCGGATCGCGCCGAACTGCTCGGGCGAATACAGCGTGCGGTAGTAGCCGCTCTGCCCTGCGTTGACCACCACCGTGCCGCAACCCGGCACCTGCAGGCTGCCTGAGCCGCCCTCCACCACCGTGCGCACCGGCTCTCCGCCGACGGTCTGCGCGATGACCGGCACGCGCCACGACAGCGGCTGCTTGCCGGGGCGGTCCTTGGTGAACTCGCCCTGGGTCAGTTGCAACGTGGTCGTGTCGTCCGCGCAGGTGGCCGAGGCGACGCGAATCAGCGGCACGCCGGGCTGCAGGGTGAAGTCATGCGCGATGTCGAGGATCGGCTTGCCCGCTGAGGCCTGCACCGCGCGCCAGAGGTCGTCCGACACGGTGTTGCCGTAGGCGTGCGTCTTCATGTAACTGCGCACGCCTTCGCGCCACGCATCGGCGCCGACATAGCCTTCCAGCATCCGGATCACCGCCCCGCCCTTCTGGTAGGTGATCGAGTCGAATGCCTGGCTGGCCTGCTCCACCGTCTCGACGTGCTGCACCACCGGATGGGTGGTGACGGCGGCGTCCAGCGACATCGCCGACTCGCGCCCGCCGACCGAATACAGGTGCGTGCTCCATTCCGGATGCAGCTTCTGGGTGGTGCGCGCGGCCATCCACGTGGCGAAGCCCTCGTTGAGCCACAGGTCGTCCCACCAGCTCATCGTCACCAGGTCACCGAACCACTGGTGCGCGATCTCGTGCGCGTCGGTCGAGAACACGCGTTGCTTGTCGCGCTGGGTGGAGATGGTCGGGTCCAGCAGCAGCGCGTACTCGAAGGTGTAGATCGCGCCCCAGTTTTCCATCGCGCTGAAGAACTGGCTGCTGCCGGGCGAGGCGATGTTGTCGAGCTTGGGCAGCGGGTACGGCACGCCGAAGTAGTCGTTGTACTCGCGCAGCACGTCGGCCGAGGACTGCAATGCGAATCGCGCCTGGTCGACCTTGCCAGCCTGGGTGATGACGCCGATCTCGGTGCCGTCCATCTGCATCGTCGCGCGCTCGAAGTCGCCGAGGCCGAAGAACAGCAGGTAGGTCGACATCTTCGGCGAGGTCTGGAAATGCACGCGCTTGGTGCCGTCACCCAAGTCGGTCGAATCGGCAATCGGCATGTTGCTGACTGCCATCTGCGTGGCCGGCACGGTCGCGGTCAGGTCGAAGGTGGCCTTGTGGTTCGGCTCATCCCACGACGGCACGAACTTGCGCGCGTCGGAGTTCTCGAACTGCGTGTACAGCGCGCGCTGCTTGCCGGCCTCGGTGACGTAGTCGATCGCGAACAGGCCGTTGGCCTGGGTGCCGATCTTGCCGGTGTAGTCCATCGACAGTGTGTAGCTGCCGGCCGGGAGCGGCTGCTCGAACTTGAAGGTCGCGGTCTGCGTCGCCGCGTCGACGTCCACCTTCGGGATCATGGGCGATGCGTTGCCCGCCGCCAGCTCCACGTTCGCGAAGGTCATGTCGACGGCATTCAAAGTGATGCGATCGGTCGGCTCCAGCACCTCAAGGGTGATCGCCACCGTGCCGTCGAATGCGAGCTTGTCGGCATGCGGCACCACCGCGACCTGGTAATGCGTCGGACGCACGTTGCGCGGCAACTGGGTGGTGGCATCGGTCACCACCGGCGCCGTGGCCTGCTGCGTGGGCATCTGCGCCAGGGCGGGAACGGAAACGCTGGACAGGGCCAGGGCGGTGGCGATGGAAGTAACCAGAGTGCGGCGCATGGGAATCCTCGCGGAGGGGTACTTCCCGATGGTGATCCTTGCGCGCCGGCGGCCCCACCGCCGGAAGTCACGTCTGGTCCGCGCTTACCGGTCGCGTCCCGCGCGCCACAACACCGCTGTACCGATGACGGCGGCGAGGATCGAGGCGGCGAAGATCGCTATCTTGGCCGCGGCGAAGTCCGACGGCTCGGCGAAGGCCTGCTGGGCGATCAGCAACGACATCGTGAAGCCGATGCCAGCCAGCGCACCGGCGCCCATCACCTGCATCCACGAGTACGCGTCGGGCTTGGTGGCGATGCGCAGGCGCACGGCCAGTGCGCAGAACGCGACCATGCCGGCCGGCTTGCCGAACGCCAGGCCGGCCACGATCGCCAGCATCAGCAGTTCGTGACCATTCACCACGCCGGCATCGATCACCACGCCGGCGTTGGCGAACGCGAACAGCGGCAGCACGATGTAGCTGGAGCGCGCGCCGGCGTAACGCAGCATGCGCTCGGTGGGCGACTCCAGGCGGTCGTGGATATCGTCCATCGCGTGCATCGCAGGCTCGGACGGGCCGCCGCGCAAGGCTTCTTTCCCACGCTTGGCCTCGGCCGCGAGGATGGCGTCGGCCTGGATCATCAGCGCCTTGTAGTCGGGCGGCGGTCGGCTGGGGATGAACATCGCCAGCAGCACGCCGGCGAGTGTGGCGTGCAGGCCGCCCTTGTAGATGCAGACCCACAACGCGATGCCCAGCAGCAGGTAGGGCGCGGCGCGGTACACGTGCATCCGGTTGAGCAGTGCCAGCAGGCCGAGGATCACCGCCCCGGCCAGCAGCCAGTCCCGGTTCTGGCCGGCCGAATAGAACACCGCCACCAGCAGGATCGCGACGATGTCGTCGACGATCGCGGCGGCGGTGAGGAATATCCGCAGCTCGACCGGTACACGCCGGCCGAGCATCGCGATCAGTGCGATCGCGAACGCGGTATCCGTCGCGATCGGAATACCCCAGCCGTGCGCTCATGGCCCGGACGGGATGACCAGGCTGTAGACCACGGCCGGCACGATCATGCCGCCACATGCGGCGGCGATCGGGAACGCGGCCGAGCGCCGGTTGGTCAGGTGGCCGACGGTGAACTCGCGCTTGATCTCCAGCCCGACCACCAGGAAGAAGATCGTCAGCAGGCCGTCGTTGACCCAGTGCAGCAGCGACATCGAGAACAGGTCGGCGCCGAAGCTGAGCCCCACCGGGGTCTCCCACAGCGCCATGAAGGCCGGCCCCAGCGGCGAATTGGTGATCGCCACCGCCAGCACCGAGGCCAGCACCAACAGCAGACCCGCCGAGGGTCCCCAACTGGCGAACTCCAGCGCTTTGGAGCGCATGCGGTGGCCGAGTGAGCCGACCAGCGCATCGGCCAGCTCGGCCTCGTCCCAGGAACCGGAATAGCGCCGGCCGTTGATGAAGAACGTCGGGGTGAACCGGACGCCGCTGGCATGGGCGCTGCGCTCGTCGGCCTCGACCCGGGCGCGTGCATGCGCAGCGGCCTTGTCCTCAACCCCGGAGTCCTCGACCCCGAACTCCGCAGCCACCGCCACCAGATCGGCCTCGGTCAGCTGCTCCGAGCGCGACATCAGCTCGATGTGCGCCTCCCAGAACCGCTCCGGCCCCACCCGCTCCACCAGTTCGGCCGCGCGCCGGGCCAGGTCGCTGCCGGTCAGCGGGCGGTGCCT
>JBOHYC010000324.1:0-3239 GCA_050737755.1 Lysobacter sp.
CGCCGGGCAGGGTCACCAAGATGCGCGAGAGCAAATCGTTCTAGCCGGCGGCGAACCGGCGCGACCGGATTCAGTCCAGAAGGTCTAGTACGCGTTCCGGCGGACGGCCGATCACGGCGCGTCCACCGTGGACGAAAATCGGCCGCTCGATCAGGCGCGGATGGTTGGCCATCGCGTCGATCAATTCGTCGTCTGTCTTGCTGGTGTCGGCCAGCCCCAGTTCCGTGTATTCGGTCTCGCCGGTGCGGAGCAGCTCGCGCGCCGGCAGGTCGAGCATCGCCAACAGTTGGCGCAGTTCGCCAGCCGAGGGCGGTGTGTCGAGGTAGGCGATGACCTGAGGCTCGATGCCGCGTTCGCGAAGCAGTTCAAGGGTGCCGCGGGACTTGGAGCAGCGTGGGTTGTGGTACAGGCGGGTGTCGTTCATCGCGGTGCCATTCGGGAGCGGGAACAGAAAAAGCCGGCTTTCGGCCGGCTTTTTGTTCAGCTTGGTGGGCGGTGCAGGGATCGAACCTGCGACCCTTGCCGTGTGAAGGCAAGAGGTACCGTCCACCACTGTCCTAGACCGTCCGGTAAGTGGCTGATTTCGTTTAATTGATAGTTGCATATGTCCGCGAATGTCCTGTACTGTTTTTCCGTACCTAGTCCGTACGGAACAATGCAGGAGCGCCAGCATGGCCCGCGAGCAGATCGACAAGGCTACCGTCCGCAGCCGACTGGCGCCACGCCGGGAGCCGTACTGGGGAGCTCCGGTCGAGCGCGGGTTGTACGTAGGGTTTCGGCGGCTGGCCATGGGCGGCAACTGGGTAGCGCGCTGGCGCGACGACGAAGGCAAGCAGCGGTATCACGCTATCGGGCCCGTCTCCGATGCCTTGGACTACGACGCTGCAAAGAAGGCAGCGCGGAGGTGGAGGAAGGGCGCTGAGGCCGGAGTAGACGCCACCAGCGTTCGCACGGTGGTCGATGCCTGCCGCGAGTACGTTGCAGACCTGACTCGCCGCAAGGGCCAGGACAGCGGACACGATGCGGAACTACGGTTCAAGCGAACTGTCTATGACCATTCGATCGGCAAGCTGGCGCTCGGGAAGGTTACCCAGCGCAAGATCGAGGGGTGGCGCGACGAGTTGGGCGAGCCGGATGGTGAAGAATCCAAGCCGCTCAGCAAAGCCTCCCTCAACCGCACCCTGACGGCTCTGAAGGCCGCACTCAACTATGCGGTTGCCCGCCGATACGTGTCAGCCGATCGGGCTATCGAATGGCGGCTGGTGAAGCCGTACGAGGCTAACAATCGCCGCGACCTGTTCCTGGACCTCGGACAGCGTAGGGCGCTGTTAGATGCCGCCACCGGCGCGCTCCGTGACCTGTTGGAAGCCGTGATGCTGACCGGCGCGCGGGCAGGGGAGTTGACCAAGGCGACCCGCCGCCAGTTCGACCACCGCACCGGATCCATGACTTTCACCGGCAAGACCGGCCCTCGCACGGTGCCCCTGTCGCCGCCCGCCGTCGACCTGTTCCTGCGGTTGAGCCGTTCCAAGCTTCCCAATGCGAACCTGTTCACCCGCGACGACGGCAAGCCGTGGGGCGTGTCGGACTGGGACAAGCTGGTCCGCAACGCCGCTACGGAAGCGAAGCTGCCAGCGGGTGTCTGCCTCTACACCTTGCGTCATTCCTTCATCACCGAAGCGATAACGGGCGGGCTGTCACCGCTGGAAGTTGCGCGGCTGGTCGGAACGTCGCTGGCGATGATCGATAAGCACTACGGCCACCTTGCCCATACCGCCGCACGCGAACGGTTGGCGCAGGTGTCGTTCGTGTGAGGCCAGCAGGGGCCGGCGCCGGGGCCGTTTTGCCGTTCAAAAGTTAAAGCGCTAGGAGCACAGGGGGCTGGAGATGGAGCAGATTGCTTGGCGAGCCGTTATAGCGGCCGCCGTTTTGGGGATTGTCTTGGGCGTGCCTTCAATGATCTGGGGGGTGAGAGGCCAAGACGCTATGCAAACCCGGTGGCTTGAAGCGTCAGAGAGAACGAGGGCGGAGAGTGATACCTGCTTGGAAGTAGCCGGCGGGGATTCCTCAGCGCAAGACCAATGCTGGGAGGCTCAGAGCAACGCCTATTCGGCTAACTCTTGGATGATGACCTCAAGCGCCCAATCGGGCCGCGCCATTGAGTTCGGATTCCTGGCGGCAGTGGTCCTGCCCCTCCTTCTCTTCTCCGCGTTCTTCCTGCTCCGCTGGATCGGCACTGGTCGGTGGCGCGCATCCCGACCTGTCCCAAAGTAGCTTTGCCGCAGTCCCGCACGACATCGCGTCACTTGGCCTGAAGGGTACTGGCGGCCCAAGTCCCTAAGGCTTGCTGGGCCGCTTTACCTTGCCCAACTCGCGCTGAGCCCTGACGAGCGCCGCCGTACGGATGAACTCCGATGTCTGCTCGCCGGCAGCGTTAGCGCCTGCGTCTAGATCCTTCCGTTCGTCCTTAGTAAGGCGAAGTTGGAGGACCTCGGATCTGCGTTCGGAATCAGGTAGGGGAGGGCGAGCCATAGTTGTTGCAATTGCAGAAATGGTGCGTTAGTGTAATTGCGTAAACCCGCTTGGTCAAGGCTGATTCGGGTGAGCGACCCACTACACCACGGCCGGCATCCGGCCACCACTGCAGGAGAACAACAATGGCTGACGGAACATTCATGGCGACTGCGAAGGCGGCAACGAACTCTCGCGTTCGCCTACTGAAACCCAATGGGCGCGTGTACAAGCGACTCGCCGCCGACTACCCGCACTTCATGATCAATGAGGATGGTAGCGTCGAGGAGTTGACCCACCAGGAGCGCGCGATCCTGCAGTTCTACCGCCGCTTGCCCGCCGACCTACGACCGGAAATGACCAAGGCAATGACCTGTGACGGTCGGTCATTCGAGGATCGGTTGGCAGAGTTCAGCACCAAGTTGGAGAGCGCAGGGTGGAAGCTGTGATCGCGCGGACCATCCGCTTTCCAAAGCCGATGAAGCGTGGCGCAAAGGTCCGGAAAGGGCCAATGGCAACTGTCATTCGCTTCCCAGCGGAGTTGGCCGGCGACGAACTACGATCAAGGTGGGCATGGTTACTAGATAACTATGGGAATTGGGGGACAGAGGACCCGGATGGCTTCTACGAAGATCGCGAAGACTGGGACGCGACCGTGCGCAACATTGGTCGGGCGTATGCGAGCCTGCGGGGCATGGAGTTCGGCGATGCATCTCTGCGGCAAGACG
>JBOHYC010000325.1:0-4240 GCA_050737755.1 Lysobacter sp.
TACCAGAGGTGGTTCCAGGTCACTCCGTGGGTGCTGCCGGTGAAGGTTCCCTCGGGCCAGGGCCGGAGTTGCAGGTAGCGCCCCAGGAACGCTGCGAAGCCGGGCTCGAGCGTGCCCTTGCTGATGCCTTCGCAGTAAGCCTGGATCGATACGATGAACAGCATGCCGAATGCCAGTGGCAACAGGAGCCGCCAGGTACGCGACGCGGCAAAGCGCGCGGGGTGCTTGCCCGGCAACGAGATTCCGATGGCAATGCCCGAAATCGCGAACAGCAGCGGCATGCGCCAGCGGTTGAACACGATCCGGACAAAGTCCAGCCACCCATACTGGTAGCTGCTGACGACATGGAAATCCGAGTCGATCTGATAGACCCCGCTGGCGTGGTAGAGGATCAGGATCGCGAAAGCGAAAACGCGCAGGGCGTCTATGTCATGTCGGCGTGGCATGGTCGAGGCGGTCGTGACGGGTGTCCAGACTGCGGAGGGACAGCAGCGACTGGCGGTTGAAAGTGACAATGCGCGCCCGGTCAGTGACGAGCGGCGGAGTGGAGGGAGCAGTGGACGGCCACGATGCGGGCGGCACGGGTAGGATGCGCGGATGTCATCCATTCCCGCCGACGGGTCACCCTCGTATTCACCCGAAATCTATCTGGCCCATCGACGCCCATTCGAAATCGGTTACTGGGTGATCAGCTGCTGCCTGAGCGCGCTGGGTGGAAGCTACGCGAAATGGACGGACTACCAACGCCTAGGAGTCCCGGTCGACTGGTGGCAGACGGCAAGCTGGTCCTGGAGCAGCGCTTTGATGTCCCTCGCGCTGGTGCCCGCCGTGCTCTGGTTCTGCCGTCGCTGGCCGCTGCACCTGAATACGTGGCGTCGGAACCTGCACTGGTATGCGTTGGCAAGCGTGGCGTGGTCGCTGGCGCACGTTGTCGGCATGGTCGCGCTGCGGAAGCTGGTCTATGCCATCCAGGGGGCTGCCTATGATTTTGGCGACTGGCCCAGCGAGCTGCTCTACGAGTACTCCAAGGATGTACGTACCTTCATCGGCATGGTGCTGCTGATTCATGGCTATCGGCTGCTGGTGCTGCGGCTGCAGGGCGAGGCCAGCCTGCTCGTTAAGCCGGATACCGGGCCAGCAGTCGAGCCGGTCGAGCGTCCGGAACGCTTCCTGGTACGCAAGCTCGGACGCGAATTCCTGGTTGCTGTCGAAGGGATTGAATGGCTGCAGGCCTCCGGCAACTACGTGAATCTCCATATGGAGGGGCACGACTATCCGTTGCGAAGCACGATTGGCGGTATCGAGTCGAAACTCGACTCCGACCGGTTCGTGCGTATCCACCGCAGCTACATCGTGAACCTGGATCGGGTCGCGTCGATCGAGCCGCTCGACAGCGGCGACGCACGCATCCACCTCAAGGACGGAATGGCCTTGCCCTGCAGCCGCCGCTATCGGCAAGGACTGAGGGAAAGAGTCGGGCCGGGAGATCCCGTCTGATGCCGCGGTCCCTGCTAGAATCGGCGGTCATATTTTCCGCAGCAGCAACCACGGACAAACCACGGACATGATCGAACTGAATCCCGTCCGCCAGCGCATCGTCGACCTCAAGGGTCGGCTGGATGCGCTGAGGGGGTACCTTTGACTTCGATGCCAAGGTCGAACGTCTCGAAGAAGTAAACCGGGAGCTGGAAAGCCCCGACGTTTGGAACGACGCTGAGCGCGCCCAGGCGCTCGGCCGCGAACGTGCGTCGCTGGAAAAGGTGCTCAGCATCAGCAGCCTGACCGATGGTCTGGTCGGCGCCGAGGAACTGCTCGAACTGGCCGAGATGGAAAACGACGAGTCGACCGCGCAGGCCGTGGTCGAGGACGTCGATGCCACCACCGTCGAAGTCGAGAAGCTCGAATTCCAGCGCATGTTCTCCGGCAAGATGGACAGCGCTCCGGCGTTCGTCGACATCCAGGCCGGCGCCGGCGGCACCGAGGCGCAGGACTGGGCCGAGATCCTGCTGCGCATGTACCTGCGCTGGGCCGAGTCGCGCGGCTGGAAGGCCGAGCTGATGGAGGTCAGCGGCGGCGACGTGGCCGGGATCAAGTCGGCGACGATGCGGGTCGAGGGCGACTTCGCCTACGGCTGGCTGAAGACCGAGACCGGCGTTCACCGGCTGGTACGCAAGTCGCCGTTCGACTCCGACAACCGCCGCCACACCAGTTTCACCTCGGTGTTCGTGTCGCCGGAAGTCGATGACAACATCGAGATCGACATCAATCCGGCCGACCTGCGGACCGACGTATACCGTTCATCCGGCGCCGGCGGCCAACACGTCAACAAGACCGAGTCGGCGGTGCGCATCACCCACATCCCGACCAACACCGTGGTCGCGTGCCAGACTGGCCGCAGCCAGCACCAGAACCGCGACACCGCGATGAAGATGCTGGCCGCGAAGCTCTACGAACTGGAGATCCAGAAGCGCAACGCCGAACGCGATGCGGTGGAAGCGACCAAGTCCGACATCGGTTGGGGCAGCCAGATCCGCAATTACGTGCTGGACCAGTCGCGGATCAAGGATCTGCGCACCGGGGTCGAGCGCAGCGATACGCAGAAGGTGCTGGATGGCGACCTGGACGAGTTTGTCGAGGCGAGCCTGAAGTCCGGACTGGAAGCTGGGTCCAAACGCGCCGACGCGACGTAGTTTCCTCCGTTGTAGGAGCGAAGTAAGTCGCGACCCTCCGACACCACGATTCCTTAGGCGTTCGCGACTTACGTCGCTCCTACAAACGCACCACATCCTTTGACCTGACACCGCCATGACCGACAACGCGACCCCGACGCCGCCCGACGAAAACAAGCTGATCGCCGAGCGTCGCGCCAAACTCGCGGCGTTGCGCGGGCAGGGCGTTGCATTCCCGAACGACTTCCGCCGTGCCGACTACGCCGGCGATCTGCAGGCCGAGTACGCCGACGCTGAGCAATGGACCGCCGAGGCGCTGGAGGCCAAGGGACACCGCGTCGCGGTCGCTGGCCGGCTGCTGCTCAAGCGCGTGATGGGCAAGGCCAGCTTCGTGCAGATCCAGGACGAGTCCGGCCGGCTGCAGCTGTTCCTGCAGGCCACTGCGCTGGGCGACACCTACGCCGCGTTCAAGGGCTGGGACGTCGGCGACATCGTCGGCGCCGAGGGCGTGCTGACGCGCACCCGCACCGGCGAGCTTTCGGTCAAGGTCGACGCGCTGCGATTGCTGACCAAGTCGCTGCGGCCATTACCGGACAAGTTCCACGGCCTGGCCGATGTCGAGCAGCGCTACCGCCAGCGTTACGTCGACCTGATCGTCTCGCCCGAGGCGCGCGAGGTGTTCGTCAAGCGATCGAAAATCATCCGCGCGATGCGCGAATGGCTCGACACTCGACGTTTTCTCGAGGTCGAGACGCCGATGATGCATTACATCCCCGGTGGCGCCGTTGCCAAGCCGTTCGCCACCCACCACAACGCGCTCGATCTTGACCTGTACCTGCGCGTCGCCCCGGAGCTGTACCTCAAGCGGCTGGTGGTCGGCGGACTGGAGCGGGTCTACGAGATCAACCGCAACTTCCGCAACGAGGGCGTGTCGACCCGGCACAACCCCGAATTCACCATGCTCGAGCTGTACGAGGCCTATGCCACCTACAGCGAGGTCATGGACCTGACCGAGGGCGTGATCCGCGACGTCGCGACTTCGGTCCTCGGCACCACGACCGTGGAGTGGGACGGCCAGTCGATCGACCTCGGCCCGGCGTTCCGGCGCTGGTCGATGAGCGATGCTGTGCTGGAGCACAACCCCGAAATCAGTCGTGAGGATCTGCGAGACGTCGACAAGATGCGCGGCCACTGCCAGCGCCTCGGCGTCCCGACCAAGCCCTCGCAGGGCTGGGGCAAGCTGCTGCTGGAGGTATTCGAGAAGACTGTCGAGCACACCCTGGTGCAGCCGACCTTCATCACCGAGCACCCGGTCGAGGTCAGTCCGCTGGCCCGTGCCAACGACACCGACCCCGGAATGACCGACCGTTTCGAGCTGTTCGTCGGCGGCAAGGAACTGGCCAACGGCTTCTCCGAACTCAACGACCCCGAGGACCAGGCCGCACGCTTCAAGGCCCAGGTCGACGCGAAGGAGGGCGGCGATGACGAAGCGATGCATTTCGATGCCGACTACATCCGCGCCCTCGAGATCGGCCTGCCGCCGACCGGCGGCCTCGGCGTCGGCATCGACC
>JBOHYC010000326.1:0-11064 GCA_050737755.1 Lysobacter sp.
CTGGTACTGGCTCTGCGGGTAGGTTTCCAGCAGGTAGGTCGCGCGGTCGGCTGCGGCGACGTAGGCGGTGCGGCGCAGGTAGTACAGCGCCGTCTCCAGCTCGTGGCGGGCGAACAGGTCTCGCAGCGTCGCCATCCGCTGGCGCGCGTCGGCGGCATAACGGCTGTTGGGGTAGCGGTCGACCACGATCGAGAAGTCGTTGTGGGCCTGCATCGGCGTGGCCAGGTCGCGGCGGCTGGCGTCCAGGTGCCAGACCTTCTGCAGGAACACGGTGTCGCGGCTGGAGTTCACCAGCCCGCGCAGGTAATACATGTACGACGCCATGCGGTGGGTCGGGTAGGTGCGCAGGAAGCGGTCGATGCTGCTGATCGCCTCCTCGTGCTTGCCCGACTTGTACTGCGCGTAGGCGGTTTCGACCAGCGCCTGCTCGGTGTACGGGCCGTAGGGATACTGCGCGACCAGCCGCTTGAAGGTGGTGGTGGCGTTGGCCCAGTTGCCGCGGGTCATCGAGGTATGGGCCTTGTCGTACAGCTCCTCGACCGGGATGCCCTCGTTGGCGTCCTCGTCCTTGAACATCTTGCCGAAGCGGGCGCAGCCGCTGGCGAACAGCACAAGGGTCAGCAGCAGGATGACGGTGCGCGCGACAGGGTGCCGCGGGGCGAAGCGATGGGTCATGGTCGAAGTCAACGGGCGCCGGGGGCACGAAGCGCCGATAATAGCAGTCCCACGCCCCGCGCCCTTAACCGCGCCCCATTGGCGTCCAGACCCCCCAAAGACCCCCAAAGTCCCATGACCGAACCCGCCGTCGAACTCAACGCCGTGATTCCCGATACCGCCGCCGGGCGCCGCTTCGACGCGGTGCTGGCCGAGTTGTTCCCGGACTATTCGCGCTCCCGGCTGTCGGCCTGGATCAAGTCCGGCGATGCCCTGCTGGACGGCCAGCAGGTGCGCCCACGCGACCCGGTCCGCGGCGGCGAGGCGGTCAGCCTGAGCGTGGTGCTGGACGTGCAGACCCGTTCAGAACCGGAGGACATCGCGCTCGACGTGTTGTTCGAGGACGAGCACGTGATCGTGATCGACAAGCCGGCCGGGCTGGTGGTGCATCCCGGCGCCGGCAATCCGACCGGCACCCTGGTCAACGCCCTGCTGCATCGCGACCCGTCGCTGAACGCGCTGCCGCGTGCCGGCATCGTGCACCGGCTCGACAAGGACACCTCCGGCGTCATGGTGGTCGCCCGCACGCTGGTCGCGCACACCGCGCTGGTGGCCCAGTTGTCGGCGCGCGAGGTTCACCGGCAGTACCTGGCGGTGGTGTCCGGGCCGCTGGTGTCGGGCGGGACCGCCAACGCCGCGATCGACCGCCACCCGCGTGACCGCATCCGGATGGCGGTGCGCGAGGACGGCCGCGACGCGATCACCCACTACCGCCTGCGCGAACGCTTCCGCGCCCATACCCTGCTGGAATGCCGGCTCGAAACCGGCCGCACCCACCAGATCCGGGTCCACATGGCGCACCTGAAGCATCCGATCATCGGCGACGCCCTGTACGGCGGCTCGCTGAAGCTCCCGCGCGGCGCGACCGACGAACTGGTCGCCGCACTGCGTGGGTTCAAGCGGCAGGCGCTGCATGCCGAGACGCTGGAGTTCATGCATCCGGTGAGCGGCGAGCCGGTCCGCTGCAGCGCGCCGGTGCCGGCCGACATGCAGGCGCTGGTGAAGGCGTTGCAGGACGACAGCCGCGCGTTCGCGGAACGGAATCGCTGACGATGACACGCGCGCTGCTGCAGGCTGACTGGCCCGCGCCGCGCGGAGTACGTGGCTTCACCACCCTGCGCCACGGTGCCGGGGTGTCGGAGGCGCCGTTCGACCACTTCAACATGGGTTCGCGCTGCGGCGACCTGGCCGAGGCGGTGGCGCGCAACCGGGCGGAAATGGTGGAGGTCGGCGGATTGCCGTCGGCGCCGGCGTGGCTACGGCAGGTGCATGGGACCATGGTGTTCCGCGTTGAGGGCGAGAGCGACAGCGAGCCGGAAGCCGATGCATCGATCACCTCCCGCCCCGGAACCGTCCTTGCCATCCTCACCGCCGACTGCCTACCGGTGCTGTTCTGCGCCGACGATGGCAGCGAGGTCGGCGCTGCGCATGCGGGCTGGCGCGGGCTGGCGGCCGGTGTGCTCGAAGCCACGGTTGCTGCGATGCGGACCCCGCCGGAGCGGTTGCTGGCATGGCTGGGCCCGGCGGCGGGGCCCGCGAGTTACGAGGTCGGGGTCGACGTCTACGACGGCTTCGTCGCGCAGGACTGGCGCGCCGGTAGCGCATTCACCAGTACCCGGCCGCACCACTGGCGGGTCGACCTCTACGCGCTCGCGCGGCGGCGGCTGGAGCGTGCCGGACTTGATGCCGGCAATGTCCACGGCGGCGGGCTGGACACGATCGGCGACCCCGCCCGGTTCTACTCGCATCGTCGTGATCAGCGCACCGGCCGGATGGCGAGCGTGATCTGGATCGCAGGGCTGTAGGAGCCGGATTGTAGGAGCGACGTAAGTCGCGAATTCCTCGGTCTGGCCGCAGCGTTGGCACGTGCATGCGAACCGGGTTATCGAAAGTGGCTTCTTGTTGGTCCGTCGCAGTCGACATGCCTCGCTCTGGATACGGCGGGGAATTCGCGACTTACGTCGCTCCTACAGGAGGCATGGCGAGTTGGTCGGTGACGGTAAACACGGCGCCCGCCTACGCGGCGCGCAAGGCCTCCAGGTAGCCGCGTCGCCAGGCGGTGATGTCGTGTTTGAGCAGCCGGTCCATCATCGGTTGCCAGCGGTCGCGGCGCTCCTGGGGTGACATCTCGACGGCGCGGGCGAGCGCGGCGGCGACGCCGTCGAGGTCGTAGGGGTTCACCAGCAAGGCGCCGTCCAGTTCGCGCGCGGCACCGGCGAAGGTCGACAGCACCAGCACGCCGGGGTCGTCGGGGTCCTGCGCGGCCACGTATTCCTTGGCGACCAGGTTCATGCCGTCGCGCAATGGCGTCACCAGGCCGATTTCGGCGAGCCGGTAGAAGCCGGTCAGCGAGGCGTGCGGGAAGTTGCGATTGACGTAGCGCATCGGCGTCCACTCCGGCTCGGCATGGCCGCCGTTGATGTGGCCGGACAATCGCTCCAGTTCGCTGCGCAGGCTCTGGTACTCGAGCACGTCGCCGCGCGATACCGGCGCGATCTGCAGGAAGGTCAATTTGCCGAGATGGTCGGGGTATTGCTGCAGGAAACGCTCGAACGCACGGAAGCGTTCGGGCAGGCCCTTGGAGTAGTCCAGCCGGTCGACGCCGATCGCCAGCGCGCGACCGGACAGGCTGCGTGCCAGCCGCTTGAAGCTGGGCTTGCCGACCGCCGCCGCGGCCTGTTGCGCGATGTGGTCGGTGTCGATGCTGATCGGGAACGCCCCGGCGCGCAGCAGCCGGCCGCGGGCGGTTTCCAGTATGCCGTTCTCGATCACCCGGCCGCGGCCGAACAGGCGCACGTAGTCCTGGAAGCGCTCCAGGTCACGTTCGGTCTGGAAGCCGATCAGGTCGTAGGCCGACAGTCCCTCGAACAGCCGCTTGTGGTGCGGCAGCGCGGCCAGCAAGTCCGACGACGGCATCGGCACATGCAGGAAGAACCCGAGCTTGCAGCGCACCCCGTGCTCGCGCAGCAGCGCCGCCAGCGGGATCAGGTGGTAGTCGTGGATCCAGACGATGTCGTCCTCGCGCAGCAGCGGCGCAAGCTTCTCGGCGAACAGCGCGTTGACCCGGCGGTAGGCGGCGTAGGTCTCGCGGCTGTAGTCGACCAGGTCGACCCGGAAGTGCAGCAGCGGCCAAAGCGTGCGGTTGGCGAAGCCGTTGTAGTAGTCGTCGTGGTCGCGCTGGGAGAGGTCGAGGGTGACGTAGTCGATGTCGCCGCGGCTTTCTTCATGCAGCTCGCCGGATTGCCCGGGCGCGATCCGGCCGCTCCAGCCGAACCACAGTCCACCGGTCTCATCGAGCGCTGCCTGCAATGCCACCGCGAGGCCGCCGGACTGGGGCTGGTCGGGTAGGGCGACGCGGTTGGAGACCACTACCAGCCGGCTCATATTGCCTCCTGCCACGAACGGCTCAAACGCATCGCCGCGATGATCAGGCCGACGTGCGAATAGGTCTGCGGGAAATTTCCCCAGGCTTCGCCGTCCTCGAACGCGAGGTCCTCCGACAGCAAACCGAGCGGGTTGCGCCGGTGCAGCACGGCTTCGAACAGCTCGCGCGCCTCGTCCATCCGGCCGATCGCCGCGAGTGCGTCGATGTACCAGAACGTGCAGATGGTGAAGCTGGTCTCCGGCACGCCGAAATCGTCCGGCGCGATGTAGCGGAACAGGCCGTGGCCGCGTTTCAGCTCGCGGCCGATCGCCTCGACCGTACCGATGAAACGCGGGTCATCGGGCTTGATGAAACCGAAGTCGGCCAGCAGCAACAAAGAGGCATCGAGGCGCTCGCCGCCAAAGGTGTCGACGAAATGGCCACGCTCGGCATCGAAACCCTCTTCGAGGATCCGCGCGTGGATTTCGTCGGCACGCTCGCGCCAGTAACGCACGCGTTCGGGCAGGCGCAAATGCACGGCGATCCGTGCCAGCCGGTCGCAGGCCGCCCAGCACATCACGCTGGAATAGGTGTGGACCTCGGCGCGGCCGCGGAACTCCCACAACCCGGCGTCAGGCTGGTCGTGCAAGGCGAACGCGCGCTCACCCAGCGGCTCCAGCCGTTTGAACATCGCAGCATCGCCGGGGTGCTCCAGTCGTTGATCGAAGAACAACTGGGTCGATGCCAGCACCACGCTGCCGTAGACGTCGTGCTGCTTCTGCAGCCAGGCCAGGTTGCCGCGCCGCACTGGCCCCATGCTGCGGTAGCCGGCGAGGCTGTCGACTTCGTCCTCGGCCAGTTCGGCCTCGAAGCCGATGCCGTACAGCGGCTGCAGTTCCGCGTCCTCGGTGCTGGCGATGTTGAACACATAGTGCAGGTAGCCTTCCATGGTGCGGGTCGCGCCGAGCCGGTTGAGCGCACGCACCACGAACGCGGCGTCGCGCAACCAGCAGTAGCGGTAGTCCCAGTTGCGCTGGCTGTGCGCGGCTTCGGGGATCGAGGTGGTCATCGCGGCCACGATGGCGCCGGTCTCCTCGTACTGGCACAGCTTGAGGGTGATCGCGCTGCGGATCACCGCGTCCTGCCAGTCCAGCGGGATCGACAGCGAACGCACCCAGTCGCGCCAGTAGGCTACGGTGCGTTGATGCGCGCCTTGCACGAAATCGGCGACCGGCTGGGTCAGGGTTTCATCGGGACCGAGCACGAGGTGCAGGTCGCGTTCGAGCACGAACGGTCGCTGCTCGCGAACCAGCCGCACCGGCGCGTCGGTGGTCAGGCGCAGGGTGAAGCCGGGCACCAGGTAGCGGATGTGGTTGCTGCCCCAGGTGGTATCCGGCTGCAGCGCGCCGTAGTCGCCGAGTGGCTGCAGGCGGATCCGGATGCGTGGACTGCCGGCCAGTGGTTTCACGTGGCGGACCAGCATCACCGGCCGGTAGACGCGATCGTACTGGCGCCAGCGCGGGGCGAAGTCGGTGACCTCCACTGCGCCACCGTGGCGGTCGCGCAGCACCGTGCGCAGCACCGCGGTGTTGGGCAGGTAATGCTGCTCGGCGCTGGCAAAGTCCTCCAGTTCGATCGCGAAGTCACCGCCGGGGTGGGCGGTCGGCTGCAGCAAGGCGCAGAAAGTCGGGTCGCCATCGAACGCCGGCACGCAGCCCCAGACCACGCGTGCATGTGCATCGATCAGCGCGGCGAAACTGCCGTTGCCGACCATGCCGAGGTCGAGCGTCTGGTCGCCTGGCGTCGGCTTCATGGTGCCGGCATGCGCAGCCATGCCATCACCGCGGTGATGTCGGGCAGGCGATGGCGGGCCAGGCTGGGTTGGCGGTCGCCGACCAGCACCGCCACTCCGCCGTGGTGCAGCACGACCTCGAACCCGTGCTCGTCGGTGAGGTCATCGCCGACGAATACCGGCAGGCGGCCCTTGAACGGAGGCTCGTCCAGCAGCGCCGCGATCGCGTCGCCCTTGTCGGTGCCGACCGGGCGCACCTCGATTACGCCGTCGCCGGCCTGCAAACGGTAGTCGTGCAGCCAGGGCAGCGCCTTGTCGGCGAGGTCGCGCAGGGGTTGCTCGGCGTCCGGGTTGCCACGCCAGTGCAGCGCGATGGTCGAGTCCTTGTCTTCCACCAGCGCGCCGGGAAAGCGCTCGGCCACCAGTTCCGCCTTGCGATGCAGTACGGCCAGCAGCGAGGGCGGCGTCGGTGGATCGATGTGGTTGTCGGCATGCCGGCGCTCAAGCCCGTGCAGGCCGGCGGCGGGCAGGCGCAATGGAGTGAACAACTGGTCGAGTTGGGCCAGCCGCCGTCCGCTGACCAGCGCCAGCGCGCCGCCGAGGCGTTGCTGCAGCGATGCCAGTGTGTCGACCAGGCCGGCGGGCACGCGCACCAGTTCGGGCGATTCCGCGAACTCGAGCAACGTGCCGTCGACGTCCAGGAACAGCGCCCAGTCGTCGGCGATTGCCGGGGGGGGCGGCAGATGGGCGAGGGCATCCATGCACGCGATTGTGAGCACGGGAATGTAAGCATCGGGTGCACGCGGTCGGCCGGAAACTTGAACCTCGGCGCCGCAGCCCGCATTCCCGGGACATCGCGGCGTCGCGCCGCCCCCGAATCGAGGAACCCAGCATGCGAATGGACAAGCTCACTTCGCGCTTCCAGCAGGCGCTCGCCGACGCGCAGTCGCTCGCGGTCGGCCGCGACCACAGCGTGATCGAACCCGCCCACCTGATGACCGCGCTGATCGACCAGTCGGGCGGCAGCACTCGACCGCTGCTGTCGCAGGCAGGGGTCAACGTGCCGCTGCTGCGCGAGCGGCTCGGCGAGGCGCTGGAGAAGCTGCCGAAGGTGACCGGCCAGGCTGGCAACGTCAGCGTCGGCAACGACCTCTCGCGACTGCTCAACGTCACCGACAAGCTGGCGCAGCAGCGCGGCGATGCGTTCATCGCATCCGAGTTGTTCGTTCTGGCGGCGCTCGACGATGGCGGCGAGTTGGGCCGCGCGCTCAAGGCCACTGGCGGCGACAAGGCGCGGATCGAGGCGGCGATCGACAAGGTCCGCGGCGGCGAGAGCGTGCAGTCGGAGAACGCCGAGGATCAGCGCCAGGCACTGGAGAAGTTCACGATCGACATGACCGCGCGCGCGGAGAGCGGAAAGCTCGACCCGGTGATCGGCCGCGACGAGGAGATCCGCCGCACCATCCAGGTGTTGCAGCGCCGAACCAAGAACAACCCGGTGCTGATCGGCGAGCCGGGCGTGGGCAAGACCGCCATTGTCGAGGGACTGGCCCAGCGCATCATCAACAACGAGGTGCCCGAGGGCCTGCGCGGCAAGCGCCTGCTGTCGCTGGACATGGGCGCGCTGATCGCCGGTGCGAAGTTCCGCGGCGAGTTCGAGGAGCGCCTCAAGGGCGTGCTCAACGACCTGTCGAAGAACGAGGGCCAGATCATCCTGTTCATCGACGAGTTGCATACGATGGTCGGCGCAGGCAAAGCGGAAGGTTCGATGGATGCCGGCAACATGCTCAAGCCCGCTCTGGCGCGCGGCGAGCTGCACTGCATCGGCGCGACCACGCTGGACGAGTACCGCAAGTACGTCGAGAAGGATGCCGCGCTGGAGCGTCGGTTCCAGAAGGTGTTCGTCGGCGAGCCGAGCGTCGAGGACACCATCGCGATCCTGCGCGGGCTCAAGGAAAAGTACGCGGTCCACCACGGAGTGGAGATCACCGATCCCGCGATCGTCGCCGCAGCCACGCTGTCACATCGCTACATCGCCGACCGCCAGTTGCCCGACAAGGCGATCGACCTGATGGACGAGGCCGCGTCGCGGATCCGCATGGAGATCGACTCCAAGCCCGAGGAACTCGACCGCAAGGAGCGGCGGCTGATCCAGCTGAAGATCCAGCGCGAAGCGCTGAAGAAGGAGAAGGACGCCGAGTCGAAGCAGCGACTGGCCGACCTCGAAGCCGAGATCGAAACGCTGGAGCGCGAGTTCAACGACCTCGAAGAGATATGGAAAGCCGAGAAGGCGACGTTGCAGGGCGCGACGAAGATCAAGGAGCAGATCGAGGCCGCCAAACTCGAACTGGAGGCCGCGCAGCGCAAGCAGGATTACGCGCGCATGAGCGAGTTGCAGTACGGGCGCATTCCCGAACTGGAGCAACAGCTCAAGGCCGCGCAGGAAGCGGAAACGAAGGGTTTCATCCTGTTGCAGGACCGCGTCACCGCCGAGGAGATCGCCGAGGTGGTCGCGCGCTGGACCGGTATCCCGGTGAGCAAGATGCTCGAAGGCGAGCGCGAGAAGTTGCTGAAGATGGAGGAGCAGCTGCACGCCCGCGTGGTCGGCCAGGACGAGGCGATCAAGGTCGTGTCCGACGCGGTGCGCCGTTCACGCGCTGGCTTGAGCGACCCGGATCGCCCCAGCGGCTCGTTCCTGTTTCTGGGACCCACCGGCGTCGGCAAGACCGAGCTGTGCAAGGCACTGGCCGAGTTCCTGTTCGACAGCAGCGACGCGATGATCCGCATCGACATGAGCGAGTTCATGGAGAAGCACGCGGTCAGCCGGCTGGTCGGTGCCCCCCCGGGCTATGTCGGCTACGAGGAGGGTGGCTACCTGACCGAAGCGGTGCGGCGCCGGCCGTACAGCGTGATCCTGCTCGACGAGGTCGAGAAGGCGCACCCGGACGTGTTCAACATCCTGCTGCAGGTGCTCGACGACGGCCGCCTGACCGACGGCCAGGGCCGCACGGTCGACTTCCGCAACACCGTGATCGTGATGACGTCTAACCTTGGTTCGCAAATGATCCAGGACATGGACGGCGACGACACGCCCGAGAGCTACACCCAGATGAAGGCCGCCGTGATGGGCGTGGTGCAGGGACATTTCCGCCCCGAGTTCATCAACCGGCTCGACGATATTGTCGTGTTCCATCCGCTCGACAAGGCGCAGATCCGCGAGATCGCGAAGATCCAGATGAGCGGTCTGGAGCGTCGCCTCGCCGAGCGCGGGCTGAAGCTGGAATTGTCCGACGCCGCGCTGGGGCTGCTCGCCGATGTCGGGTTCGACCCGGTGTACGGCGCTCGCCCGCTCAAGCGCGCGATCCAGCAGCAACTGGAGAACCCGCTGGCGCAGAAGATCCTGGCCGGAGAGTTCAGCAGTGGCGACGTTATCCGGGTCGCCGCCGAGGGTGGGGCGCTGGTGTTCCAAACCGCCTGACACGTCCCGAGGCCTACACGGGCGCTTAGTGCGGGCGCCGACGTCGATGGGTCTACGCCACCGCCGGCGGCAAATGATGGTCGCCGCGGTACGGCGGCGTCGCCATCACCATCTCGGCCAGGCTGTGCGCCAGCTCGCGCTCGGCCATCACCGCGGCGTCGGCGCCGTGGTCCAGCAGGTGCTTGAGTTCGGCATCGGAGTGGGCGCGGGCGACGATGGTCAGCGATGGGTTGATCTCGCGCAGCTTGGCGATGATCTCGCCGGCCTCCAGCGTGTTGGGGATCGCCAGCATCGCGGTATGCGCGGTCTCGGGGCGGGCTTCGGCCAACACCCGCTCGTTGACCGCGTTGCCGCGGATTGCCGGGATGCCGGCGGCGCGCGCGCGGTCGATCAACAGCTCCTCGTCGTCCACCACCACCAGCGGAATCTCCCGCGACTGCAGCAGGCGCCCCAGTTCGCTGCCGACGCGGCCGAAGCCGATCAGGATCACGTGGTCACGCAGGTCCGGCGGAATCGCCGGCTGCGCGGTGTAGACCACCGGATCGGGCTGCCGGGCGCGCTTCTCGCGCCGATCCAGCCAGGCGAACAGCAAGGGGTTGGTGATGATCGACAGCAGCGCGCCGGCCAGAATCAGGTCCTGGCCTTCCTGCGGCAACACGTCGAGCGCCAGGCCGAGGCCGGCGAGGATGAACGAGAACTCGCCGATCTGCGCCAGGCTGGCCGAGATCAGCAGCGCGGAGCCCTTGGGCTTGCCCAGCAACCGCATGATCACGTAGGCGGCGATCGACTTGCCGAGCACGATGATCAGGAACGTCGCCAGCACCTCGGTCGGGTGCTCCAGCAGGATCATCGGGTCGAACAGCATGCCGACCGAGACGAAGAACAACACTGCGAAGGCATCGCGTAACGGCAACGTCTCGCTGGCGGCCTGGTGGCTGAATTCGGATTCGTTGAGCAGCATGCCGGCGAAGAACGCGCCCAGCGCGAACGACACCCCGAACAGCTCCGCCGAGCCGAATGCCACGCCCAGCGCGATCGCCAGTACGCATAGCGTGAACAGTTCGCGAGAACCGGTGCCGGCGACGCGCTCGAGGATCCACGGGATCACCCGGCTGCCGACGATCAGCATCAGCGCCATGAACGCGCCGACCTTGAGGAACGTGGTGAACAGCGCGGTCAACACCGAGGTCGCGTCGGCCGCCTCGCCGTTGAGCAGCCCGGCCAGCGCCGGCAGCAGCACCAGCGCCAGCACGCAGGCGATGTCCTCGACGATCAGCCAGCCGACCGCGATGCGGCCGCGCTGGGTTTCCACCAGCCGGCGGTCTTCCAGCGCCCGCAGCAGCACCACCGTGCTGGCGCACGACAGCGACAGCCCGAACACGAAACCGGCGCCGTGCGACCAGCCCAACCAGCGGGCCAGGCCCCAGCCCAGCAGCGTCGCGACGGTGATCTGGGCGATCGCGCCGGGCAGGGCGATGCCCTTGACCGACATCAGGTCGCGCCACGAAAAGTGCAGGCCGACGCCGAACATCAGCAGGATCACGCCGATCTCGGCCAGCTGCGGCGCCAGCTCCATGTCCCCGACGAACCCCGGGGTGAACGGCCCCGCCACGATCCCGGCCACCAGGTAACCCACCAGTGGCGACAGCTTCAGCCGCTGCGCCAGCGCGCCGAAGATGAACGCGAGCACGAAGCCCGCGACGAGGATGGTGATCA
>JBOHYC010000327.1:0-15717 GCA_050737755.1 Lysobacter sp.
ACCCGAATACATCAGGTAGTCGTAGGCGGCCGCGCCGACCTCGTCCGGATTGGCCACCGCGCGCTGCCCGACCTGCATGGTCAATTGCTGCCACTCGCTGGCCTTGTCGCGCAACGGCGCGATGAACTCGGCGAGTGCGGCGTTGCCTTTGTTGTCCTTGCAGAACTGCTCGATCATGCCGAGGAACACCTGCAAGCCGGCGCCCTGCAACTGCATCACCTTGCGACCCAGCAGGTCGAGCGCCTGGATGCCGGTGGTGCCTTCGTACAAGGTGGTGATGCGCGCGTCGCGGGCGAGTTGCTCGATACCGTGTTCGGCGATGTAGCCGTGGCCGCCGTAACACTGCAGCGCGTGGTAGGTGCATTCCACGCCCCACTCGGTCAGGCAGGCCTTGACGATCGGGGTCATGAAGCCGACCAGCGTGTCGGCCTGCTTGCGCTCGTCGGCATCGGGCGAATTGTGGGCGATGTCGACCAGCAACGCGGCGTGGTAGCCCATCAGTCGGCCGCCTTCGACCAACGCCTTGCAGGTCAGCAGCATGCGGCGCACGTCGGGGTGGACGATGATCGGATCGGCCGGCTTATCGGGGAACTTCGCGCCCGACAGCGAGCGCATCTGCAACCGCTCGCGTGAGTACGCCAGCGCGTTCTGCAGGGCGCGGTCGGACAGGCCGAGGCCCTGCAGCCCGACTGCGAGGCGGGCGGTATTCATCATGGTGAACATCGCCATCAGGCCCTTGTGGGGCTGGCCGACCAGATAGCCCTGCGCGCCGTCGAAGTTCATCACGCAGGTGGCCGAGCCGTGGATGCCCATCTTGTGCTCGATGCTGCCGGCGCGGACCGCGTTGGCCTCGCCGACGGTGCCGTCGCGCGCGACGCGGATCTTCGGCACCACGAACAGCGAGATGCCCTTGCTGCCCGCCGGCGCATCCGGCAACCGCGCCAGCACCAGGTGGACGATGTTGTCGGTGAAGTCGTGGTCGCCGGCGGTGATGAAAATCTTGGTGCCGGTGATGTCGTAGCTGCCGTCGTCGTTCGGGACGGCACGGGTCTTGAGCAACCCGAGGTCAGTGCCGCAGTGCGGCTCGGTCAGGCACATCGTGCCGGTCCAGCGGCCCTCGACCAGCGGCTTGAGGAACACCTCGCGCTGCCAGTCTTCGCCGTGGTGGATCAATGCCTCGGTGGCGCCGTGCGATAGCAGCGGGAAGTTGCCCCAAGCGAGGTTGGCGGCGTCGATCATCTCCTTCAGCGGCACCCCGGCCGCGTGCGGCATGCCCTGGCCGCCGAACTCCGGCGCTGCGGTCAGGCCGGCCCAGCCGCCGTCGACATATTGCTCATACGCCTGCTTGAAGCCGGGCGGGGTGGTGACCGCGCCGGTTGATTTGTCGTGACTGCAGCCGACCCGGTCGCCGATCTCGTTGAGCGGTGCCAGCACGGTCTCGGTGAAGCGCGCGCCTTCCTCAAGTACCGCGTCGAGCACGTCACGGGTGGCGTCGGTGAAACCCATGCGCTGGAACTGCGCTTCGGCCCCGAGCACGTCGAACAGCACGAACCGCATGTCGCGCAACGGCGCCTTGTAGCTGCTCATCGCATCACTCCCGGCAGGCCCGGTGCCGGGCTGAGCGCGCTGCCTCGCTTCATGTCGAACTCGCGCTGGCGCTCCTCGCTGGGGGTCGCGGTGAAGGTGCCTTCCAACGAGTATTCGATGCTCTTTCCATCGGCAAGGGCCTGGGCGACGGCGAACTTGGCCGCAGCGGCGGGTGCCAGCGTCACCGTGACCACATCGGCCGATTCCGGCCCGATCGTCAATGCCGGCGCGGCCACCAACGCGCCTGCAACGTGGTCCTCGACCTCAAGGTCCAGCCGCAACGAATCGAAGCGCATCGGGATGCTGCTGAAGTTCTCGATCCGTAGGTCGGTCGACCAGTTGCCATCGGCGCGAACGGTCAATTGCTGTATGCGCGCGGAGGGCTCCGACACGCGACGCACCGGGCCGCTGGCACATGCCGCCAGCAATATGGTGCACGAAGCCAACCCCATCCAGATCTTCCAGCTTGCCCAGCGCGTGCCTGTCATTTGGTTGCTCCCCGGTTCGTGGCTGCGTCGGCGAGGATACTACGGCGCATGGAGCGTGCCGCCAGCCTGACGCGCGGTTGTTCGCCGCGAGACCACGGGCCGTGTGCTAGAACGCGACGAGTCCCCAGGCGGAGTGAACGGTCATGACGACGGAGCATCACGCGGGCTGGTCCAGCCATTGGTCGTTGCGCGTATTCGGTGCGGTTGTCGCCGTGCTTGGGCTGGTACTGGCGGCGGGCGGGGGCTGGCTTATTGCGCTCGGGGGATCGTGGTATTACCTGCCGGCCGGCCTCGGGTTGCTGGTGTCCGGGATCCAGCTGATGCGTGGGCAGCGGAGCGGGGCGTGGTGGTTTGCCGCGGTGTTCGCCTGCACGGTGCTGTGGTCGGCCTGGGAGTCGGGCCTGGATTACTGGCGCTGGATTCCGCGGCTCGGCTTGATGGTCGTCCTCGCGTTCGTGTTGGCGTTGTTGTTGCCACGGTTGCAGAAGGGCGCGTCGAAGACGCTGGCCCGCTCGCTGGCGGTGGTGCTGGGGTTGGTTTTCGTGGGGGCGTTCGCGCTGGCGTTCGTGCCGCACGGCTGGTTCAAGTCGGAGCAGGCCGTTCCGCAGGCAGGGACGGATGCACGGCCGCAGACGGCGTTTGCCGGCAATGTCGCGCAACCCAAGGACGCGCCGGCCGATGGCGACTGGGCTGCCTATGGCCGCAGCAATGCAGCCGGGCGTTATTCGCCGCTCGCGCAGGTCACTCCAGCGAATGTCGGGCAACTGGAACGCGCCTGGACCTATCGCACCGGTGATCTGCCGGACCACAACTGGGGCGCCGAAACCACGCCGTTGAAAGTCGGCGACACGCTGTACCTGTGCTCGGCGCGCAACATCCTGATCGCACTCGACCCGCGCAGCGGGGAAGAGCGTTGGCGCTACGACCCACGCGTCTCCGACGAGGCGATTCCATATACCGCCGCCTGCCGTGGCGTTGCGTATTACGAGACACCTGCCACCACCGCCGCGCCCCAAAGCTGCGCCACCCGGATCATCGAGGGCACGCTCGATGCGCGCCTGATCGCGGTCGACGCGCGCACCGGCCGGCCATGCACCGACTTTGGCGACAACGGCGAGGTCGACATCACCGTCGGCATGGGGCGGACGTACCCCGGCATGGTCTCGATGACCTCGGCGCCGACCATCGTGAGCGGCGTGATCGTCACGGGCCACCAGGTGCTGGACGGGCAGCATCTCGACGCACCATCCGGCGTGATCCAGGGCTTCGATGCGGTGACCGGCGAACTGCGCTGGGCATGGGACATGGCGCGTCCGGAAATCAGTGGTCTGCCGCCGGAAGGTGAGAGCTACACCCGCGGCACGCCCAACATGTGGACGACCGCCTCGGGCGACGAGAAGCTCGGCCTGGTCTACCTTCCGATGGGCAACTCGGCCGTGGACTACCTGAGCGCCACGCGCACCGATCGGGAGAACACGTACTCGACCTCGCTGGTCGCACTCGACGTGGCCACCGGCAAACCGGCCTGGCACTTCCAGACCGTGCACAAGGATGTGTGGGATTACGACCTCGGCTCGCAGGCGACGCTGGTGGACTTCCCCACGTCCAACGGCGTGGTTCCGGCGCTGGTGCTGCCGAGCAAGCAGGGCGACATGTACGTGCTGGACCGCCGCACCGGCCAGCCACTGGTCGGCGTCGAGGAGCGGCCAGTCCCGCAGGGCGGCGTCGAACCCGAGGAGCGCTCGCCGACCCAGCCGTTCTCGCTGTACCACACGCTGCAGAAGCCGGAACTCACCGAGCGCGACATGTGGGGTATCTCGCCGATCGACCAGCTGTCGTGCCGCATCCAGTTCCGCCTCGCCAGTTACGAGGGCATGTACACGCCGCCGGTCGGCGATAGCCACTCGGTCGAATACTCCGGCTACAACGGTGGCTCGGACTGGGGCGGCATCGCGATCGACCCGCGTCGTGGCGTGATCATCGCCAACTACAACGACATGCCCAACCACGTCGAGCTGGTCTCGCGTGCGCGGGCCGATGAAATGGGCTGGGCACCGCGCAACGAGGTGCGGGGCGACATGGGTGGCGCCGAAGGTGCCGGCGACCCGCAAGCCGGCGCGCCGTACGCGGTCGACGTCAACGCCGGCTGGCGCCAGCCCTTCACCGGACTGCTGTGCAAGGAGCCGCCGTACGGCGGCATCCGCGCGATCGATCTCGCGACCGGCACTACTTTGTGGGATCGGCCATTCGGAACTGCCCGCGCCAACGGGCCGATGGGAATCCCGTCACACCTGCCGATCGAGATCGGTACGCCCAACAATGGTGGCTCTGTGATCACTGCCGGCGGGCTGGTATTCATCGCCGCGGCGACCGACAACCTGATCCGCGCGATCGACATCGAGACCGGGGAAACCGTCTGGCAGGACGTGCTACCGGCAGGCGGACAGGCAAGTCCGATGGTTTACGAAGCCGATGGTCGCCAGTACCTGGTGATCATGGCTGGCGGGCACCATTTCATGGAGACCCCGATCGGGGACTACGTGATCGCCTATGCGCTGCCGTAGTAGTTGAGGCACCACAAACGAAAAACCCCGCACCGGCTGAAACCGTTGCAGGGCTTGCGTTTCACAAAGCCACCAAATGGTGGCCGGGGAGGGAATCGAACCCCCGACACGGGGATTTTCAATCCCGCAGGAGCGAATCGGCAGGAGACCGTCAGATGGGCGTGTCCGGCAGCTGCAGCCATTGCAGCGCAAGATTCCTGTTGACGACACGGGGACATAGGCGTACATAGCTAGGTCATAGGTAGTACGAAAACCGCCGGACAATCGCCGGACAATTTCGGGAACCACGTGGCCAAGCTCCGCTTCACCGACCCCAGCATTCGCTCTCTGCCGCCTGCCACCGGTGCCAACCGCATCGACTACGCCGAGGCTGACGTCCGAGGCTTTGCCGTGCAGACCACCAACGCGGGGAACAAGCGCTTCCTGCTGGTGTACGTCGCCAGGGAGAGCGGCCGGGAGCGCCGCATGGTGCTGGGGGAGTTTGGACCCGCACCGCGGCTGTCCGTGTCGGCGGCTCGCAGGCTCGCAGGGGAGAAGCGCGCGCTGGTCGACCTTGGTGGCGATCCCTGGCTTGAGGCGAAGCAGAGTCGCGCTCAGGCTGAGGCCAGTGCAGCCCGGGAGACCGCCACGCTGGCCGCGCTCATGACGGCCTACGTCGCGCACCTGAAAGCCGCGGGCAAGGCGTCATGGAAAGAGGTCGAGTCATCCATCGAGCGCAACCTAGTCAAGGGCCATCCGAAGATCGCCAAGCTGCAGGCGGATGCAGTCACCATCGATGACGTCATGCCGGTGTTCCGGAAGCTCACCAAGGCCGGAAAGTGGCGAGCCGCGGAGAAGCTGGCCGTCTACCTGCGAGCCGCTTATAGCGCCGCCAAGGCTGCGCGACTGGACGCCGGGGGCGTGGCCTTCGATGGGTTCGACATTCGCTCCAACCCGCTTCTCGAGCTCAAGGTGAGCCGGCCCGAGTCCGATCGGGAGGCCGAGCCAACTCCGGCTCTGTCCGAGAAGGAACTCCGGGCCTACTGGAAGGCGATCGATAAGCTGCACACCCCACACGGCGCCATGCTGCGCTTCCATCTGCTGACGGGTGGCCAGCGCATGGAGCAGCTCTCACGGCTCACAGAGGTCGACCACGACGCGGAAACGGGGACCGTCACTCTGTGGGACACCAAGGGCCGCAGGAAGCGCCCACGGCGCCACGTTGTGCCGCTGATCGTCGATGCTGCCGCCGCCTTGGCTGCGATGCGCGGGGACGAGCCCAAGGGTCCGCACCTCTTCACCGTGAGCGATGGCGCCGCCGCAGCAGTGCCGCACACGCTGGCCGCTGCCATGCGCGACGTGTCCGACCTCCTGATCGACCAGGAGAAGATCGCCACGAACATCACCCCCGGCACGATCCGCCGCACCGTTGAAACCCGGCTTGCCGCGGTGAAGGTGCCGAAGGAGATCCGAGGACAGCTGCAGTCGCACGGCCTGGGCGGCATTCAGGACCGCCACTACGACCGCCACCACTATCTCGACGAGAAGCGCGAGGCGCTGACGAAGCTGCGCGCGCTGTTGGAGACCCCCAAGCGGGGACAGATCATCGAATTTCCGGCAAAGACCGGATCAAGCGCCGGCCGGCGTGTGGACTAGACACGACCGGCCGACTTCCACAACCGTTCCACAGGAGAACGAATCATGGCACCGCAAATTGTACCGACGACCAAGCCCGCTCCCTTCTTCCTTCCGCACGACCAGGTAATCCGCGCGAGCCAGTTGATCTACATGGCTGAAGCGATCGTTGACCTGATGTCGAGCGCCAGCGCCAGCGACCAGCAGCCGAACGACGACTCGATTGGCATGGCTGCGATTGCCGTAGCTGAGATGCTGAAGGAGCTGGACAAGATCACCGGGATGCGTGTCGACGACGGAGGGGAGGGTTGATCATGGCGCTCCAACCGCATGAGTTAAAAACTCTCGCCATCGAGCTGGCCTCAGCCATGCCGCCTGCTACCTACGGCATTGACGACGCAGCGCTGAATGACTTGCATGCCGCAATGGGCGATATAGACGCTGCGCGCGTCATCGCGATGCTGGCGGAGAAGTCCGAAGGACTCGACGCGAACGATGCTCGAACCGTGTTTCGCAAACTGCTGCAGCTCATGGGTGACGTGTACAACCAGATCGATCACGCAATCGAGCGCTTGGAGGTCTGACCATGGCCGGCAAGGACAATGAGCAAGGCCCGGGGAAGCCCGGGCCTGTATCGCGTGACATCACCCCACCCGACGTGAAGCGGGTTCGTATTTGCTTGCCGACTACGCCGCTAACTCCAGATACCGATCCGCCTGAACCTGGGATTCCATTTCGCACGCCACCCGCGAAGTTCCGAAAGGTCGCGCTGAGCCAACGTAGCTACTTCAACGACCTCGCCGAGAGAATATCTGCGGGCGATCCCTCCTTGACGAGGTTCGACGGTGCCATGGCGGCAGGTGCTATTCGCGCGTTTGCCTCCCAGATCCCGCTCGAAGAGCCGAGAGCTAGGGGCCAAGCTCCCAAGTTAGATCCAGGCAGCTTGGCATTGGAGTTCGCAGTGTTGGTCGAGGGTCGGAAGATGTCGCGCAATGCAGCGCGTGACCAGTTGGCAGAGAAGTGGGGCGTCTCCGAGACCTCTATCAAGAAGGCGCTACAGAAGTACGGCGAAACTGCCTTGTCTTGGCTCAAAACCTAAGCCGGGATTAGGTTACTTAGCGGGCTCGAAATTGCTTCATAGAGTAGGCGTCACCTTCCAAACGGTGACGTCGATATGGCACAGATACTTGATTCGAAGTTGACGACCAAGGAGCTCGCTTCAGAGCTCAAGCGGTCCCCCGAAACTCTGCTGCGTTGGCGGAGGCAACGAATCGGCCCGCCCTATCTGCGAGTACAAGGCCGCGTCCTTTACGACCGGAACCAGGTCGAGGCCTGGCTCGCATCGCAGCAGGTCGGCGGCTCAGAGCCGCAGGCAGGCGCCCAATGAGCGGCCGTCGCGTCATACCAACCCGCGTCAAGCAGGCGCTGCTGACCCAGCCCGTATTCAATCGGATAGCCGCTACGCCAGAGGGCAGAAAGCAGCTCCGCGACCAGTTGGCCACGGGAACGAAGGTCCTGGCAGAGAAGGAAGCGGAGTACCAACGGGCACGCAAGATCATCGTCGAGACGCTCGCACGGATCCGCATTGCGCTCGGTGAGGTGGAAGCATGACCGGCCCGGAGGAAGCGGCCCGCTATGCCGCCCTGTACGCACCCGCTCGGGATGATCTGCTCCGCGCCCTGCCAGACGTTGCTGACGGGCTCCACGCGCAACTGATCGAGCTCCACAAGCGCCCCAGCGCCGACCGTTGCGACCGGCTATCGATCAACCTCGCCGGTGCCCAGACGGCGGTGAGGAAGCTGCGCGAGGCACTGATTCGCGAAGGATCAGGTGATGGCCAATGATCGCGCACGTCGCCCCTTCATCCTGCAGTGGCGCGCCGCGGTGCTGAACTCGACGCTACCGGCAACCGCGAAGCTCTGCCTGATCGTGCTGTCGGAGTTCGCCGACGCCGATGGATCGAACTGCTACCCATCGATCGAGATGGTCGCACGCAAGGCCTCGATCAACGAGAAGACGGCCAGGCTCAACCTCGCGGAAGCGGCGAACACTGGCTGGATCGAGCGGGTAAGCAGGGGCACGAAACAAGGATGGAAGCGGTTCGAGTACACCCCGATCGTGCCAAAAGGTGCGGACACCACACCCGCACGTATCCCGGAAGGTGCGGGCGTCACGCCCGGAGCAATCGAGGAAACGTCCGGGCATCACGCCCAAAAGGTCCGGGCATCACGTCCGGAAGGTGCGGGCGTCACGCCCGATGACCTAGCCATTACCTATCCAATACCAAGGGAAGAGAAGCATCCCCTCCCTGCAAAGCGGTCATCCAAGAGCAAGGGCATCACCTACGCGGAATGGAACTCCACCAAGGCTGAGGGCGAAGTGCTGATTCCCCCTGATCACCACGTCTTCCGTTACGCGGAGAGAGCTGGCATCCCGGCTGACTTCCTCGATCTAGCCTGGGAAGTCTTCTGCGTGCGCTACCGGACCGATGCAAAGGCCAGATACACCGACTGGCCTGGCCACTTTCGCAAGGCGGTGGAGGGGAATTGGTACAGCCTCTGGTGGATCGATGGCGAAGGCCAATACCAGCTGACCACCAAGGGCAAGCAGGCCGACATCTTCCACAAGACGGAGATCCAGTCGACTACCGCGGCTAGGTCAGAGCCTTGGAGCCACGCGATATGAGGCTGCAGGTTAGTTGTCCCGTTGTCCCAAATCGAATGGGACAAGTGGGACAGATGGGACAGGTGAAAGTTCACCGTTCCGATTTGAAGGCACGCCGCCTCCCTTCTCGTCGCATAAACCGCGACTTTTCCGACTTCGATCGCGACGAAAAGCCGAGGGGCGACCTGCAAGTTCGGAATCCTCCTCCGGCGCGGCACGCCGCCCATCCCACGCGCAACTTTTTTTTCCGCGCGGGAATTCAAATCAGCAAATGGATTTTTGTGCAAAAACGGAGTTTTCGGAAATGACGTCGATCTCTCCCGCTAAGCCTTGCTGTGAAACGTGTTCCGCCCCGCTGGAGACCGCTTGCACGGGCCGCCCCCGCCGCTACTGCAGCCATCGCTGCCGAACCGCTGCCTGGCGCGAGCGCGACGCCCTGCGCTGGTCCCGCTACCTCGATCAACTGCGCGCCACGCTGCGCGCGAAAGGAGACACCCATGACCGTTGAAAGCCTTGCCCGCGACTTCGTAAAGATCGGCGCCGACCTGGGCGACGCGATGGCCAAGGAACTCGCCGCGGCAGATCCGCAGCTGGCCGAAAAGGTCGCTCACGCCGTCGAACACGGGGAGCGCTTGATGCTGTCGGTCGAGTTCGATCCGACAGTTCCGACAGTGCGATTGTCGACGATCGACGACTACGGGACCACGAAGCGGGTGATGCACGTCGCCGCCTCGCGCCGGAGGCCTCAGTGATCCCGCGGCCATGGCTGCTGCGCGCAGTCGAGCGGCACCTCAGAGCGAAAGGCCACTCCAAGGCGAACGCGACCAGGTTCGCTGCCGACTACGACGCCCAAGCGCTCTTTCGGATGCTTCCCTTGCATCGTCGAGCGACTCTGCAGTTTCGTCACGCGAAGTTCTTGATCGGCGAGAAGGTTCGTCGCATCCTGCCGGTGCGGAGTGGAACCGGGCGGCGTGAGGCTGCCGAACCATGACCGCGACTCTTGAGGCGGTTCGGTGTGATACCGGCCCGAAGACAGAGGGGCAGCCGGAGGGAGTCCGGCGGCGATCAAAGCATCACTGATCCGACTCGGCGCAATGCCGCGTTGACCCTTATCGTCTTCGAGGAACACCCGCATGAACCACAACTCCCTTCCCCATCGCATGACCCGCGAGCTCAAGAACCGCGAGTTCAAGGGCGCCAGCGACGGCCTCTCTGACATCGCCGGCCTCGCCGATGCGCTCGCGAAGCGCGATGCTGAGATCAAGAACTTCACTGACGGTGCCAACGCGCGACTGCTGGAGGTCGAGCAGAAACTCGCCCGCCGCGGCACCGGCGCGGAAGAGAGCCACACCGGCCCCGAAGCCCTGAACACTGCCTACAAGGGCGTGCTCGAATCCGACGGCCTGCGCGCCATGCGCGAGAGCGGCGCCACGACCACTGGCCGGATCGAGTTGGGCCTGGGCCTGAAGGCGCTCACCTCGCTCCAGGGCAGCCCGGAAACCGTCCCGGCGGGTATCAACGTGCAACCGGTTCGAACTGGGTTCGTCCTGCCTCCGCAGCATCCGAATCGGATCCTCGAGGTTCTGCCCAGCCGGCCGATCACCACCAACTCGCTCGAGGCGCCCATGGTGGATTCAGCCTCCCTGAGCCAGGCCGACTACCAGGAGGGAGAGGGCGTCGAGAAGGAAGAAGGCGTTTTCATCACTACCGATGAAACGTTCTACGTCGCGACGATCGCCGAACACATCACGGTGAGTAAGCAGGTGCTCGCGGACGAAGCCACGTTGATGGGCACGATCAACCGCCTGCTGACCTACTGGGTGCTGCGTAAGGCGAACCTGGAGCTGCTCAGCGGTGACGGCGCAAAGTTCCATATCAAGGGCTTGTTCGAGTACGCCACCGCGGCGACCCCGCCCGAGGGACTGAGCCCGGCTGACCGCATCGGCTACGCGATGGCCGTGCACCAGAACCAAGGGTTCCAGCCAAGCCTGGTGCTGGTGAACCCGACCGACTGGTTCCTGATGTCGAGCGAACGCAACACGGATGGCGGCTACGTGGCCGGAGGCTGGGATAAGCCGGCGGCGCCAACCGTGTGGAATACCCGCGTGGTTCCGGCCTCTGAAATCCCGGCAGGCAAGGCGTTGGTCGTGGACACCGGATGGCTTGAGGTCCTCGATCGCCAACAGGCCACGGTGATGATCAGCGACCAGCACGACCGGAACTTCACCAAGAACCTGGTCACGATCCTGGGCGAGATCCGTGTCGGCCTGTACGTCGCTAACAGCGGCGCGGTGGTCGAGGTCGACCTCACTGAACCGACTCCCTGACGGGAGCTAGCGCGCGGGGGTCCCGTCTGGGGCTTCGCATGAGCCCCCGCGCGGCCGGTCAGCCTACCGGTGGAAGAAACAGGCACCCGTCCCCGCCCAACCCGGGCGGGGGCTTTCTCCAAGCGCAGAGGCAGTTTGATGGAGCGTGGCCAGGTTCTCTTCTTCGACACCGATGGCCGGGGTTGGGGTTTCATCACTCCCGAGTTCGGTGGCAAGGACGTCTTCCTGCATCGCCACGGGCTGGCAGCTGGTGAAGGGGCGCCGATGTCCGGCGACACCGTCGAGTTCGAAGTCGAGAAAGATGGCAACCGCGGTCTGCGCGCCCGCAACGTCCGCAAGGTGCATACCTAGGAGAACGCCATGGCGCTCGGTTCGATAACCGTAGATTTGCTGATGCGAACGGGGAGCTTTGAAACGAGCTCCAAGAAGGCAGAGCAACGCCTCCGAGACATGAAGAAGACCGCCGAGGACGTCGGCAAGGTCGTGGGGACAGCCATCGCCGGCGGTGTCGCAGTAGCCAGTGCCGCCCTGATCAGCTGGACTCGTGAGATCAACGAGCTGTCGGAACAGACCCGGATCCTGTCAGATCTGTCGGGCACAAGCAGCACCGTATTCCAGCAATGGGCGGTTGGCGCTCGATCGGTCGGCATCGAACAGGACAAGCTGTCAGACATCCTGAAGGACACCCGCGAACGCATCGGAGAGTTCGTGCGATCCGGCGGCGGCGAGATGGCCGACTTTTTCGAGAACATCGCTCCCAAGGTTGGGGTCACGGCCGACCAGTTCGCTCGTCTATCCGGTCCGGAGGCGATGCAGCTTTACGTCGACTCGCTGGAAAAGGCCGGCGTCGGACAGAACGAGATGGTTGCCTACATGGAAGCTATGGCGTCGGACAGCACAAAGCTGATCCCACTCCTGGCAGACGGTGGCCGGGAGATGCGGGCATGGGGAGATGCGGCTGAGAAAGCTGGCGCAATTATGAGCGACCAAATGATCGTCGCCATGAAGGACTCGCAGGAGCAAATCGACAAGCTGAAGCTGTCCTACCTGGGAGTGAAGATCGAAGTCGTTGAGGGCATCACCCCGGCCATCGAGAAATTCGCCGCATTGCTCAATGACGCCGAAACCCGAGAGGGGCTCGCGACCGTTGCGAACGGGCTGGTCACGATCACGACCAAGGCCATTGAAGCGGCCGCGGCCATAGGAAAGCTGGGGGGTCAGTACATGGACTTCCTGAGCGACCGTGGCTTCCTGAAAACCGGCGATGACAGCACGATGGCGCAGCTCGAAGCGCGCCGATCGAAGTTGCAAGGAGCTCTCGGCAAGACGGATGGCTACATCGGTCGCTTGCTGTACGGCGACAAGACCGCAGACGAGTTGCGCAAGGAGTTGGCAGAGGTCGAGGCGGACATCGCGGGCTTCCCGTTCCGGGGCGTGACCAGCACATCGACTACGACTGCCGGCTCTCCGAAACCATCGAGTGGAGGCAACCCTCCGAGGCCTGCTGGGACAACCTCTCGCACCAAGGCCACGAAGGAACTGACGGAAGCCGAGAAGCTCTACCAGGAGGTCATGGAGGTCAACGCCGAGATCGACCAGATGGCCGCTGAGCACCAGACAGAATTGGTCATCGCGGAAGGCAATCGCGTCCTGGCGAAGCACAAGGCGATCGAGGCAACGGACGAGTTCATAAAGCAGCTTGAGTGGGAGAACTCGCTGATCGGCGCCACCAACATCGAACTCGAGACCGAGGCCGCGCTCCGCTACGCCGGCGCCGATGCGACCGAAGAGCAGCGACAGTCGATCGCTGACCTGATTGCCGAACGGGAGCTGGATCGCGAAGCCATGGCCGCGCAGGTCGAAATGATGGACGCGGCTCGGGACTCAGCCCGGGGGTTCTTCGCTGATCTTTACGAGGGCGTCGGCGCCTGGGACGCACTCAAGGATGCTGCAGGTCGATTTGCGGACAAGCTGTATGAGATGGCCACCGACCAGCTGATCGACCAGATCCTTGGCAAGAAGGGCGACTCCGGCGGGGGCGCTTACGGGGACGCGCTTGGCAGCATCTTCGGGGCACTCTTCGGAGGGGCTCGCGCGGGTGGAGGCCCAGTCGACGCCGGCAAGGCGTACCTGGTTGGCGAGAACGGCCCTGAAATGGTCGTGCCGCGGGCATCAGGAACGGTGGTCCCTGCGATGCAGACGGCTTCGCTGATGGGCGGTGGCGGCGGATTCAACCAGACCCTGCAGTTCGCACTTGCCGCACCGACTGACCCGCGCACCCAGCAGCAGATCGCCCAGCGAGTGGGCTTCGAAACCCAGCGCGCATCGAACAGGAATCGCTGATGACGGTGAAGAAGCGTCGAGACAGACAAAGCAAAAACCCCGCAAACGCGGGGTTCTGCAACGAAAGTCGGACCAGAGTTACCGCGACTGCGCGTGGAGCGTCCCCATAGAGCTACCGGTTTCAGAACGGCGCTTCTCGATGACACTTTTCTGGCGTTCGGTGGCTTTGACCAGCACGACCTTATAGACCTTCTTCTTCTCTTTGGAAGAGGCATTGCGGATGAAGTCAGAGAAGGCGGTGGACGATACCTTCTTGGTCTTAAAAAAGGAGAACATTTCTGATTTCTCTAGTTGGTGCTCAGGATCCGGCGTAGGGCTGCTTCGTCGTACTTTTCAGGAATGTGGCCGTCGATCTGATCGATGTTGTCAACGTACATGCCGTTGGTGCCGTCAATATTCTTAAGCAGCAGATCTACTTTGATCGAACGGCCGAAGGTCTTCTTCAGCCTGTTCACTACGTTACGCGCTTCGAAGTACTGGTGTATGAACTGTTCCGGAGGAATGTGCCGCCCGTCAAGTGCCTCCCGTTCCTGAACGAACTCCCAGGCTTGGTGAGGCTCCTGGTACACGTAGAGGATTTGAACGACGCGCTTTCGCCGTAGCGACCGATCAATATTTTCCGTAGCGATTGAGTAGTTGGTGAGTGTGCCATCGAGCAAAAAAGTCTGGCTTTGCTTAAAGGCCAGATCGAGCATCCGATTCACCAAAGTCGAAACGGCTCGTTGGAAGAGGCCGGCATTGTGTCCCTCGTAGCCGGGCAACAATTCCCGCAACTCGTCCGGATCGATCCGTAGAACACGATCTCCATGCTGGGCCAGAAGCTCTATCGAAGCCTCAGTCTTTCCTGCGCCAGGTGACCCCGCCATGAAGACAGAGACAGGCGACTTCTCAGGTAGGTAGATATGGGGATCTGTCCGTTTCGCCGCAATAGCCTTTCGATTGGCCTGCGCGAAAGCATTGGCGGCGTCCATGACAAGTTGATCTTCGGGGCTCAGCTCCAAGACGATCTCCTTCGGCGGCGGACAACTGCCGGACAATTGCTACGGCCTCCATGGCCTGTCCTCGCATACGAAAAACCCCGCATCGGCGGAAACCGTTGCAGGGTCTGCGTTTCACAAAGCCACCAAATGGTGGCCGGGGAGGGAATCGAACCCCCGACACGGGGATTTTCAATCCCCTGCTCTACCAACTGAGCTACCCGGCCACGAACACGACAGGCCGTGTGAGCAGCGGGATGATACGGGGGCGGAACGGGGCTGGCAAGCCGAACCCGAGGCTGAATGACGGACTGCCCGTCGGCCAACGCCGCTGCGAAGGGGGCGCATGATGGGGAAGTCGCCTGACTCAACGGAGGTGAATCATGAAAAGCATTCTTCTTGCCGTCGCAGCGGTGTTCGCGCTGTCCGCATGCGCGACCGGCCCGACGCTGTCGGACCCGCAGCGCCTCGCGATCCACCAGGCCCATGCCGGCGCACCGGTCAACAGTTTCAGCCATTTCGGGACTCTCTACAGTTGGGAGCCGCTGGGCGATTCGGCGTTGACCGTGTGGGTGCGCCCGCAGACCGCCTACCTGCTGACGCTGGCCAGCGATTGCCCGAATCTCGAACATGGCCATGCGATCAGTCTTGGCGACCAGACGGGCACCGTGTTTGCAGGTATGGACAACGTGACCGTGAGTGGCCAGGGATTCCCGATCCCGTGCCGGATCAAGACGATCCAGCCAATCGACGCGAAGGCGCTCAAGGACGCCGAGCGCGAGGCTCGCGACGCGCTTCAGGCGTCGGCTGGCGGAACATAACCGGCCGGCTTCTCGGCATCGCCGCCGAACAGGAACTTGAGCATCTCGGCTTCGAGGAAGGCACGGTGCTGCGGGTTCATCGGCGACAGCCGGTTTTCGTTGATCAGCATGGTCTGGTGCGCCAGCCACGCGGCCCAGGCGGGCTTGCCGATGTGCGCATAAACACGCTTGCCGGCGTTGCCGGGCCAGGGCACGAAATCAAGACCTTCGGTTTCGCGCTTCTCGTATTCGCAATGGACGGAACGGGGCATCGGTGGACCTTCGGGGAATCAGCTGCGGGTTTCGAGCAGGCGACGGATCGGGGCGGGGATGCCCAGCGTCGCCAGGTCGGC
>JBOHYC010000328.1:0-7365 GCA_050737755.1 Lysobacter sp.
TGACGAAGGTGTCGCTGGCGAGCTTGCCGTTGCACTTGGCAATCTCGACCTCGACCCGCTTGATCTCCTTGTCGAGGCGGGTGCGTTCGGCGCCGAGGTCGACCAGGCCGTCCAGCGGCACCAGCAGTTTCAGGTCGCCGACCACTGCGGTCGCCGCGGCGGGGGCATTGGATGCGTCGTCGATGAAGTCGATCCGCTCCAGCCGGAGCAGGAAACGCAGCGAGCTGTCGAAGCGTGTGGTGCGCTCACGGTCGCTGGCGTCGCCGCCGGCCAGCAACAGGGTGACCTGCTTCGATGGCGCGACATTGAGTTCGCTGCGCACGCGGCGCAATGCCGAGACCATCGACTTGAGCCATTCGACATCGACCTCGGCACTCGCGTACCCGTCGACCGCGAAGTCGGCGGCGCGCGGATAGGGCTGCAGCATGATGGTGTCGCCGTCGATCCCCAGACGCGGGGCGACCTGCTGCCACAGCTCCTCGGTGACGAACGGCACCAGCGGGTGCAGCAGGCTCAGCAGACGTTCCAGCACGTACAGCAGGGTGTGGCGAGTGCTGTCGGCGGCCGTGGTGTCATCGCCGTTGAGTGCGGGCTTGGCCAGCTCGACGAACCAGTCGCAGAAGTCGTTCCAGGCGAACTCGTACAACGACTGCGCGAGCAGGTCGAAGCGGTATGCGGCGAAGTGTTGTTCGGCGTCGGCCGCGGTCTTCGCAAGTTGCGCGAGAATCCAGCGCTCGGCGTCGGTCTTCGGCTGCGGGGCGCCCTCGAAATTCGCGCCGTCGGTATTCATCAGCACGAAGCGCGTCGCGTTCCACAACTTGTTGCAGAAGTTCTTGTAGCCCTCGGCGCGGCCAAGGTCGAACTTGATGTCGCGGCCGGGTCCAGCCAGCGCGGCCATGGTGAAGCGCAACGCGTCGGCGCCGAACGCCGGGATGCCGTCGGGGAATTCCTTGCGCGTGGCCTTCTCGATCTTCGGCGCGGTCTTCGGGTTCATCAGTCCGGTGGTGCGCTTGGCGACCAGCGCGTCGGCGCTGATGCCGTCGATCAGGTCCAGCGGGTCGAGCACGTTGCCCTTGGACTTGGACATTTTCTGGCCATGCGAGTCGCGCACCAGACCGGTCATGTAGACGTCCTTGAACGGTACCTGCCCGGTGAAGTGTTCGGTCATCATGATCATCCGGGCGACCCAGAAGAAGATGATGTCGAAGCCGGTCACCAGCACCGAGGACGGCACGAAGCGCTCGAAGCCGCGCTCGGCCATCCGAGCATTGTCGGGCCAGCCCATCGTGCTGAACGGCCACAGCGCCGAGGAGAACCAGGTCTCCAGCACGTCGTTGTCCTGGGTCAGCGCGACGTCGGCGCCGAGCGAATGTTTGGCGCGCACTTCGGCCTCGTTACGGCCGACGTAGATATTGCCGGCGTCGTCGTACCACGCCGGGATCCGATGGCCCCACCACAGCTGGCGGCTGATGCACCAGTCCTGGATGTTCTCCATCCAGTGGCGGTAGGTGTTGATCCAGTTGCCGGGGACGAACTTGACGTCGCCCTGCTCGGCCAGTGTCATGCCCTTCGCGCCGAGGGTGTCCATTTTCACGAACCACTGGTCGGTCAGGTACGGCTCGATAGCCTGGCCGCTGCGGTCGCCGCGCGGCACCTGTAACTTGTGCGGCTTGGTCTCGACCAGCAGCCCGGCGGCTTCGAGGTCGGCCAGGACCAGTTTGCGCGCCTCGTAGCGGTCGAGGCCGCGGTACTTCTCCGGCGCGACGTCGTTGACCGCCGCGTCCGGGGTAAAGATGTTGATCAACGGCAGCGAATGCCGCTGCCCGACCTGGTAATCGTTGAAGTCATGCGCCGGGGTCACCTTGACCACGCCGGTGCCGAACTCGCGGTCGACGTAGCTGTCGGCGATCACCGGGATCTCGCGGCCGGTCAGCGGCAGGGTCACGGTCTTGCCGACCAGCGCGGTGTAGCGCTCATCATCCGGATGCACCATCACCGCGCTGTCGCCGAGCATGGTTTCCGGGCGGGTGGTGGCGACCACCAGCGAACCGCTGCCGTCGGACAGCGGATAGCTGATCGACCACAGGAAGCCGTCCTCCTCCTCGTTGACCACTTCGAGGTCGGAGATCGCGGTCTTCAGCACCGGGTCCCAGTTGACCAGCCGTTGCCCGCGGTAGATCAGGCCTTCTTCATGCAGCCGGACGAACGCCTCGACTACCGCTTCCGCCGCCATCGGGTCCATCGTGAACATGCTGCGTGACCAGTCACCCGACGTGCCGAGGCGGCGCATCTGCCGCTCGATGGTGTCGCCGGAATGCTGCTTCCAGTCCCAGACCTTTTCGATGAAGCCGTCACGGCCGAGCGAATCGCGGGTCTCGCCATTGCCTTCCAGCGCGAGGTTGCGCGCGACCACCATCTCGGTGGCGATGCCGGCGTGGTCGCTGCCCATCTGCCACAGGGTGTCGTAGCCGCGCATGCGGTGGTAGCGCACCAGCGCATCCATCAGCGTGTGCTGGAACGCGTGGCCCATGTGCAGGGTGCCGGTGACGTTCGGCGGCGGCAGCAGGATCGAGTAGGGCTCGCCCTTGCCGGTCGGCGCGAACACGCCACTGGATTCCCACTGCTGGTACAGCCGGGATTCGAACTGGGTGGGGTCGTAGCTGGAGGCGAGGGTGTCGGTCATGGGGGCGTTTCTAAAGGAGCATCGTGTCCCCGCAGGCGGGGGAGGCGTTTACATGTCGTGTTTGCTGACGTCGAGTCCGCGCGCCAGGTACTGCTTCCAGCGCTCGCGCGACGGGGCGCGGGCGGACTCGTCGGCGGGCACCACTTCCAGCACGCGGTCGAACTCGCCCTCGACCGCCGCGTCGCGCAGGTTGATCACCAACGGTCGCAGCGCGATGTCGGTGTCGGGCGCGGCGATCAGCACCGTCGCCTCGTCCTCGTCGTCCTCGATTCCGGCGATCTGGTGCGGAACGAACGCGTCGGGCTCGAACGACCACAGCAGGTCGTCGAGCTGCTCGGCCTGGGCGGCGTCGCGCGCCAACACCAGCGTCGCCATGCCGGCGTCGCTGGCCTTCTTCGCGAGTTCGCAGACCAGCAGCAGCGGCTGGTCGCGGAAGCGCGGCTTGGCGATCAGGTAGAAGTCGGCGCGCACGGACTGGCGCTCACTTCGCGGACTGGTCGATCAGCCACTGGCTCAGCAGGCCGACCGGACGTCCGGTGGCCATGCCGCGCTTGCCGTCGTCGCTGCCGCTGCCGGCGATGTCCAGATGCGCCCAACGCTGGCCTTCGGTAAAGCGCGACAGGAAGCAGCCGGCGGTGATCGCGCCGGCCCAGCGGCCGCCGATGTTGTAGACATCGGCGAAGGTCGAGTCGAGCATGCCCTGGTATTCGTCCCACAGCGGCAGGCGCCAGGCGCGGTCGAACACGTTCTCGCCGGCGGCCAGCAGCTCGTTGGCGAGGTCGTCGTCCTTGCTCATCAGGCCCGAGGCGTACTTGCCCAGCGCGACCATGCAGGCGCCGGTCAGGGTGGCGACGTCGACCAGCGCCTGCGGCTGGTACTTCTGCGCATAGGTCAGCGCGTCGCACAGGATCAGCCGGCCTTCGGCATCGGTGTTGCCCACTTCAATCGTCTTGCCGGACATGCTGGTCAGCACGTCGGACGGCCGATAAGCGTCGGCGTCGGGCATGTTCTCGACCGCCGGCACGATCACGACCAAGTTGACCGGCAGCCGCATGCCAACCGCGGACACGAAGGTGCCCATCACGGTGGCGCCGCCGCACATGTCGAACTTCATCTCCTCGATCCCGCCCTGGGTCTTGAGGTTGATGCCGCCGGTGTCGAAGGTGATGCCCTTGCCGACCAGCACGTAGGGCTTGGCGTCGCCGCCGCCGTCGTACTTCAGCGCGATGAGCTTGGGCGGGTTGGCCGAGCCGCGGCCGACCGCGAGCAGCGAGCCCATCCCGAGCTTCTCCATCGCGGCGACGTCGAGCACCTCGCACGAAGTGTTGTCAAAGCGGCCGGCGAACTCCTGCGCCTGCTGCGCGAGGTAGGCCGGGTTGCAGACGTTCGGCGGCAGGTTGCCGAGCTCGCGGGCGAACGCGACGCCTGCGGCGATGGCCTGGCCCTGGGCGACTGCGGTCTGGTCACTGCCGCTGATCGACAGCTTGCGCAGGCCCGGCTCGCCGGCCTTGCTCTTGTTCTTGTCGCCGAGGGTGGCGCTGTAGCGGTAGCAGGCATGGTCGGCGGCGATCGCGGCCTGGCGGATCGCCCAGGCAGCGTCACGACCCTCGACCGGGATTTCGCTGAGAGTGAACAGGGCGTGCGCGACCGGACCGGTCTTGAGCGCACGGGCGGTGTCGCCGACCGCCTTGAGGTACTGCGGCACGCCGAACTTGGCGGCATCGCCGAGGCCGATCACCAGCACCCGTGGCGCAGCGACGCCGTCGAGGTCGTGCAGCAACGCGGTCTTGCCCATCTTGCCGCTGACATCGCCGCGCTCCAGCAGCTTGCCGAGGCGGCCGCCGCTGGCGGCGTCGAGCGCCTGTGCGGCGGCGGTCAGGGTGTTGTCGGAGAAGGCGCCGACGACAATGCAGTCCACCTGGGCGGTGGTCGGCGCGTCGCGGTTCAGGTCGAATTCGAGGGCCATGCAACAGATTCCGGGGAGTTGTGAAAGGATGGTTCGGACCCGTGGCCGGTGGCACCGGTGCGGCGAAAACCTCCGATCCGGGTGACAATGCGGGTCGGATCGCGCCGCGCGCGGTCGCCGTCCGGTAGCAACGGGTCGGGTTCGAACGAACCAGTGAGTCTAAAGCAAGCCCCTGCGGTTTCCGAACGCCCGCTCCACGCCCCACCTGCCAAGTTCAGCCCGCACCATCGTCCGCACATCCCCGGAACCTGCACCTTGATGCCAAAGCTCGACCGCTACCTGCTCAGCGAATTCGCCCAGTCGACCTTCGCCGCCCTGGTGATCCTGCTGATCGTCAGCGTTGGCGGGGTGATCACCGACGTGCTCAAGGACATCGCCTCCGGTCGCCTGCCGGCCGGGCTGATGCTGGCGCAGCTCGGCCTGGTGCTGCTCAACTGGCTGCCGCTGATCCTGCCGCTGGCGCTGATGCTGGGGCTGATGCTCGGCGTCGGCCGGCTTTATCGCGATTCGGAAATGCCGGTGATCGCCTCGATCGGCGTCGGCCCGCGGCGGCTGCTCAAACCCGTGTTGCTGCTGGTGGTGCCGGTGGTGCTGGTGGTCGGGCTGTGCTCGCTGTGGCTGGGGCCGATGGCGGAGCGAATCTCGCGGCAGATGATCCACGAGGCCAACCGCAACCTGGTGGTGTCGGGGCTGGAGCCGGGTAGCTTCACCGAGATCCCGGGTGGCGGTGGGGTGGTCTATGTCGGTGCGATGTCGACCGATGGCAGCCAGTTCCGGCGGATCTTCATCTATCGCCAGTCCGAGGACCGGCTCGACGTCACCACCGCAAACACGGGCTCGCTCGCGGTCGATGATGCCGGCGAGCGCTACCTGACCCTGGACGAGGGCTTCCAGGTCGAGGGCCCGCGCGACGGCGGGCTGGATTACCGGTTGATGCGCTACGCCAGCAACGAAGTGCGGTTGCCGGCCGGCGATTCGCGTTACGACCCCGAGGATCCGGAGATCCTCCCGACCCGGCAGTTGTTCGGCGACGAGCGCCCTGCCGCCCATGCCCAGTTGCACTCCCGCATCGCTCCGCCGCTGCTGACGCTGGCATTCGCGCTGATGGCGATCCCGCTGGCCCGCAGCACCCCGCGGCAGGCCCGCTATGGCAGGGTGATGATGGGCTTCCTGGCCTATCTGGTCGGGATGGACATGATGCTGATGGGCACTGACTGGCTCGAAAGTGGCCGGATACCGCTGGCGCTGGGCCTGTGGTGGCTGGTGCTGCCGCTGCTGGCGCTGGCGCTGTGGCTGTATTTCACCGACGGCCGGATGCGTCGTTCGCGCCCGCCACGCAAGGCCGGGCCGCAAAGGGCGACGCCATGATGCCGTTCCCGAAGATCCACGACCTCTACCTCGGCAGGGTCGTCATCGGCACCGTGTTGCTGACCTGGGCGGTATTGCTCGGGCTCGACGTGATGCTGAACCTGTTCACCGAGTTCGGCGATGTCGGCGAGGGCAACTACGGGGTGACCGAGGCGATCGTGTACATGCTCTACACGGTGCCGCGGCGGGCTTACACGTTGTTTCCGACCGCCGCGGTGATCGGCTCGCTGATGGCGCTGGGCCAGTTGGCGGCGACCTCCGAGCTCACCGCGTTCCGTGCGATCGGTCTGTCCCGCCGTCGCCTGAGCATCACCGTCGCGGTGGCGCTGGCGATCCTGACCCTGCTGATGGTGGTCAGCGGCGAGACGTTGGGGCCGTGGGGCCAGCGGCGCGCCGACGCGCTGAAGGCGTCATCGCGCTCGGACAACCTGATCGTCGCGCAGTACTCGGGTGTGTGGGCGCGCGAGGGCAGCATCATCCTCAATGCCGAGGGCGGCGAGGAGCACGACAACGGCACCGACAAGTGGCTGGAGTTGCGCGACGTGCGGCTGTACGAGTTCGACGACGACGGCCGGCTGGAATCGCTGGCGCTGGCGAAGATCGCCGAGCATCGGCCGGGCGGCTGGCTGCTGCGTGATGTCACGCGCACGACGTTCGAGCCCGATTCTGTGAGCCAATCCAAGGTGGCCGAGGAACGCTGGGAATCGCAGCTGGATGCCACGGCGTTGAGTGCGGACATCGACCGGCCGCGTTATCTCAGTGCAGTCGAGCTGCGCAACGCGATCCAGTATCGGGCGCGCAATGCGCTGGATGCCAGCGAGTACGAGGAGCACTACTGGGGGCGCTGGTTCTATCCGCTCAATGTGCTGGCGTTGTGCCTGGCGGCGATTCCGTTTGCGTTCGGTAGTTTGCGCAGTGGCGGGCTGGGCAAGCGGTTGTTCATCGGCATCGTGTTCGCGCTGGGCTTCTGGTTGCTGCAGACGCAGTTCGTGAAGATGGCCAGTGCGTTCAAGTTCGATTTCCGCGTGGCGTATGCGTTGCCGACGCTGATCATGATTGCGGTGTCGGTGTTCCTGTTCAAGAAGCGCTCGGGGTGAGTTGACCCGGGTTGCGACGGCGACGGGCGACGGTCAGGGCAACCGCAATAGCGGCAGCAAGAACAACGGGGCGGGGTTCGCGGCTTCGGGAGAGAGGCGCCGCCCTGCCGGGGTGTTGTCTCCGCCCCTCCGTCGGGCCATCCATGGCCCGAGTCGGGGACGTGCGCCATCCATGGCGCACTCTCCGCAACACCCCGGCAGGACGCCGCACCGCGATTGGGTTCGGTCGCGTTCCACGATGCTGTTGTAGG
>JBOHYC010000329.1:0-3440 GCA_050737755.1 Lysobacter sp.
CGGCATCACCGTGTATGACTCGCTGGGCGTGAGCCACATCCAGGTGTCTTACTTCGTGAAGGGCGCCAACCCCAACGAATGGACCGTGCGCAACTACGTGGACGGCCAGCCGGCAGGTGCACCGACCCCGGTCACCTTCGACAACAGCGGCAAGCTGACCGCACCGGCCAACGGCAAGGTCAGCCTCGGCACCTTCACCCCGACCACCGGTGCCGGCGTGCTGAACATGACGCTGGATGTGAGCGGCTCGACCCAGTACGGCGAGAAGTTCGCCCTGCGCAACACCCAGCAGGATGGCTACGCGGCCGGCAAGCTCAACGAGATCACCGTTTCGGAAACCGGCGTGGTGTTCGCCCGCTATTCCAACGGCGACGACAAGCCGCTGGGCCAGGTGGCACTGACCAGCTTCAACAACCCGCAGGGCCTGGAACAGAAGGGCAACAACCTGTGGGTGGAGACCTTCGATTCGGGCACGCCGCGCACCGGCGCCGCCGACACCTCCAACCTCGGCAAGATCCAGGCCGGTTCTCTGGAAGCGTCCACCGTCGACCTCACCGAGCAGCTGGTCAACATGATCACCGCGCAGCGCAACTTCCAGGCCAACGCGCAGATGATCTCCACGCAGGACCAGATCACCCAGACGGTGATCAACATCCGCTGAGGCGGGAGGTAACCGGCCGTGATCGATCGAGCCCTCTATGTCGCGATGACCGGCGCCAGCGCCACGCTGAAGGCGCAGGCGTCGGTGGCGCACAACCTCGCCAACGCCAACACGGTCGGCTTCCAGGCCACGCTCAGTGGCACGGTGGCGCAGCCGCTGGAAGGCGGCAGGCTCGACTCGCGCGTAGCCGCCAGCCACCGCTCGCTCGGCGTCAGCGCCGCACCGGGTGCGATCAACCAGACCGGCAACGTCACCGACATCGCCCTGCACCAGGACCGCTGGCTCGCGGTGCAGGCGCCCGATGGCGGCGTGGCCTACACCCGCGCCGGCAACCTGCAGCTGACTGCCAACGGCCTGCTGACCACGGCCAGCGGGCTGCCGGTGCTCGACCAGGGCGGCGCGCCGGTCGCGGTGCCGCCCAACGAGTCGATGCTGATCGGCGGCGACGGCACGATTTCGGTCGTGCCGCTCGGCCAGCCTCCGTCCACCCTGGCCGAAGCCGGCCGCCTGCAGGTGGTCGAGGCCCGCACCGACCAACTGGTGCGCGGTGACGACGGCCTGATGCGGATGCCGCCCGGTGCCGATCCCGCTCCGCCCGCCGCCGGCAACGTCCTGACCGCTGGCGCGCTGGAATCCAGCAACGTCGACAGCACCTCGATGCTGGTCTCGATGATCCAGCTGTCCCGCCAGTTCGAGATGCAGGTACGGGTCTTGCAGAGCGGTGACGAGAGCGCGCGGGCATCCAATTCGCTGCTGTCCTCGCGCTGACTTTTTGACTGACGAACAACAGAGGTAACCCGCCATGACCCAGGCTCTTTGGATCGCCAAGACCGGCCTCGACGCACAGCAGACGCGCATGGCGGTCATTTCCAACAATCTCGCCAACACCAACACCACCGGCTTCAAGCGCGACCGCGCCAGCTTCGAGGACCTGCTGTACCAGACCGTCCGCCAGCCCGGCGGCGCGTCCAGCGAGCAGACCCAGCTCCCGTCCGGCCTGTCGACCGGCACCGGCGTGCGCGTGGCCGCGACCGCCAAGCAGTTCACCCAGGGCAACCTGTCGCAGACCGGCAACGCGCTGGACGTGGCGATCAACGGCCGCGGCTTCTTCGAAGTGCTGATGCCCGACGGCAGCCCGGCCTATACGCGGGACGGCAGTTTCCAGATCAACGCCAACGGCGAGCTGGTCACCAACTCCGGTTATCCGGTGCAGCCCGGCCTGCAGTTCCCCGAGGGCGCGCAGAGCGTGACCATCGCCGCCGACGGCACCGTCAGCGTGCAGGTCGCCGGCGAAGCCGAGGCGGTGCAGGTCGGCGCGCTGACCCTGGCCGACTTCGTCAATCCCGCCGGCCTGCAGGCCAAGGGCGGCAACCTGTTCGTCGAGACCGGCGCCAGTGGCCCGGCACAGGTCGGCGGTCCCGGCACCGGCGGCATCGGCCTGCTCGCACAGGGCTCGCTGGAGTCGTCCAACGTCAACACGGTGGAGGAGCTGGTGTCGATGATCGAAACCCAGCGCGCCTACGAGACCAACGCCAAGGCGATCTCCACCGTCGACCAGATGCTCGGCTTCCTCAACCAGAACCTGTGACCATGAAGCGCCTCGTCATCGCCACCGTCCTCCTAGCCCTCGCCGGCTGCGCCAGCATCGTCGGCGACGTGCGGCCGTTCGAGCCGATCGCGCCGCCGGTCGCGGTAATGCCGGTCGCGCCCGCCGTCGCCGTCGCGCCGGCAGCCGCCAACGGTTCGATCTACGCCTCCAGCGCCGCCGTCCAGACCCGCGGGCTCAGCCTGTTCGAGGACAACAAGGCGCGCTACGTGGGCGACCTGCTGACCATCAAGCTGGTCGAGTCGACCTCTTCGCGTTCGGTCGCGCAGACCTCGGTCACCAAGGACTCGGGCATGAGCCTGGGCGCGCCGGTGATCGCCGGGGTGCCGGTCACCTACAACGGCCAGTCGATCCTGCAGGCCGAGGTCGAGGCCGGTCGCGACTTCGCCGGTGCCGGCAACTCCACCCAGAGCAACCGGCTGGATGGCGAGATCACCGTGCAGGTGGTGCAGGTGCTCGGCAACGGCAACCTGCTGGTCAGCGGCCAGAAGCGCATGCGGCTGAACCAGGGCGACGAGCTGGTGCAGGTTCAAGGAATCGTGCGCGCCGCCGATATCGGTCCCGACAACCGCATCACTTCCGACCGCGTCGGCAATGCGGAGATCGTCTATGGCGGTCGCGGCACGCTGGCACGTTCCAACGCGATGGGCTGGCTCGGCCGGTTCTTCAACTCCGCAGCCTTCCCGTACTGAGGTCCGTCATGCGCCCGTTCATTTCACCGCTGGCCCTGTTGGTGCTGCTGTTCTTCGGCGGCACGGCCCATGCCGAGCGCATCAAGGACCTCGCCCAGGTCGGCGGTGTGCGCGGCAACGCGCTTGTCGGCTACGGACTTGTCGTTGGCCTGGACGGCAGCGGCGACCGTACCAGCCAGACCCCGTTCACCGTGCAGAGCCTCAAGACGATGCTCGACCAGCTCGGCGTCAGCATTCCGCCGGGGGTCAATCCGCAGCTCAAGAACGTCGCCGCGGTCGCGATCCACGCCGAGCTGCCGGCCTACGCCAAGCCGGGCCAGAGCATCGACGTCACCGTGTCCTCGATCGGCAACGCCGGTTCGCTGCGCGGCGGCAGCCTGCTGATGGCGCCGCTGAAGGGCGCCGACGGCCAGGTCTACGCGGTCGCCCAGGGCAGCCTGATGGTCAGCGGCTTCGGTGCGTCCGGCCGTGACGGCTCGCG
>JBOHYC010000330.1:0-8821 GCA_050737755.1 Lysobacter sp.
CACGAGGCCGAGTCGCTCGATGGCGTGCTGGCGGTACTGGAATCGGAACCCGACATCGACCTGGTCCTGCTCGACCTGCACATGCCCGGCAACCACGGCCTCGCCGGCCTCGCGGCGATCCGCGCGCAGCATCCGGGCGTAGCGGTGGTGGTGGTATCGGCCAACGACGACCCGCGGGTGGTGCGGCGTGCGCTTGACCATGGCGCCGCCGGTTACCTGCCGAAGAGTTCAGGGCTGGACGAACTGCGCGATGCAATCCGCGCGGTGCTGGCCTGCGAACAATGGCTGCCGCCGCCCTTGCGCGCCGCGGTTGCGCGCACACAGAGTTCAAGCAGCGACGCCGACCTGGCGGCGCGGCTGGCGAGCCTGTCGCCCCAGCAATTCCGGGTACTGACCTTCGTCGCGGAGGGACTGCTGAACAAACAGATCGCCGACCGTCTGGAGGTGCAGGAACGCACGGTGAAGGCGCATCTGTCGGCGATCTTCGAACGGCTGGGCGTGCGTAACCGGACCCAGGCGGGGGTGGTGTTGCGGGAGCTGGAGTTGAGTGATCCGTCGCGGCGGATCGAGGGCTGACCCAAGCCCGCCTGGAACTTCCCCTGGTTGTAGGAGCGACGTAAGTCGCGAATGCACGGCGATCCCGGAGATCAGTGAAATCGCGACTTACGTCGCTCCTACAGTTCCTTCGACGATTCTGTGGCGGCGCGGATTTCGGTCGCGGCGATCAGGCGGTCGAGGACGGACTTCAACGCGAGTGGCTTGAGCGGCTTCGCCAGCAGCGAATAGCCGGCTTCCAGCACCGCGCGTCGCACGGCGTGTGTGCCGTCGGCGCTGAGCACCAGCGTCGGGCGCGGGCCGTACCGCTCGCCAAGGTCGGCCGCCAACCCGACGCCGGTATCGCCGTCGTCGAGGTGGTAGTCGAACAACCACAGTGACGCAGGGTTCGCCGTCATCTCATGTTCGGCACCCACACGATCGACCGCTGTCGCCACCTCGCAGCCCCAACCGCGCAACATGCCTGCCAGCGCATCCAGCGCCTGCGGATCATTGTCGACCAGCAGCACGCGCAGGCCGGCGAGTCCACGCGGGCCATGCGGCACCATTGCCGGTACCGGCGCACGCACCTGCCCCACCCGCACCGCAAACACCGTCCCGCGACCCGGCGTACTGCGCAGATCCAGCGGTGCGTGCAGCAACTGGGCGATACGGTCGGCGATCGACAGGCCCAGTCCAAGGCCCTGCCCCGGTGCGTCGTCACCGCGCCGGAACTCATCGAAGATCGCCCGCTGCATGTTCTCCGCGATGCCCGGCCCGGTGTCGTGGACCTCGATGCGCAGGCCATCGCCATCGCGACGCACGCCGAGCAACACGTCGCCGGTCGCGGTGTAACGCACGGCGTTGGCGAGGAAGTTCTGCAACACGCGGCGCAACAGCTGCGGGTCGCTGTGCACCCACGCCGCGGTGCCGATGAAGCGGAATGCCAGCCCGCGCGCGGAAGCAATGGCGCCGAACTCCGACGCCAGCGGTTCCAGCACTTCTGCCAGCGGGAAGTCGCGCGGCTGAGGCACCAGTCCACCGCCTTCCAGTCGCGACATGTCGAGCAACCCGGTCAGCAGATCGCCGGTGGAATCCAGCGCGCCGCCGATCTGCGCCAGCACCCCGCGCTGCGCCGGATCGTGCAACTGGTTCGACAGCGAATCGGTGAACAGCTGCGCGGCGTGTAGCGGTTGCATCAGGTCGTGGCCGATCGCCGCAAGGAAGCGGCTCTTGCCATCATTGGCGCGCTCGGCCTCGCGGGTGGCGATCTCGAGCTCGAGGGTGCGCTCGACAACGCGTTGCTCCAGGGTTTCATTGGCCTGCAACAGCCCGGCCTCGGCGCGACGGAATTCGGTGACGTCGGAGTAAGTGGCGACGAAACCACCGCCCGGCATCGGATTGCCGCGGATTTCGACAATGCTTCCGTCCGGCATCACCCGCTCGGTCAGGTGCGCGGTACCGGCGCGCATGAAGGCCAACCGCCGCTCCAACGCGCGCTCCAGGTCACCGCGCGGCGGCAATTGCTGCAAGGCCCAGCGCGACAAGTCGGCGATCGGACGACCGACCTGCAGCAGCTCGCCGGGAAAACCGAACAGTTCGGCGTAGCGCCGGTTCCACGCCACCAGTCGCAACTCGGCATCGACCACGCTGATGCCCTGGCTCATGTTCTGCAGTGCCGCTTCGAGCACGCGCTGGTTGAAGCGCAGGTCGGCCGAAGCCTCCCCGACGATCGCAGCGACAGTATCGAGGTCAACGACCTCGCGCCGCGCCGCGTCGAGCAGCACCCGCGCCGACGCCGATCCCAGCACCGCCGCCAGTTCGCGCTCGACGCCCGCCTCGACCTGCGTGGGCACCGCCCCGGTGTCGACGACACCGCGCAGCAATTCCACCACCCGCTCGCGCGGCAGGAAGCGCATGCCGGCGTCACGCAGGCTCTTGGCGTCCAGCCCGCGATAGGAGCGTCGTGGCGCATCGCGGCGCCACACCGCGGCCAGCACCGTCGCCAGCGTGCCGAGGAACAGGCTGGCGCCGACTGCACGCCCCAACCGACTCCAACCGGTCAGGCCGAAGAAGCCATCCGGTGCCAACCAGCCCAGCCCGAGCGGGCCGGCTTCCACCCAGCCCGGCGTATCGCCACCCAGTTCGAACACGGTCGGCAACAGCAGCACCCATGCCCATGCGGCGAACCCGACCACGATCCCGATGACCGCCGCACGCGGCGGCGTCTGCGATCGCCACACCGCGAATCCCAGTGCCGGCGCCAGCGTCGCCAATGCCGAGAACGACACCGCCCCGACATCCGCCAGCGCTTCGCTGCCCGCCACCAGACGGCTGTAGGCCCAAGCCAGCAGCATGATCACCACGATGCCGGCGCGGCGCAGCGCCAGCACGCTGCCGCGCAGGTCGCTGCCGTCGTTGCGCGACCACGCGCCGCGCAGCAGGCCGGGCGCGAACCAGTGATTGCCGATCATCAGGCTCAACGTCAGCGTGCTGACCACCACCATGCCGGTCGCCGCGCTGAGCCCGCCGAGGAACGCGAACAACGCCAACCCGTGTTGTCCCTGCGACAGCGGCAGCGCCAACACGTACAGATCCGATGGCACCGTGTCGCCAAGCAGCGCCGCGCCGGCGGTCGCCAGCGGCAACACCGGCAGCGCGATCAGCACCAGGTACAGCGGGAACTGCCAGCGCGCAGTACGCACATCGCGTTCGTCGCGGCACTCGACTACGCCGATGTGGAACTGGTGCGGCAGGATGAACATCGCCAACGCGCCCAGCAGCACCAGCGGCATGAAGCCGCCGGCAGATGCCATCGGCGGCGCCTGCTCGATCACGTCGGGCAACGCATCCAGGCCAAACCAGACGAACGCCCCGATCGCCAGCATCGCGGTCAGCTTGAACACCGACTCCACCGCCATCGCCAGCACCAGCCCGCGGTTGTGTTCGGTCGCACTCGCACGACGGGTACCGAACAGCATCGCGAACAGCGCCATCGCCAGCGCCACGTAGAGCGCGCTGTCCTGCCACGCCGGCGCCACGGTGCCGCCGTCGCGCGTGGTCAGCATCGCGAAGCTCATCGCCACGGCCTTGAGCTGCAGGGCGATGTAGGGGATCAGGCCGAGCGCGGCGACCAGCGTCACCGTCGCCGCCAGCCATGCATCCTTGCCGAGGCGGGTCGCGATCAGGTCGGCGATCGAGGTCGCGTTGGTCTCGCGCGCCAGCCGTACCAGCTTGATCATGAAGCCGACCGCGAGCGCGTAAAGCAGGATCGCGCCGAGGAAGGTCGGCGGCAACGGCCAGCCGTAGCGCGCGGCCTGGGTGACGGTGCCGTAGAAGGTCCACGAGGTGCAGTGCACCGCCAGCGACAGCGCGTAGACGTGGCGCCAGTGGCGCGACCACAGCGCCGGTCGGCGTTCGGCATACAGCGCGACGCCGAACATCAGTCCCAGCCAGGCCAGGCTGGCGAGGGCGACGGTGGTGAAGTTCAGCATGACGCGAGAATACCCCGGCCCTGAATCCGCATCCCGGGGCCCGTCCCGCCGTCAGCAAAAAACGGCAACGACGGGCCGAAGCCCGCCGTCACCGCCCGACCGGGGGTCCCCGGTTGTCTCTCGAACCTGCCGTCAGAAGTCGTAGCGCACGCTCAGTGAATACTGACGCGGCGGACCGTAGAAACCGGTCATTACGCCGAGCGCGGTATTGAGGTTGTAGCCGGTGGTGCGGTACTCCTTGTCGGCCAGGTTGGTCCCCTGCAGAGTCACCGACCACGGCCCGGCGCCCTTCCAGCCGATCCCCGCATTGACCAGCCCGTAAGCGTCCTCGGTGATCGGCAATGCACCGGTACGGACGATCTCGGTGGTCGCCACCACGTCGTCCTGGTAGCTGTAACCAAGCCGGGCCCACATGTCGCCACGTGCGACTGCGGTGCGGTATTCCACGTTGAGCGCACCGGAGAACTCCGGCGCATTGGTGAACTCCTGCTCATCGGCGATGTTGGCGCCGGCATACAGGAACTCGTCGTACTTCGCGTCCAGCCAGGCCAGGTTGCCCGACAGCAGCCAGTTGCGGGTCGGCAGCCACTGGTACTCGACCTCCAGGCCGTTGACCGTGCCGGAGCCGGCGTTGGTGAAGTCGCCGAAGAACGCGTCGTCGGTGCCGTCGCCGTTGCTGTCGAACGCGGTGAACACCGACAACTGGATGTCCTCGTACTTGTTGTGGAATGCCGACAGGTTGAGGAACACGGTCTGGTCGAGGAAGCCCATCTTGCTGCCGACCTCGAAACTGTCGACCACCTCGTCATCGAACGGTTCGGCCGAACGCGGCACGGCGGTGGCCTGTGCACGGATGTTGAAGCCGCCCGACTTGAAGCCGCGCGAGGCCGAGCCGTAGACCATGATGTCCGGGGTCAGCTGGTAGTCGAGCGCGATCTTCGGCGAGGTGTTCTTGAAGCCGATGGTCTTGTCGAAGTCGGCCACCACCGCGGTCGGCACCGTGTAGGTGGCGTCGGTGTAGCCGCGATTGAACACCACCGCGTTCTTGTCCTCGTCGGTGTAGCGTGCGCCGACGTTGAGGGCGAGTTGCGGAGTCAGGTCGTACGTCCAGTCGGCGTAGAGCGCGACGCTCTCGGTGTAGACCGTGCCTTGGGTATCGCCGAACAGCAGGTCGAAGAAGTTGTTGAGTACCTGCCCGCCGGCCTCGCCGTCGAAGGCGTAGATGCCCATCACGCCACGCCCGCGCCCGCCTGCGTCGTAGTTGGCCTGCAGTTCGTGGCTGACCTGCTCGTCGGAGTAGAACGCCTTCACGTCGGCGATCCGCGCTGGCAGGGTGTCGAAGTCGATGTTGGTCTCGGTGTCGGACTCGCGCTTGGCCAGCACGTACTTGAACGCCCAGTCGTCGTTGGCACGCCAGTTCACCGCAACCGAGGCACCGCCGATGGTGGTGTCATTGACGTTGGGCATGCCGCTGCGGATGTCGTAGCGGCTGTCGAGCGGATCGAAGCCCGGCACGAAACGGTTCGGCGCCAGCATCTTCGCGCCGCGCACGCCGGACTGGTCGTCCATCCAGTCGAACGCGAACTGGATGTCGAGGTCGTCGCTGACATAGGCGCCGAGCTGGGCGCGCAGGGCGAGGATCTCCTTGTCGCTGACCGGCTGGCCGTTGGCGACGTTCTCGCCAAAGCCGTCGCGATTGAGGCTGGCCACTGCGACCCGCGCACGCAGTGCGTCGTTGTCGGCGAGCGACCCTCCGATCGCCGCCTTGACGTCGAGTTGATCGTAGTTGCCGATGGTCACCTGGGCAAAGCCCTCGGTCTCGCGCGGCAGGCCCTTGGAGATGTACTTGATGGCGCCGCCGATGGTGTTCTTGCCATACAGCGTGCCTTGCGGGCCGCGCAGCACCTCGACCCGCTCAACGTCGAGCACGTCCAGCAGGGCACCCTGCGGACGCGCGATGTAGACATCGTCCATGTAGATGCCCACGCCCGGGTCGACGCCCCACAGCGGGTCCGACTGGCCGACGCCGCGGATATAGGCGGTGATGGTGCTGCTGGAGCCACGCGCGGCGTAGATGGTGAGGTTGGGCACCTGCGCGTCAAGGCCGCCAAGATCCTCCACACCGAGCCGGTCCAGCGATTCGGCGGTAAACGCGGTTACGGCGACCGGCACGTCCTGGATGGTTTCCTCGCGCTTGCGCGCCGTCACCGTGACCGCGCCGAGGTTGGTCGCCTCGGCCTGCTGCGCGGGTGCTTTCGCGGGAGTAGCGGCGTCCTGCGCCCATGCCGCCGGCGCGAGCAGCGCGCAGGCGATGGCGACGGCCAGGCTGCTGCGACTCGAAGTGTTGCGACTCATGGCGTTGCGACCCATCAGAACCTCTCCCCAGATAACCGGATGCGTGCTCACCGGCCCCAAGGCCGGTCGGCGGAGAATGCCGCCATGACGGCAAGACTAGGAGTCCGCGCCGATCCGGACAGCTGTACCTTCGGACAATGCCCCCGCGGCGGCCACGCGCGGACACTCCAACACCACTGAAGTGGCTTGGGGTGTGGGGACGTATGGATTTCCTGATCGTGCTGGGCGCGCTGGCGTTCCTGATGTTCGTGGCCTATCGCGGTTACAGCGTGATCCTGTTCGCCCCGGTCGCGGCGCTTGGTGCGGTATTGCTGACCGACCCGTCGCTGGTCGCGCCGATGTTCACCGGCCTGTTCATGGACAAGATGGTCGGCTTCCTGAAGCTGTACTTCCCGGTGTTCCTGCTCGGCGCGATCTTCGGCAAGGTGATCGAGCTGTCGGGTTTCTCCAAGGCGATCGTCGCCGCGACCATCAAGCTGTTCGGCGCCAGCCGCGCGATCCTGTCGATCGTGATCGTCTGCGCGGTGCTGACCTACGGCGGAGTGTCGCTGTTCGTGGTGGTTTTCGCGGTGTACCCGTTCGCCGCGGAACTCTTTCGCCAGAGCGACATCCCCAAGCGGCTCATCCCGGGCACGATCGCGCTGGGCGCGTTCACCTTCACGATGGACGCCCTGCCCGGCACGCCACAGATCCAGAACATCATCCCGACCACGTTCTTCGGCACCAACACCTGGGCCGCGCCTTGGCTCGGCACCATCGGCGGCATCTTCATCCTCGCTGTCGGCCTGGCCTACCTCGACTGGCGTCGGCGCGTCGCGCTCAAGGCCGGCGAGGGTTACGCGGGTGATGCAGTGCTGGTCAACGAGCCGGTCGCGTTCACCGGCGGCCGCCTCGCCAACCCGCTGATCGCGATCCTGCCGCTGGTGCTGGTCGGCGTCGCCAACAAGCTGTTCACCGTGTGGATCCCGCGCTTCTACGGCGAGTCGCACTCGTTCGACCCGGCGGTGATCGGCGACGCCGCACCGATCGTGCAGCAGGTCTCGTCGATCACCGCGATCTGGGCGGTCGAGGGCGCGCTGCTGGTCGGCATTTTCAGCGTCATTGCGTTCGCCTGGAAGCCGGTGATGACCAGCTTCGCCAATGGCACGAAGGATGCGATCGGCGGCGCCCTGCTGGCGGGCATGAACACCGCCTCCGAATATGGTTTTGGCGCGGTGATCGCCGCACTGCCTGGCTTCCTGGTGGTCGCCAACGTGCTCGGCACGATCGATGATCCGCTGGTCAACGAAGCCATCACCGTGACCGCCCTGGCCGGCATCACCGGCTCGGCCTCCGGTGGCATGGGCATCGCCCTGGCGGCGATGGCCGAGACCTTCATCGCCAACGCCAACGCCGCCGGCATCCCGATGGAAGTGCTGCACCGGGTCGCCGCGATGGCGTCCGGCGGCATGGACACCCTGCCGCACAACGGCGCGGTCATCACCTTGCTTGCGGTGACCGGCCTGACCCACCGGCAGGCCTACAAGGACATCTTCGCGATCACCGTGATCAAGACGCTGGCGGTGATGGTGATCATCGGCGTGTTCTATGCGACGGGGATCGTGTGATCGTCGAAGGGCATGTGATTGCGGGTGGCTCGATGAGTTAAGGGCTGCGGGGAATGATGCTAGGTTGTCAGCTGCTTCCGACCTCTCGACCGTGCATGAAACTTATCCCCGTTATCGCCCTGGCCTCGCTGCTCGCGATCTCCGCGACCATCTCACCACGCATCGCCAGCGCGGCCGAACCGACTCGCATCGACGGCTCGTCCGACCAGGCTGCGGAGCGCAGTTTCCAGAAGATGATGGGCGAGCGCGACCGTGATGCGCAGATGCAACTGGCCATGGCGATGCTGCAGATCAACATGGCCGGGGTCTCGAGCGCGTCCGAGATGCTGGCCAACCCCGAACTGCGCAATCCGTCGATCACGCGGATCCGCGATCGGGTGGATGGGATGACTGCCGAAGAAATGATCGCCCTCGCCGCCGCCGGCGACATCGGGGGATTCATCCAGGGCGAGGAACCCGGAATCGCGCCCGGCTTGCTGGCGCCATTGGAAGAAGGGCCGGTTGTCCGCCCGCTGGTCGGGACGATCTGGACCATCACGTCCGACATCAATGGCCATATCAGCCAATCAACCGTGCGTCTGGACGCCGAAGGCGAGGCTTACTTGCTGGAGGCCAACGCAGACTCCGACCAGAAAAATACCTGGCAGCAGTCCGGTGACGAGTTCCGCTTGAGCATCAACGACGAGTTCGTCGTGTACCGCGGGCGCATGGAAGGCGACGCGCTCGTGGGAGCCGCGGGCAACATCAACGGTACGGAATGGACCTGGACCGCCGAACAGGAAAATCAGTCGACTACGCAGTGACTGGTGAGGTTGAGCGCACCCGAGGCTA
>JBOHYC010000331.1:0-6243 GCA_050737755.1 Lysobacter sp.
CCCTGGGTGCGCTCACCGGCGCCAGCTTGCGAAGCCTGCTGGTGGATCACAATGGCGACCTGTGGCTGGGCACCCAGAACCGCGGCGCACTGCATTACCAGCGTCGCGGCGGGCGGGTCATCCACTACAGCCATCGCGACGACGACCCGCACCGGCTCGCGCACCCGTCCGTGCACGCCCTTCTCGAGGATCGCCATGGCCGGATCTGGTTCGGCACCGGCGACGGCCTGGACATGCTGGAACCCACGACCGGTCGACTGCGCCATTTCAATCACAACCTCAACGACCTCGACAGCCTGCCCGGTGGCCTGGTGCGCGCGCTGTACCAGGACCGCGACGGGAGCCTGTGGGTCGGCACCCACTCCGGCCTGAGCAAGGCCGTCGAGAATGCCGATGGCTCGATCGTTTTCAAGCACCCGCTGGCCGAGGCGCTGGGCGGCCATCCGGTACCTACGGTGTTCACCATCGCCAGCAACGTCGCGTCTTCCGGACGACTGTGGCTGGGCACCGGACACGGCATCATCCAGCTCGACACCCGGACGCTCGCGGTGCGCAACTACGGGCTCGCCGATGGCCTGCAGGACCTGGAGTTCAACGGCGGCGCGGCCGCCACCCTCGCCGATGGCCGGATCGCGCTGGGCGGAATCCGCGGACTCAACCTGTTCAACCCCGCGCGGATGAAGGATTCGGACTACGTCCCGCCGCTGCGCCTGCTGGCGGCAGGCATCGGCGCGAATTCGCCCGACGACGGCGGGATCATGTGGCAACCGGCAAAGCTTGAGGTGCCCGACGGCGCCGAGATCCTGCGCCTGCGCATCGGCGCGCTCGACTTCGCCCCGGCCGCGAACATCAGCTACCGCTACCGGATGGACGGTTTCGACCGCGGCTGGATCGACAACGGCGCCCGCCCGGACATCACCTACACTCGCCTGCCCCCGGGGAACTACATGTTCCGTGCACAGGCCCGCAACCGCGACCATGGCTGGGGCGCCACGGAACTGCGGGTGCCGGTGGTCGTGGCGCCGCCGCTATGGCGCCATCCGCTCGCGATTGCCACCGCGATAGTGGGATTGCTCGCGCTGCTGGCGACCTTCGGCTGGCGCTGGCACCGTCACCGCCAGCGCGAGCAGGAATGGTTCCGTCAGGTCAGCGAACGCGAGGAACGGCTGAAGCTCGCGCTCTGGGCATCGGGCGACCAGTTCTGGGATTACAACGTCACCACCCACGCGATGCACCGGATGCGTGTGCCGGAATCGGCCACGGCGGGCCCGGAAACCGAAATCGCGGTCGAAAGCCGCCTGAGCAGCGCGCATGGCATCCATGAGGAGGACCTGCCGGGCGTGCTCGATACCCTGCGCCGACACCTGCGCGGCGAGGCCCCACTGTTCCTGTCGGAACACCGCACCCGCGACGACGCTGACGAAGACTGGCGATGGATACGTGCGCGCGGCCGGGTCGTCGATCGCGATGCCGACGGCCGCGCGTTGCGGGTCGCCGGCACCGCCCGCGACATCACCGCCAGCCGCAGCGCCGAGCGCGAACGCCGCATCTCGAGCGAGGTCCTGCGCTCGATGGCCGAGGCGGTGGCGGTATTCGATAGCGACTTCGTGTTCATCTCGATCAACCCCGCCTTCACCCGGATGATCGGTTACAGCGACAGCGAGGTACTCGGCCGCTCGACCAGCCTGATCGACAGCGATCAGCACGTTCCGGATTTCTACACCCGCATGCGTGACGATCTACAGCGCACCGGACGCTGGTCGGGCGAGATCTGGCAGCAGCGCAAGGATGGCGGCGAGTTCCTGTGCTGGCTGCAGGCCAGCGCGGTGAACGACAGCCATGGCCAGCGTGGCCACTACGTCGCGGTACTCAGCGACATCACCGACCAGAAGCGCGCCGAGCAGGAACTGCGCTTCCTGGCCAACTACGACACCCTGACCAGCCTGCCCAACCGTGCGCTACTGTCGGAGCGGCTGTCGCGCGCGATCGAGCGGGCCCGGGTCAGCGATCGCAAGATCGCGGTGCTGTTCCTGGACCTCGACCGCTTCAAGGACATCAACGACTCGTTCGGCCACGCCGCCGGCGACCTCATCCTGCGCGCGGCCGCGCAGCGCCTGCAACAGACGGTCGGCGCCGGCCACACCGTGGCCCGCCTTGGTGGCGACGAGTTCACCGTGGTACTGGAAGACCTCGACGATGCGGCGCAGGCCGAACATGTCGCACGCGAGTTGCTCACCGCGTTCGAAGAGCCGCTCGATTTCGACGAACGCCACAACGTAGTGATATCGCCATCGATCGGCATCAGCCTCTACCCCGACCATGCTCGCGATCCGAGCAACCTGCTGAAGCATGCCGATGCCGCCATGTACCAAGCCAAGGCGATCGGACGCCGTGCGTTCATGCCGTACACCGAAAGCATGGATATCGATATCCGCCTGCGCGCCACCATCTCCGCCGCACTGCGCAAGGTGCTCGACAGCGATGAACTGTCCCTGGCATTCCAGCCCCGGCTTTCCCTGGCCGATGGCCGCATCACCGGCGTCGAGGCACTGCTGCGCTGGAACAGCGTCGAGCATGGCGAAATCAGCCCCATGCGCTTCATTCCGCTGGCCGAGGAAACCGGCCTGATCCTGGAGATCGGCGAGTGGGCGCTGCGCCGGGCCTGCCTCACGCTGCAGCGCTGGCGCGCGGAGGGGTTGTCCGAGTTGTCGATGGCGGTCAACGTCTCCTCGCTGCAATTGCTGCGCGGCAACTTGCCGGGCGTCGTTGCGCGGGTGCTGGCGGAGACCGGCATCCCGGCCTCCTGCCTGGAGCTGGAGCTGACCGAAAGCGTGATCATGGGCAACCCCGAGAAGACGGCGGCAACGTTGCAGGCCTTCCGCGAACTCGGGGTCAGTCTGGCGATCGACGACTTCGGTACCGGCTACTCGTCGCTGTCCTACCTCAAGCGGCTGCCGATCACCACGCTGAAGATCGACAAGGAATTCATCGCCGACCTGACCCACGACCCCGACGACGCGGCGATCACCACCACCATCATCACCATGGCCCACTCGCTGGGCCTGAACGTGGTCGCCGAAGGGGTGGAGACCGAAGCCCAGATGCGCTTCCTGCGCGCCCACGGGTGTGACGAGATCCAGGGCTTCTGGTTGGCTCGGCCAATGCCGTCGGCACAATGCCAGGCGTTCCTGCGGGGCCACGAGTCGATCGAACCGGTGCCGGGCTGAACATCGAGATCGCCCGCCAACACGATACCTTGACCCGCCCCCGGCGCCTGCTATCGTGCGCGGATGGACCGCGCCCAACTGCTCGCCCAACTGCAGGCCCTCGTCGAACGGATCGACGAGTTGGCTGACAACACCCGTCGCCTGCAGGAAGAGAACCGCAGCCTGCGCCAGCAACAGGAAAGCCTGTCCAGCGAGCGCTCGGCACTGTTGGCCAAGAATGAGCAGGCGCGGAGTCGGGTCGAAGCGATGATCGCGCGGCTGAAATCGCTGGAGCAGCACACGTGAGCAGCAGCCAACCGGTCAGCATCCACCTGCTCGATCGTGAGTACACCGTCGGCTGCGAGCCGGACGAACGCGACAGCCTGATCGCCGCTGCCAAGCTGCTCGACAGCAAGATGCGCGAGATCCGTGGCAGCAACCGCATGGCCGCGCTGGATCGCGTCGCCGTGCTGGCCGCGCTCAACTTCGCGCACGAGTTGCAACAGCTTCGCAATGAAGACGAGAGCAGCAGCCGCGAAATCGCACGCAGCCTGGGCGACCTGCAACGCAAGCTCGACGGGCTGTTCGACACCCCCGCCGGTTGACCCGCGAACGCTCCCGGCCGTTGCCTGAACCCGGCACCGCCGTCACCGACAGACGGGCCTTCCCACAGCGCCCATCACGCTATAATCGCTGCACGTCCTCTGCTGTGGACGACGGCGTGCGCAAACATACGCCTTGTCCCTTAATTGCGACCATGGGGGCGCAACGGAGACCCGGAGTGCAAGTCCGCCCTGGTAGCGGGAAGCCCGAAGGTCTCCAGGCGTCCCCACTTGAACCCCGGGTTCAAGGTCGTTTCGCGCGCATCGCCATCGGCGGAGGACTTTTCTTTTTTCGGCCGGAATCCGTGGTGCCATCCGGTTGGCGCTGGACGGATCGCCGTCGTGCTGCGGTCCATGCATTGCGGCCCCGTCATGCCACCCGCGACCAGGATCCGACTGGATGACCGTCGACCACGCAGCGCCCCGCCGCCAACTCCGCTCCGAACTCCGCCAGCGCCGCCGCGCTTTGCCGGCGGCCGAGCGCATCGCCGCCGCCGACCACCTCGCCAGCAACCTGTTTGCGCTGCCCTTCATGCCCAGCGAGGGTCATGTTGCCGGCTACTGGGCGATGGATGGCGAAATCGCTCTGCATGCTTGGCAGTTGAAGCTGCCGCCCGGCTGCACTTATTGCCTTCCTGTGTTGGCCGGCGAGCAACTGCGGTTCGCGCCCTGGCGCCCTGGTAATGCGCTGGTCAGCAACATCTACGGCATTCCCGAACCCGACCTCGCGCCTGGCTCGCTGCTTGATCCCCAACAGATGGCGCTGGTCGTGTTGCCGCTGGTCGGCTTTGATGGCCGCGGCGCCCGGCTCGGCATGGGCGGTGGCTGGTACGACCGCAGCTTCGCCTTCCGTCAGGACCGTCCGGCCCCGCCGTGGCTGGTAGGCGCGGCGTTCGCGATCCAGCAAGTGCAGTCACTCGACACCGCCGACTGGGACGTCGGGCTAGATGCGGTCTGCACCGAATCCGATACCCACGATTTCCGCCAATTGGCCACCCAATGACAAGACGCCGCCGCTACTGGTTGATGAAGTCCGAACCCGATGCGTTCTCGATCGACGACCTGCAACGCGTCGACGTCGAACCGTGGAATGGTGTCCGGAACTACCAGGCGCGCAACTTCATGCGCGATGGAATGAAGGTTGGCGATGGCGTGCTGTTCTACCACTCCAACACCACTGTTCCCGGTATCGTCGGTACCGCGACGGTGGCCAGCGAAGCGTATCCGGACGAGACCCAGTTCGACCCGAAATCGCATTATCACGATCCCAAGGCCACTCGCGAGGAACCGCGCTGGCAATTGGTCGACATCAAGTTCGAGCGCAAACTGTCACGCACGATCTCGCTCGAAGAGATCAAGCGCCACGCCGACCACCTGGGTGAGGAATTCGCCCTGATCCGGCGCGGGAATCGGCTATCGGTATTCCCGGTTTCCGCAGCGCAGTACAAGTACCTCCTTTCCCTCGAGTAGCTCCGAACATGTCAGAAGCCAAGCGCCTGGCCGGCGAAAAAGCCATCGATTACGTGGAAGACGGCATGATCGTCGGGGTCGGCACCGGCTCGACCGTGGCCTACTTCATCGAAGCACTGGGCCGCATCAAGCACCGCATCCAGGGCGCCGTCTCAAGCTCCGAGCAAAGCAGCGAGCGGCTGCGCGCCTTGGGCATCGAGGTGCTCGACCTCAATTCCACCGGCACCCTGTCACTGTATGTAGATGGCGCCGACGAATGCGATTCGCACAAACGCCTGATAAAGGGCGGCGGCGCCGCATTGACCCGCGAGAAGATCATCGCCGAGGCCAGCAGAAAGTTCGTCTGCATCATCGACCCCGCCAAACGGGTCGACGTGCTGGGGAAGTTCCCATTGCCGGTAGAGGTCATTCCGATGGCCCGCAGTCTTGTGGCCCGCCAGATTCTTGCCAGCACGGGTGGTCAACCCGTGTGGCGGCAGATGGCTGACGGCTCCGGCGTCGTGACTGACAACGGCAACGCGATTCTCGACATACATGGGCTGTCGATTGTCGATCCTGTTGCTCTCGAAACCGCGATCAACCAGATACCCGGCGTCGTAAGTGTTGGCCTGTTCGCACGGCGCAGCGCCGATGTCGTCATCGTCGGCGGCGAACCGCCTCAAGTCCTGTAGCGAAGTTTCTCGACTTCCCGCAACGGGCGCCGCGCAATGCCCGCCGTGCCGGTTTCCGGCGCTCCCCTTCGGTAAGGAGCGTCCGATCGCGGCCCGCTCGTGCCATCTGGTTATCCGTTTGCGCCGTGATGGCTCGTTGGCTTTCTTTATCACGCACGCAAAAAAAAGCCGGTCCCTTTCGGGGACCGGCCTTGGGTGTAAATGCCCAGCGATGACCTACTCTTGCATGGCTTAGGCCACACTACCATCGGCGCATGTGCGTTTCACTTCCGAGTTCGGGATGGGATCGGGTGG
>JBOHYC010000332.1:0-1638 GCA_050737755.1 Lysobacter sp.
TGCGTGCCCTGCCCGACCGAGACCATCACGATCACCGCCGCGATGCCGATGATCACGCCCAGCGAAGTCAGGCCGCTGCGCAACCAGTTGCCGCGCAGGGCGAAGATCGCGGTACGCAGGACTTCCAGGAAGTTCATCGCACAATCCCCGGGAAGTGCGCCTGCGCGAAGGGCGAAGTGGCGTCGTGCAACTCGCCGTCGTGCATGACGAATCCGCGGTCGGCGTGCGCGGCGACCTCGGGGTCGTGGGTAATCAGCACGACGGTGTGGTCGTCGGCCTGCAACTGCTTGAACAACGCGAGGATCTCCTCGCCGGTCTTGCTGTCGAGCGCCCCGGTCGGCTCGTCGGCCAGCAGAATCGGCGGCCGGTTGATCAGCGAGCGCGCAATCGCGACGCGTTGTTGCTGTCCGCCGGACAACTCACTGGGCCGATGCGATTCGCGGCTGGCCAGCCCGACCGCCGCCAGCGCCGCGTGCGCACGTTCCATGCGCTCGGCATGCGGCACGTTGGCGTAACCCATCGGCATCGCCACGTTCTCCAGCGCACTCATGCGCGGCAACAGATTGAAACCCTGGAACACGAAACCGATCTTGTCGCGACGGAGCACCGCCAGCGCCTCCGCATCGAGCGTCGCCACATCAATGCCATCGCACAGGTAGCGGCCACTGGTCGGCGTATCCAGGCAACCCACCAGGTTCATCAGGGTCGACTTGCCCGAGCCGGACGGCCCCATGATCGCGACGAACTCGCCGCGGCCGATGCGCAGATCGACGCCACGAAGCGCGACCACCTCGGCCTGGGTGCCAGGCGAGTAAACCTTGCCGAGGCCATGGGTCTCGATTACCGCCGGCCGCGTGCTCATTCGACCGGGCGCTCAACGCCGACGATGACGGTCTCACCATCCGCCAGCGGGCCGGACACCTCGGTCCAGCTGCCGTCGTTGGCACCGACCCGGACGGTGACCGCCTCGACCTTGCCGTCGACGAGCCGGTACAGCGTCACCCGGCCCGCGGTGGCCAGCGCCGCGAGTTCGCGATCCCAGTTGACCTGCTGGGTCTCGGACAGGGTCTCGCGGAATGCCGCGAACTGCTGCCGGAAGCGCTCCTGCAGCCGCTGCCGTCCGCCCCCGCCATCCGCGGCGCGCTGGCTTCCACCTCGCGGTCCGCCGAACATCGAACCGCCGGAACTGGACGGCATCGCCGCGGCGGGCGCGGCACGTGCGGCGCGGCGCTGGCGCATCGCCTCGAGCGCGCTGTCGAAGGCGGCCTGCTGTGCGGCGTCGAGCTTCAGCGCGGTCGCGATGCCCGGCAGCTCCGAGGTCACTCCGACACCGCCCGTCGCCGGAGCCGGTTCGGTCGCCTCGCCCTCGGCCGGCTTGTAGCGCAGCGCGGCGTTGGGCACGCGCAACACGTCATCGCGGCGGCTGACCTCGATCTCGGCGCTGGCGGTCATGCCCGGCAGCAGGATCTGGTCGCTGTTGTCGACCGCCACCACCACCGGATAGGTAATGACATTGTTGGTGTTGGTCGCCGACAGCCGCACCTGCTGCACGCTGCCGCGGAACTGGCGGTCGGGGAAGGCATCGACGCTGAAAGATACCGTCTGCCCGGCCGTGACCTGGCCGATGTCGGCCTCGTC
>JBOHYC010000333.1:0-2244 GCA_050737755.1 Lysobacter sp.
CACGTCGGCGCCGCCGTCGATCAGGCCGTCGGCGGCCTCGCGGTAGGCGATGCGCAAGTCGTCGAAGTCGACCGCGCGGAAGCCGGGGCGATTGACGTCCGGGCTGAGCGAGGCGGTGCGGCTGGTCGGGCCGATCACGCCGATCACGAAGCGTGGTTTGTCCGGGGTCTTCGCCTCGGCGGCGTCGCAGGCGGCGCGAGCGAGGCGCGCGCCTATCTCATTGAGCTCGCGGGCCAGGTGCTGCAGGCCGTAATCGGAAAGCGACAGTGTGGTCGAGTTGAAGGTATTGGTCTCGACCAGGTCGGCTCCGGCGGCGAGGTAGTCTGCATGGATCGTTTCGATGATGTCCGGGCGGGTCAGACTCAGCAGGTCGTTGTTGCCGCGCTGGTCATGGGCGCAACCGCACCCGGGGCCGTGGGTGTGATCGGTGGGCTCAAACATTCCGTCGAATCCCTCGACGAAACGCTCGCCGCGATAATCGGCCTCTTCCAGCGAATGCTGCTGGATCATCGTGCCCATCGCCCCGTCGATCACCAGGATGCGTTCGCGCAGCGCCTGTTGCAGGGTTTCGGCGCGCTCGGGGTTGAGCCAGGGCAGGGTGGTCATCGGCAACTCCTCGACATGCGGTTCTCAGGCCCGGCTGCGTGCGGGCTTCTTGCGGGCGATCAGCGCGATCACCTCGAAATGCGGCGGTCGGCGTTCGCGCGTCACGGTCTCGCAACTGGCGATCGAGAAGCCGGCCTTGCTGACGAACTTCTGCAGTTCCTTCTCGCTGAAACCGAGGTTGACGTGGCCGTACGACTCGACGACGGAGCGGTGCTCGTGACGCGCCAGGCTGGTCAGCAGCAACCGCCCGCCCGGGCGTAGCACGCGAGCGGCCTCGGCAACTGCCTTGGCCGGTTCGTCGGCGTAGGTCAGTGCATGCATCAGCACGACCAGATCGAAATGCTCGTCGTCGAAGGGCAGGGCATGCATGTCGCCTTCCTGCACCTCGACGTTCTCAAGTTTGCGCAGCCGTTCGGATGCCGCGAGCACGACCTTGGTGCTGGAATCCAGGCAGACGTAGCGATGCGAATGCGGCGCCAGCAGCTCGGCAAGTACGCCGTCGCCGGACGCGATGTCGAGCACGTCGCCCGGTTCCAGCAAGGGCAGCGCCGAGCGCGCCATCGCCTCCCAGGTGCGGCCGGGCGAATAGTGGCGCTCCATGTCGCCGGCCACCGAGTCGGCCCAGTTCTGGTCGGCCGCGCGCATCGCCAGTACCCCGGGTACGCGCTCGGCGTCCTGGCGCAGCAGCGGGTCGTCGCTGCCTTCGCGCAGGGTGGTCCACAAGGCGCGCTGGGCGGGGTCGAGCGCGGCTTCCTCGAAGCGGTAATAAGCGGATACGCCGGCGCGGCGGTCGCGGACCAACCCGGCGTCCTTCAGCCTTGCAAGATGGGTCGAGACGCGTGGTTGGGCGAGGCGGGTGATTGCCGACAGCTCGGCGACGGTCAGCTCCTCGCGCTCGATCAATGCGAGCAGCCGCACCCGGGTCGCATCAGCGAATACCTTGAGTCGTGCCGACCAGCCTTCCAGATCCATGCGTCCACCACGTCATTCATGCGCTTATCGCGATACAGCGATAAGTTTGTTCCCGGTCGGCGGCAGGGTCAAGCCGGGCGGGAGTGGGTGGGCGGATCGACGGGTTCGGTTACGCGGCGCGCAGGGATACAATTGCCGGATTGTTGCCCCAATTCGACCAAATCGAGGTGCCGACGTGGATTTTCGCTTCACCGAAGAACAGTTGATGATCCAGGACGTGGCGCGCCGCATCGCGCAGGAGAAGATCGCGCCGAGCGCCGAACACCATGACCGCACCGGTGAGTTTCCGCTCGACAACATCCGCACCCTCGGCGAGAACGGCCTGATGGGTATCGAAGTGCCGGCGGAATACGGCGGCGCCGGGATGGATCCGATCTCCTACGTGCTGGCGATGGTCGAAATCGCCGCCGCCGACGCGGCGCATTCGACCATCGTGTCGGTCAACAATTCGCTGTTCTGCAACGGCATCCTCAAGTTCGGCACCGAGGAACAGAAGCAGACCTACGTGCGAGCGATTGCCGAGGGCAAGGAAATCGGCGCGTTCGCGCTGACCGAGCCGCAGTCCGGCTCCGATGCCACGGCGATGCGCTGCAAAGCGGTCAAGCAGGCCGACGGCAGCTACAAGATCAACGGCAAGAAGAGCTGGATCACCTCCGGCCCGGTGGC
>JBOHYC010000334.1:0-2999 GCA_050737755.1 Lysobacter sp.
GCCGCACGCTGCTCGCGCGCTTCCTTGAAGATCGCGCCGACGCTTTCCTGTTCCTCGCCCTCGGCCGGCTCGCGCTTCGGCCGCGGCCTGGCCACCAGCAACTCGGCCTCGACCGGCGCGGTCGGCACCTTCTGCTCGATGTATGCCTCGATGTCCGGCAGGCTCATCGCGTAGCGCTCGCAGGCGAAGCTGATCGCGTCGCCCTCGGCGCCCAGCCGCGCGGTGCGGCCGATGCGGTGCACGTAGTCCTCGGCGTCGAACGGCAGGTCGTAGTTGTAGACGTGGCTGACGCCATCGATGTGCAGCCCGCGTGCGGCGACGTCGGTCGCCACCAGGATTTCCAACTGGCCCTTCTGGAACTTCGCCAGCAGCGATTCGCGCTTCTTCTGCGGCACGTCGCCACTCAGAACACCGACCCGGTAGCCGCCGCGCTCCAGCGCGCGTGCGACCCGCTCGACCCAGACCTTGGTATTGACGAACACCATCGTGCGCGCGCCTTCGCTGCGCGATAGCAGGCCCAGCAGCAGCGGGATCTTCTCCTCGTCGGACGGGAAGTACATCAGCTGGCGCACGCTGGAATTGGTGATGAACTCCGACTCGACCACCAGCTTCTCGGGCTCGTTCATGTGCTCGTAGGCCAGCTCCAGCACGCGGTGGCTCAACGTCGCCGAGAACAGCAGGGTCTGCCGCTCGGTGCGGATCGGCATGCGCCGCAGCAGGAAGCGGATGTCCTTGATGAAGCCCAGGTCGAACATGCGGTCGGCCTCGTCGAGCACGCACATCTCGCAGGCGTGCAGGCTCACCACCTTGTGCTGCTTGACGTAGTCGATCAGCCGGCCCGGGGTCGCGATGATGACGTCGACGCCCTGCTGCAGCAGCTCGCGCTGCTTGTCGTAGTCGACCCCGCCGTAGACCAGCGCGAACTTGAGGCCCAACTCGCTGCCGAACTTGACCGCGTCCTTGTGGATCTGGATCGCCAGCTCACGGGTCGGCGCCAGGATCAGCGCGCGCGGGTCGCCGGGATTGCGCTCGGCCAGCGCCGGCCGGGTCAGCAGGCGGTTGATCACCGCGACCAGGAACGCCAGGGTCTTGCCGGTGCCGGTCTGGGCCTGGCCGGCGACGTCGCCGCCGGGCAGCGCGACCGGCAGGGTCAGGGCCTGGATCGGGGTGCAGCGGGTGAATCCGGCGCTCTCCAGCCCCGCGAGCAGGCTCGGGTGCAGGTCGAACGAGGAAAACGCGATATCGGTAAGGGGCTTGTCGCTCATGCGGTCATTCATCTCGGTCTGGGAGGTCCCACGCGTTGCGCTAATGGGCATGCTTGCGTGGGTGGCGTCGGCGAAGCAGACTGCCGTGGTCGGCCAGTTTCATCCCTGACCGCAGCGTGCGGAGGCCTTGAATGCCGCCGCGAAACGCCCCAGTTTAACGCAACACCCACCAAAAGCCCGGCCGACCCGCGTCCGCCGGCACCCGCCCCACGCAGGAGAGCCTTGTGAGCGATAAAGTCATGCAGGTCGGCGACGCCGACTTCGATAGCGCCGTGCTGCAGTCGTCCGAACCCGTGCTGGTCGACTTCTGGGCCGAATGGTGCGGCCCGTGCAAGATGATCGCCCCGGCACTGGACCAGCTGGCCGAGGAATACGCCGGCAAGGTCAAGATCGCCAAGGTCAACGTCGACCACAACCGCGCCACCGCGATGAAGTACCACGTGCGCTCGATCCCGATGCTGCTGCTGTTCAAGGACGGCCAAGTGCAGGAGACCCAGATCGGCGCGGTCGGCAAGGGCCAGCTGGCACAGTTGATCGACAAGGCGCTCTGAGCCTCGCGGACCGGCCGAGTCGCCGGTCCACGCGTGATCTTTAGCCGGGGCGCCGTGCGTTGCCGCACCACAGATCATGAACAACCCGGCATCGCCCCGCTTGCTGCGGCTCAACAGCAATGCTAGTTTCACGAAACCCGGCGTGTTTCAGGCGCCGCACCCCTTCTCGAACATCACTTAACCAGTGACCACGTCCCCGACGTTCCGCTCGCCATTCGTGCGAGCGCTCGCCGCTTAGCGAGGAATTCCCGCTTGTCCGATAACACCCCCGACGCTGGCGATACCGCCGAAAAGCGCGTGCGCAAGCCGCGTGCGAGCAAGGCCGATAGCGCGCCCACCGCCAGCAAGACCGAATCCGCCAAGGTCGATACCCCGAAAGCCGAGCCCGTGAAGAGCGAGCCGGCCAGAAGCGAGCCCAGGCCCGCACCGGCCGAAGCCCGGCCTGCCGCGCCGAACGCTGGCGAAGCGACCGCACCCGCCCCGAAGCCGGCCTCCGCGCCGACCCCAGCCAAGACTGAAACGCCGGGCGGCGGCGAGTCCGCGCCCTCCGGCAACGGCAATGGCAACGCCCCACGCGCCGAGGGCCAGGCCCCGCAGCCGCGCGACGGCCAGAATCAAGGCCAGAACCAGCAACGCGGCGGCGGCGACCAGGATGGCGGTCGTGGCAACCGTCGCGAGCGCTTCCGCAAAGGTCGTGAACGCGGTGGCGGTGGCGGCGGTGGTGGCAACCGCGGCAACCGCGACGGCTTCCCCAGCGACGACGGCGGCAACGAGACCTTCGTCCCGCGGCCCAACCCGCAGGTCCCCGAGGGTTTCCCGGTGTACTCGCTGGGCGACCTCAAGCGCATGCCGGCGCACAAGCTGCTGGAGATCGCCGAGCAGCTGAGCATCTCCGAAGGCGTCGCCCGCGCGCGCAAGCAGGACGTCATCGTCGCCGTGCTCAAGGTGCTGACCCGCCACGGCGAAGGCGTCGCCGCCGACGGCGTGCTGGAGATCCTGCCCGACGGCTTCGGCTTCCTGCGCGCGGCCGAGGCGTCCTACCTCGCCGGCCCGGATGACACCTACATCTCGCCGAGCCAGATCCGCCGCTTCAACCTGCGCACCGGCGACCACCTGTCGGGCCGCATCCGCTTCCCGAAGGACGGCGAGCGCTACTTCGCGCTGTCGATCGTCGACACCATCA
>JBOHYC010000335.1:0-2597 GCA_050737755.1 Lysobacter sp.
GCGCCGCGAACACCTCGACGCGATGCCGCCGTTCCTTGGCGGCGGCGAGATGATCAAGCAGGTGCGCTTCGACGGCACCGTGTTCAACGACGCACCGCACAAGTTCGAAGCCGGCACGCCGAACATCGCCGGCTTCATCGGCCTCGGCGCCGCGGTCGACTATCTGACCGGCATCGGCATGGCCAACATCGAGGCCCGCGAGCAGGAATTGCTGGCGTATGCGACGCAACGACTGGATGAGGTCGAGGGCGTGCGCATCTTTGGCCGTGCCCGAGAGAAGGCGGCGGTGATCAGCTTCCTGGTCGAAGGCGCGCACGCGCACGATCTCGCCACCCTGCTCGACCTCGAAGGCGTCGCGGTGCGCTCTGGCCACCACTGCGCGCACCCGCTGATGCAGCACTTTGGCGTGCCCGCGACCTGCCGCGCCTCGTTCGCGTTCTACAACACCTTCGAGGAGATCGACGCGTTTATCGTCGCCCTCCAAAAGGTCCGCAAGCTGCTCATGTAGGAGCGACGTGAGTCGCGATTTCCTCGATACCCGGATTCGCCGTGCAATCGCGACTTACGTCGCTCCTACAACAAGCGCTACCTCTATCGCCATGCCCGAACCCACCTTCCGCGACGCCACCCAGGCCGACGTCCCCGCGCTCGTCGAACTGGTCACCTCCGCCTACCGCGGCGAGGCCAGCCGCGTCGGCTGGACCACCGAGGCCGACCTGCTCGATGGCAACCGGATCGTGCCTGAGGTATTGCTGGCCGACATCGCCCGCGCGCGCAGCCGCATCGTGCTGGCCGAACGCGATGGCGCACTGCTCGGCTGCGCCCACGTCGCCGAAGAGGACGGCGCCGGTTATTTCGGCATGTTCGCGGTGCGCCCCGAACTGCAGGGCAGCGGACTGGGCCGGACCATCCTCGCCGAGGCCGAACGCGTCGCAGCCGTGGACTGGCAACTGGCGCTGATGCGGATGACCGTGATCGACCTGCGCACCGAGCTGATCGACTGGTACCTGCGCCGCGGCTACCAACGTACCGGCCAGACAAAGCCCTTCCCCGCCACCGACCCGCGATTCGGCCTGCCGCTGCGCGACGACCTGCGATTTGCGGTGCTGGAAAAGGAACTGCCATGACCGACTGGGTCCGCGTCTGCACCACCGCCGAGCTGCTTCCGGGCGAATCCACGGTTGCGTGGGACGGCGACACCCCGATCCTGGTGCTCAACTACGACGGAGACTTCCACGCGCTCGAGGACAAGTGCTCGCACGAGGACTTCGAGTTGTCGGCCGGCAGCTTCGACGGCGAAGAGGCCACCATCGAATGCGTGTTGCATGGTGCCAAGTTCGACGTGCGCGATGGCCGCGCACTGTGTGCCCCGGCATACGAGCCGGTCGTGCGGTTCCCGGTCAAGGTCGAGGACGGCGTGGTCTGGACCCGCGACGACCGATAGCCGCCCTCGCAAGATCAAAGCGTATTGCGAATCATTCTCGATTGCGTTTACCATTGCCACCTCCGGAGCGCTCCGACGCTCCCCGGATTTCCTTCCAAGGCAATGGACATGGCCCACATCAAGAGTCGCAAGCACACTTTCTCCCGCCCGGTTTCGGCGCAATCGCTGACCGCAGCCTCGCTGGTCGCCGGCCTCGCGCTCGGCGCGCCGATGGCCGCTTCGGCGCAGGCCACCGGCGGACCTGCGGCGGACGCGCAGACCACGACGCTCGACCAGGTGCTGGTCGAGGGCAAGCTGGTCAAGGCCTACTCCTCCGGCCAGCTGTCCTCGCCCAAGTACACCCAGCCGCTGGTCGACACCACCCAGACCATCAACATCATCGGCAGCGACCTGTTCAACGAGCAGGGCGCGACCACCTTGACCGAGGCGCTGCGCAACAGCCCCGGTGTCGGCACCTTCTACGCCGGCGAGAACGGCAACACCACCACCGGCGACAGCGTCTACCTGCGCGGGTTCGACAGCTCCGGCAGCATCTTCGTCGACGGCGTGCGCGACCTCGGCTCGATCTCGCGCGACGTGTTCAACGTCGAACAGATCGAGGTCGCCAAGGGGCCAGCAGGCACCGACCACGGCCGCACCGCGCCGACCGGCGCGATCAACCTGGTGACCAAGCATCCATTCCTGCGTAACCGGACGTCCGGCCAGGTTTCAGTCGGCACCGAGGACCAGAAGCGCGTCACTGCGGACTGGAACCGGACCTTCGGAAATGGCAACGCGTTCCGCCTCAACCTGATGGCGCAGGACAGCGGCGTCCCCGGCCGCGATGTGGTCGAAAACAAGCGTTGGGGCGTTGCGCCGTCGCTCGGTTTCGGACTGGACAGCGCTACCCGGATCTACATCGACCTGCTCCACGTGCAGCAGGAGAACCTCCCCGACGGCGGCGTGCCGACCATCGGTCTTCCCGGTTACTCCTCGCCCGACCCGACCCGCCCGGAATTGGCCACCGCGCCGATGGTCGACCCGGACAACTTCTACGGCACCCTGTCCGATTACGACGACGTCACCGCCGACATGGCCACCGTGCGCGTCGAGCACGACCTGTCCGACGACGCCCGCCTGATCAACACCACCCGTTGGGGCCGCACCCAGCAGG
>JBOHYC010000336.1:0-3687 GCA_050737755.1 Lysobacter sp.
CGCGTTCAACAGGTCGGCCTTCTCGTGGTGGGACTGCACGATGTCGAACCGCTCCCGCCGCAGCAGGTCGCGCAACGTCCGCCATGCGCGCCAGCCGGACGGGCCGTAGGCAGCGCCGTCCACGGGCAGCGCCCGGACCGTCACGTTGGGACGGGCGAACACGGGCGCCAGCTGGATGTCCTCGCTCAGCTGATCGCTCAGCTGGATCACGGTGATCTGGTAACGGTCGCCCGGCAGCTGGGTTACCAGATTGCGCAGGAACCGCTCGCTGCCGCCCGCGGCCAGTACCGGCGTATCGGTCAGCAACAGCAGGCGAACCTGCCGCTGCGGTGCCGGCTCGACGGGTGCGGCCTCGAACTCGATCGGGTCAGCGACGGTAGGTAATGCTGACAAAGGCGACATTCTCGACATAGCTCCCTCCATTGGCGTTGCTGTCGCGGTCGAGACGCCGCACTTCGGCCTGGCCATTCCAGTGGCGGGTAAACCGGTGGGATACACCGATACTCGCCGACAGGTCCTTGTCCTTGCGGGGGAAACTGTCGTACTTGCGCGAGCTGGCCCACGCCGAAACCAATAGGTCGGTGCGCGGTGTCAGCCGATAGCCGAGATCGAGCGAGATGCCGCGATCGCCGCGGTTGTCGATCGGGGAGTTGAGGTAGTGATTGCGCGAGTAGTACGGATTGACGTCGACCGTCAGCCGTTCGCCGACGAAGGAATAGCCAATCTGCACGCGTCGCTCGCGGTAGACGTCCGGCGTGATTGCCCCCGATGGGCCGACCGTTGGGCCGTCCGGATTGCCGGGGTCGATGGGATCGATGGGGTCGTTGGGGTTGGTGGGGTCGAATGGATCATCCGACTCGCTGAGGCGCCGCACCAGGTCCTGCGCGGCCTCCGCGAACTGATAGGCCAGGTCGACATGCAAGCGCGAGCGCGGGCTCATCTGGAAGTCGGCCGTGGCACGCAAGCGGGGTGCGTCATAGGTTGCGCTGTAGCCCTCCAGGTCCAGCCATGAGTAGCCCGCCTCTAAGTGGAGGGCGGTCCGGTTCAGCGCCAGATCGTGGGAATAGAACGCATCGCGGCGGCGGTACTCGGAGTACAGGTCGGGTCGGTCGAAGTCGACCTGCAACGCCTCCAGGTTCAACCCACCCCGCTGGGTGGGGTCGAAGTCGCGCAGCAGGCGGGCCGCCACGCTGTAGCGGTCGGTGTTGAAATCCTCGGTTTTCTCGGCGTCGGTCTTGACGTAGCGCAATTCCAGCTCGCCGTCGGTGTGCTCGCCAAGCCGGCCCATCAGCGTCGGGCCGGCGGAGAACACGTTGATCCGTTGCAGGTTGTCGGGCGCGTTGTTGCTGCGGAAGTCGATCGGCTCGTAGCCCATGTGCTCGTCGACCGAGAAGACCAGCCGGTCGGGCCTGATGGTCCAGTCGAGGTTGGCCACCAGACTGCCCCGCACCTCGTCGTCATAGACGTTGTCGAGGTAGTTCAGGTGCTCCGCCTCGCCGCGGATCGCGAGGTCCAGGTGGCGGTTGTTCTCTGTGAGCGCGAAGTCGACCCGCGTGCTGAAGATGTTCTCTTCGATCGGGTCGAACTCGTCCTGGTTGACGTTGTCGGTGTACATCAGCCCGGTGCCGACCGCGTAGTCGAGCTGGACGGCTACCGCGTGGCCCGGCAGCGCCAGCGCGAGTGCGGCAAGGCCGCAATTGCGCCGGCGCGTCGCCGTGTTGCGGGAGTGGGGAATGGCGCGCATGCGGGCCTCAGACGCCTTCGTTGAAGACGACACCGGCGAATTTTTCCGGGGCGAAATTGGCCGCGGCCTGCGCAATTGCGGATGGCGTGTCGCGACCGTAGCCCGCCACCAGGATGACCACGTCGGCCAGCTCGGCGAGGATCCGCGCGTCCGGGGTGCCGCGTACCGGCGGGCCGTCGAGGAAGATGTGGCACTCGGGGTTGTGGCTGCGCAGGGTGTCGAGCAGCAGCCGCATGCGGAACGACGAGAAGTATTCGCCGCCGGCATCGGGCGTGTTGCCCACCGGCAGCAACTGCAGCCCCGGCACGCCGGTGTCGTAGATCAGGCTGGCCAGTTGCGCGTCCGGGCCGTCGAGATAGTCGACCAGCCCGCCCTGGTCGGGGTCGACCTGCAGGGTGGTGTGTTGCGAGGGGTTGCGCAGGTCGCAGTCGATCAGCAACGCGGTGCGTGATTCCTCGAACGCCAGTGCCGCAGCCAGGTTGCGCGAGACGAAACTGCCGCCGCTGCCGGCGCTGACAGGGACGACCAGGGTAATGGCGTTGCCATCGGTCATCGCCAGCAGTTTGGTCCGCAGCTCGCGGAAGGCATCGACCTCGGGCCGTGACAGCGCATCGCGCTGGATCAATGCGCGGGATTCCAGTTGGGCCGGGGTCAGGGACCAGTCGCCCTTGCGACGGACGATCTCGCGACCGCCGACGGCCACGGGCTCGTCTTCCTCGGCCGGCACGGAGGGCATGAATGAATCGTTCATAGGGTCTGTACCAGTTTGGCCGCCAGCGCCGCGGCATACGCCAGTGGCACCACGATGAAGAGTGTGGCTGCGATGGCGTACCTGCGGATGTCCTGGCGGTGCTCGCGTACGGTCACGTGCCGCGGCACCGTACCCAGCACCGGCAGCGAGGCCTTGTGCTCGATCTGCTGCGGCGAGCGCACCCGCGGGTCGAATTTCACGTACAGCACCAGCAACACCAGCGGCACCAGGATCGCCATGGCCAGTCCCGCCGCCGCCACGTGCATCAGGCGCAAGCCGTTGCCACGTGCCGGAACCCGGGCGGGCTCCTGGATACGGAAGGTGAGGCCGCTTTGCTCGGCGTCCAGGGTCATCGACAGGCGCGCGTTCTCGCGGCGCTTGAGCAGGTCCTGGTACAGGTCGCGGTTCACTTCGTAGTCACGCGACAGCTCTGCCAGTCGGCTCTCCGAGGAGTCGATGCGGTTGCGCCGCGCGCTTTCCCGCGTTTGCAGCCCCTCCGCCGATGCGAGCCGCGACTGCACCGCTGCGATGTTGGTACGCACCTGCGCCAGCTTGCTCTTGAGTTCGGCATACAGCGGGTTGAAGGTCGTGACGCCGCCCAGCGACGAGCCGGTCGAGGACGATCCGGTGGCGGTCATCGCGTCGGCCCGATCGAGCTGGTGGCGCAGGTCTTCCATCTGGTGATTGACTCGCACCACGTCCGGATGCAGCTCGGTGTAGCTCATCATCAGGCGGCTGCGCTCGGCCTCCAGTTCGGCCATTCGGGCAAGGATCTGCGACGACTGGGTCGTGGCCAGCGAGATCTCGCTTTCGCCCGAGAGCTGGGTCTGCAGTGCGGCTTCCTGGGAGCGCAGGTCACCCAGTTCCATGCGGGCGGTGTCGACCAGGCGCTGCAGCTCGTTGAGGCGCGACACCACGTTGGCGTCCACGCCAGGCCGCGCATCCGGGTTGGCCTGGCGGTAATGCTCAAGGTTCGACTCGGCCTCCACCAGTTTCTGGTGGTAGCGCTGGACCTGGGTGTCGATGAAGGCGTAGGCATCGCGCCCCTCGCGCTCCTTGGCGGCCAGGCTTTCGGCCATCACCAGTTCGGCGAGGCGCTTGGTCACTTCATAGGCGCGGTGTGCATCGCGGTCGGTGTAGGAAATCTGGATGAGGTTTTCGCGCGGGTTGGTGACGTCGGTGCGGCCGGTGA
>JBOHYC010000337.1:0-5081 GCA_050737755.1 Lysobacter sp.
CACCAGCTCGCCCCACATCGGGGTCTGGCCGACGCCGGGCTCGAAGATCGCCTGCTCGTCGGGCGCGTCGGCGTGGGCGTCGGCCAGGGTGACCGCGAGCGCGCCGACATTCTCCAGCGCGCGCTCATGGCGCGGCTGGTCGGCTTCTGTGCATGACACGGTGAGTTCGAGGAAGGGCATGTCGGGCAATCGCGTGCGGGACCTGCATGTTGGGACGTGCGCCCGGCACAGGCAACCTGCGGTTGATCTAATATGACGCGCCGCATGTGTCGCTATCCGACACCGGGAGCCGCCCCCTTGCCTGCCGTGCATCGCCAGCTGGTCCTGTTCGCATTGGCGTCAGCGCTGTTGCTGGCGGTGATCGTGGCGTATCGGGGCGAACCGGCCGCAAGAGCTTCCGTCGACCCGGTCACGACCGGGCTGCCCGGCGAAGCGCCCTTTGATGCACGGCAGCCCGCAGTCGGTCACGCTATCTCCGCCGACACGCAGTCCCGGCAGTTGCGCCATGACGCCCCCCGCAGATCGGGTCATCGCACGGGTTTCGAGCACGCACGCGACCTGTATGCCTATGCCAACACGCTGGCTCCGGCCGCGCGGGCGGGCGATCCCGAGGCGACCTGGATGTTGAGTCGCGTCTACGACTACTGCTCGGCGTATGCGATGGCACCGGCGGATTACGTCGGCGACACCCGGGCGATCCAGGACATGGGGCTGGCGACCTCCAGTGCGATGGTCGCCGCACGGACCCGCACCAGCGATCGTTGTGCCCGGTTCGTGCCGGAAGATGACCTGTCCTACACGATGATCCTCGGCATGACCCGCGAGGCGGCGGAAGCCGGCAGCCTCGCCGCGGAGGCCGCGTTGCTGGCAGCCGGCGAACCGCTCGACAGCAGCGACGGATACAGGCACGAGCTGGTGGACCGGGTGCAGCAGTCGCGGGATCCGGAATCCTTCGCGGCACTGGCGCCGGCGATGGGCATCCAGGCCAGCGGCGACCGCGCGTTCGAGGGCCAGGTCGCGGGCACCCGGCTGGCGGAAGTGGCGTGGCAGGTTGCCGCCTGCGATCTGGGAATGGATTGCAGCGCCGACAGCGCGGTGATGGTGTCGCAGTGCGCCAATGGCGGGATCTGCTCCCGCGATCCCGGGCAGGATTTCAACAGTTTTGTATTTGATGCCGCAGTTCCGCGACAGGGGGCGGACGTGGTGAATGGAATGGCCGACTCGCTGATGGGCGAGAAGAAGGTGCAGAAATGAAAAATGAGGCTGTCATGCGCAGGATCAAGCTCCTCTTCTGGACGTTGTTGTTCACCGCCTATTCGGTTGCCGCCGCCGGGGTCGTGATCGACGTGCTCGGGAAGGAATACCGCGGGATGTCGGCAGTGACGGCCACGTCGGTCAGTTCGCCGCTGGAGAAGCGGGTGGCCGGTGCCGCGCAGGTCGCCGCCGCCTATCGCGCCGGCAGCGGCGCACCGTTCGCCACGCTCCCGACCGGGAGCTCCTTCAGGGTCATCTGGCCTGATGGTTCGAGCGAGTACGTGACCGTGGTCAGCGTCTCGTCGAGCGACGGCGTGCGCCCGATCCCGGGGACCCAGCAGCCGGCGCCGGCACCGGCAGTGGCCGGCGAGTTGCGATAGCCCAGCTGCCGCCGGCCCACACAGCTACACGATAGACAGCGCCTTTCCTTCTGCGCCGACGGCCAGCTAGCGGCTTTCGCGCTCCCGCAGCACCCGTGCGACACGGATGCGCCATTGCCGGAACAGTTCGGCGTTCCCGCGCGCTTGCGCCACCCGGTGCGGCGGGTGCGAGCGCCAGGCCTCGATGGCGGCCTCGTCGCGCCACAGCGACAGCGACAGCAGCCGGCCGGGGTCGGTCACGCTCTGGTAGCGCTCGATGGAGATGAACCCGTCGACCTGCTGCAGGTCGGCAGCGAGGGATGCGGCCAAGGCGAAGTATTCGTCACGGCCGGCCGGATGAGGCTCGACCTCGAAGATGACGGCGATCATGCCGGGGCTCCCGCTTGCTCGCCCAGGAACGACAGCGTTTCCGCCCACAGTGCGCGTCGTTGTGGCTGCAGGTGCAACCAGTGGTTGCCGCCGGAAATCTTGACGTCACGCCGTTCAACGGCGCCGCCGAGTGTTGCGAACAGCCGCGCGGCGTCGGCATCGGTGGTGACGTGGTCCCACTCGCCGCGGACGATCAGGGTTGGCTGGTGGATGAGGCCGTCATCGACCAACGAGGAACCCGTCCACAGTGCGCCGATATCGGCGCCCGGGCCATTCGGGACCTTGGCCGAGCGAGGCGTGCGTGCATGCGACGTCGGGTCGCTGTCGAGGTAGGCCTCGCACCAGCGCGCCAGCTCCGCATCGTCGACGGGTGTCGGCAGGTGATCGGGCATGCCTGTCCGCTGGCGTGGCCGCTGTTGCGCGGCGGTCATCAGCATCCATGCCGGCTCGCGCGGCACCTTGGGTTCCGGTGCGCCGTCGCGTTGCACCACCGGCCCGAACAGCACCAGCCGCGAGACCAGCTCCGGGTGTTCAATCGCCACCTGCCGTGCCGGCAGCGTGCCCCAGGAGTGCGCGACGAGGTGGATCGGCACGCCGGGCCGCGCGGCGCGGATGTGCCGCAGCACGGTGGCGAGTTGGCTCGCAGCCGCCGCGCAGCGACCGTATGGCGGTGCGGCGGTGGCGTCGCGCTCGAACACCGCCGGGCGATCGGAGCTGCCGTACCCAGCGAAGTCGAACGTCCATGCGTCCATGCCGGCGCCCTGCAACTGGTCCAGCCATGACATGCCGCCCATGCGCCAGCCGGCCGACAGCGCGGCCGGGAAGGTCGCCCCGTGCACGTACAGCACGGCCGGGCCCGGCGCAGACTGGTGGGTGACCGCCAGCCGCAGGGTCTCGCCGTCGTGGTGCCACGGCAGCCACCGCCGCGTTGCCGTGGCGCGCTGATCCTGCGCCAGCGCCGGGAGTGGCAGTAGCTGGCCCGCAAGGCCGAACATGGAAAGTTTCATCAATTCGCGTCGGTCCATTGCAGTGCATCCAGGGGAGGAAGACCCATGCTGCGCTTGCCCCGACGGGGATGATTCGCTCATTATCGAAATATGGATGCAGGCCCTCCACTGGCGCGAATTGCCGCCTTGATTGGCGATCCGGCGCGCGCGCGGATGATGGCGACCTTGATGGACGGCCGCAGCCGCACCGCGGGTGAGTTGGCGCAGGCCGGTGGGGTGACGCCGCAGACGGCGAGCACGCATCTGGCCAAGCTGGTCGAAGCTGGCCTGCTGGCGATCGAGAAGCAGGGGCGGCATCGCTACCATCGGCTGGCTTCCGCCGATGTTTCGCAAGTACTCGAGGCGCTGATGCTGGTCTCGTCGACGTCTCCCGGTGCCGCCTTGCCCGGCCCGCGCGACCACGCGCTGCGCCACGCGCGTTCCTGCTACGACCACCTGGCCGGTGGGTTGGCGGTACGGCTGGCCGACGGCTGGTTGGCCAAGGGCTGGATCGGCCGCGCCGGCGACGAATGGACGCTGACCGCCAATGGCTCCCGCGGTCTGGGGATTCTCGGCATCGAGCCACCTGACGCCGCGCTGCGGCGACCGGTGGTTCGTCCCTGCCTGGACTGGAGCGAACGCCGGCCGCATATCGGCGGCCAACTCGGTGCCCGGGTGTTCGACGTCCTGCTTGCGCGCGGCTGGGTCCGCCGCCGCCGGGGCTCGCGCGCGCTGCTGGTCAGCGACGAGGGCGGGCGGGCACTGCTGGGTTGGCTCCGCGGGGAAGGTTGAGCGCGCCGGTTCCACACGCCTGATCCGTCCGCTCAATCAACCCGCTCAACCAGCCTTGTCAATCCGTTCGAATCAATCTCGGCCGGTCAGACGATCGACAGCGACTTTTCCTTCTGCTCCTTCAACCGCTTTTCCAGGTAGTGGATGTTCTGCCCACCCTGCTGGAAACCGACGTCGGCCAGGATCCGCTGTTGCAGCGGGATGTTGGTCTTGATGCCGTCCACCACCATCTCGCTCAACGCCACCCGCATGCGGGCGATCGCGGTCTCGCGATCCGGCCCGTGCACGATCAGCTTGCCGATCATCGAGTCGTAGTTCGGCGGTACGCGGTAGCCCTCGTAGATATGGCTGTCGACGCGCACACCGGGGCCGCCCGGGGCGTGGAAATGCTGGATCAGGCCCGGGCTCGGCATGAAAGTGTCCGGGTCCTCGGCGTTGATCCGGCACTCGATCGCGTGGCCTTCCAGCACGATGTCATCCTGCTTCAATGACAGTTTCTGGCCGGCGGCGATGTTGAGCTGCTCACGCACCTGGTCGATGCCGGTTACCAACTCGGTGACCGGGTGCTCGACCTGGATGCGGGTGTTCATCTCGATGAAATAGAAGCGGCCGTTCTCGTACAGGAACTCGAACGTGCCGGCGCCGCGGTAGCCGATCCGGATGCAGGCCTCGGTGCAGACCCTGCCGATCTCTGAACGTTGCTCCGGAGTAATGCCTGGAGCCGGTGCTTCCTCGACCACCTTCTGGTGGCGGCGCTGCATCGAGCAGTCGCGCTCGCCCAGGTGCACGGCGTTGCCCTGGCCGTCGGCAAGCACCTGGATCTCCACGTGGCGCGGGTTCTCCAGGAACTTCTCCATGTAGACCATGTCGTTGCCGAACGCGGCCTTGGCCTCGGCCTTGGTGGTCTGGATCGCAGTGACCAGCGCGGCCTCGGTGTGGACCACGCGCATGCCGCGACCGCCACCGCCGCCGGCGGCCTTGACGATCACCGGGTAGCCGATCTCGCGTGCGATCGGGACGTTGGTTGCGGCGTCGTCGCCGAGCGGGCCGCCGCTGCCGGGGACGCACGGCACGCCGGCCTCCTTCATCGCCCGGATCGCCTCGACCTTGTCGCCCATCAGGCGGATGGTCTCGGCGCGGGGGCCGATGAAGATGAAGCCCGACTCCTCGACCCGTTCGGCGAAGTCGGCGTTCTCCGACAGGAAGCCGTAGCCCGGATGGATCGCCTGTGCGTCGGTGACCTCGGCCGCGGCGATGATTGCCGGGATGTTGAGGTAACTCTCCGGCGACGGTGCCGGAC
>JBOHYC010000338.1:0-9870 GCA_050737755.1 Lysobacter sp.
CTGCTGGTGCCGCTGGACGGCCTGGTCGACCTCGGCGCCGAACGCACCCGCCTCGACAAGGAGATCAAGCGGGTCGAGGTCGAGATTGCCAAGTGCAACGGCAAGCTCGCCAGCGACACCTTCGTCAACAACGCCCCGCCAGCGGTGGTCGAGCAGGAGCGCAAGCGACTGGTCGACTGGAACGTGCAGCGCGAGGCGCTGGCAACGCAGCGGGCGAAGCTGGGCTGAGCGACTCGAGCCACGTTTGCGCGGTGCGTTCCGAGCGGCGTCGCCCTGAACGCCAGACATGTAGGAGCGACGTGAGTCGCGAATGCACGACGCATCGCGCGAACGCGACTTGTCACCAGGCCCGAGGTCACGGATCGCGATCCTTGATGTCGCTTTGCAAACGGATGCAATCGCCCGGGCCGGGCTGTGGATTTCGCGACTTACGTCGCTCCTACATTTCCGGCAGCAGCTCCAGCGCCATTACCAGCGCGTCCTCGCGGCCGCCGCGAGCGGGATAGTAGCGCGGGCGACGGCCGATCTCGTTGAAGCCCTCGCTGTCGTACAACCGGATTGCGGCGGTGTTGCTCGGCCGCACTTCAAGGAACACCCGCTCGACCCGCCGCGCGCGCGCGATCCGCAGCAGCGCGTGCAGCAGTTGCCGGCCATGCCCGCGGCCGTGCAGTTCCGGCGCGATGCAGACGTTGAGCACGTGCGCCTCGCCGGCGGCGATGCTCATCAGGCAATACCCGGCCAGGCGATCGTCCATCTGCAATACCCACGCCGGATAGTCGGCGCGCAGGCAGTCGCGGAAGATCCCCATCGTCCACGGGAACTCGTAGGCGCGGACCTCCAGCGCATGCACCGCGACCAGGTCGTCATCGCGCATCGGACGCAGCGCCGTGACCGGGGCCGGCTCGCAGGCGACCGCGCTCATCTGTTCGTCTTCCGCAACGGTCGCAGTTGCCGCCACAGCGCGTGCTTTGCGGCCGGGTCGTCACGCAACGCATCCGGGTCGACCCCAAGGTCGCGCAGGGTCCGCGCGGCCACCGCCGGTAGCTGACCGGTTGCGCGCAGCAGGGCCTCGCGCAGGGGGCCGTCGACTTCCCGTGTCGCGCCCGCGCGAGCGGCCTCGAGTGCGGCCATCTTGGTTGCCAGGTCGGTGCGGGGCCGCGCCGGCGCGCGTGGAGCCGGCGCTTCCGGGGTGGTGGCTTCCGGAGCCGGCGGACGCGGACGGGATGCGGGCGACTCCGCCGACCGGATCACCGAACGCGCAACGGGCGCGGCCTGCTCGACCTCCCGACTGTCCGTGGAGGGGACATCCGCAGGCGGCGCGGCTTCAACTTCGACCTCGTCCCCCACCATCCCCCACAGCGGATGACCAAGCGCCTGCAACCACTCGCGTTGCTGCGGGTCCCACAGGCTCATGGTGTCGGCTCCACCCTCGGCGTCCGCCGCAGTCGCCGGTAGCCGGCGTGCAACGGTCCACTCAACGCATACAGGCCGAGGATCACCAGCAATACCAGCGGTGGATGGATCGCGATCGCGGCCAGCACCGCCAGCACCACCACCACCGACAGGAACGGCAGCTTGTCGTGACGCGGCCCACCACCCTTGAAACTGAAATACCGCACCCGGCTGACCATCAGCAATGCCGCCGCTGCGGTCATCGCCAATGCCCCATAACGCAACTGCGGCCCGTCGTAACCCAGCTCGAAACACAGCCAGACGAAACTCGCCAGCAACCCCGCCGCCGCCGGACTGGCCAGGCCGATGAACCAGCGCTTGTCGACCTGGTTCACCTGCGAGTTGAACCGCGCCAGCCGCAACGCCGCGCAGGCCGCGTACAGGAATGCGACCACCCAGCCGACCTTGCCCGCCGTCGCCCCGTCCAGCCGCATCGATTCCAGCGCCCAGTGGTACATCACCAGCGATGGCGCCAGCCCGAAACTGATCAGGTCGGCCAGCGAGTCGTACTGCACCCCGAACTCGCTCTGGGTGTTGGTCAGTCGCGCGACGCGGCCATCAATGCCATCGAGGATGGCGGCCACGAAGATCGCGATGCAGGCGTCGTCGAACCGGCCCTGGGTGGCGGCAATGATCGCGAAATACCCCGCGAACAGCCCGCCCGTGGTGAAGAGGTTCGGCAGCAGGTAAATACCGCGTCCGCGCGGTCGATCGGGGGGCGTGCTTGGGTGCGTTGGTTCCATTTCGGCAGTTTAGCGCTTGCCTGCGGGCCGGCGGGATGCTGCAATCGCGCATTAGGGGTCACTTTTCAACGCCATGCGTCACCGCCGGGGAGTCCACATGTCCAGTCCGAATCCATCGTCCGTTGCCCGCCGGTTGCCGTGGCTGGGTGCCATGGGCCTGGGCCTCGCCTTCGCGACGCTGTCGGTTGCAGCGGCCGGCGAGCTGTACCAGTGGAAGGACGCCAACGGCGTTACCCACTATTCCGACGCACCGCCACCGGCCGGTGCCGACTACCAGAACCGCACGATCCGCAACAGCGGCACCGCGTCGATCAAGACCGAAACCACCGAAACACCGGCCGAGAACGCGCAGTGCACCACCGCGCGCGCCAACCTGGAACTGCTGCAGGGCGAAGGCCCGGTCGGCACCGATACAGACAAGGACGGCAAACCGGACGTCGCCATGACCGCCGAACAGCGTGCCGCCCAGACCCAACTGGCCGAAGCCGCGATCAAGGTGCATTGCACTGCCGCAGCCGGTGATGGCGGCGACGGCTCGCAAGCCAGCTGACGATATAGCGGCGGTTCCCGGCCACCGACGGCGGAACCGCCGCATCAGGCAGAATAGGCGCCCCGCCCAGCGTTGAACCCGGTCCGCCCATGCGCCTGTCGCAATTCCACCTCCACACCAGCAAGGAAGTCCCCGCCGACGCCGAAATCATCAGCCACAAGCTGATGCTCAAGGCCGGGATGATCCGCAAGCTGGCCTCCGGCCTCTACACCTGGACCCCGCTGGGCCTGCGCGTACTGCGCAAGGTCGAGCGTGCGGTGCGCGAGGAGATGGACGCCGCCGGCGCGATCGAACTGCTGATGCCGGCGGTGCAGCCGAAGGAGCTGTGGGAGGAAACCGGTCGCTGGGAGAAGTTCGGCGGCCAGTTGCTCAAGATGCAGGACCGCAAGCAGGCCTGGTATTGCTACGGCCCGACCCACGAGGAAGTCATCACCGATTTCGCGCGCAACGAGCTGGCCAGTTACAAGCAGTTGCCGGTGTGTTTCTACCAGGTGCAGACCAAGTTCCGCGACGAGATCCGTCCGCGTTTCGGGGTCATGCGCGCGCGCGAATTCCTGATGAAGGATGCCTATTCCTTCCATCTCGACGACGCCGACCTCGATCGCCAATACCGCGTGATGTACGACGCCTACAGCCGCATTTTCAGCCGGCTCGGGCTGCGGTTCCGCGCAGTATTTGCCGATACCGGCGCGATCGGTGGCAGCGCCTCGCATGAATTCCACGTGCTGGCCGATTCCGGCGAGGACGCAATCGCGTTTTCCGACGGCTCCGACTACGCCGCCAATACCGAACTGGCCGAGGCGATGGCGCCCGGCGAGCGCGCCATTGGCAACGAAACGTTGCGCAAGGTCGAAACCCCGTACCAGCGAACCTGCGACGCCGTCGCCGAGCTGCTGGAGATTCCGCTGCAACGCACGGTCAAGTCGATCGCGGTGATCGGCGAGCAGGGTTTCGTGCTGGCGCTGGTCCGCGGCGACCATGCCGTCAACGAAATCAAGCTGTCCAAGCTCGACGGCCTTGCCGGTTTCCGCATGGCGACCGAGGACGAGATTCTCGAACACCTCGGTTGCGAGCCCGGCTTCATCGGTCCGCCGTGCTCCGGCAGTTCCAACAGGACCATCCATGTCGTCGCCGATCGCAGCGTGGCGGCGATGGCCGATTTTGTCGTCGGCGCCAACGAAAAAGGATTCCACCTCGCCGGCGTGAACTGGGGCCGCGACCTGCCCGAGCCCGCGCTGGTCGCGGATATCCGCAACGTGGTCGCGGGCGATCCCTCGCCCGACGGCAAGGGCAACCTCGGCATCGCCCGCGGTATCGAGGTCGGCCATATATTCCAGCTCGGCCGCAATTACGCGCGGGCGATGGGATGCACCGTGCTGGACGATTCCGGCAAGGCAGCCACGCCGACCATGGGCTGTTATGGCATCGGGGTATCGCGGATCGTCGCCGCCGCTATCGAACAGAACCACGATGCCAACGGCATCGTATGGCCGGAGGCGATGGCGCCCTGGCGCGTGGCGGTATGCGTGATCAACCCCAAGAAGGACCCTGCGGTAACCGAGGCAGCCGAGGCGCTGTATCGCGAACTTTCCGACGCCGGCATCGATGCGGTTCTGGATGACCGCGGCCTGCGCCCGGGCGCGATGTTTGCCGATATCGAGCTGATCGGCATACCGCATCGGGTGGTTGTATCGGAGCGCGGGCTGGCCGCCGGCACATTCGAATACCGCCAGCGGCAGGCCGATGCCGCCGAGAACATCGATCGGCCGGCGTTGCTGGCGCGGTTGCACGCCTGACCCGGACATTTCCGGCAGTCTGAACCGGCCATTACAAATGGCCGGAACTGCGTATTTCTTCATTTACTCCGAACATAAGCTTGATTACCATCCGGCGGCAGGCCGGGTTTCGACCCGGGTTTTCACTCACCGTCCCGGAGACCCCCATGTCGATCGACATCAATACGCTGTCCGCGAAAGAGCTCGAGTCGCTCATCAGCAAGGCCAAGAAGCGCAAGACCACGCTGAACAAGCGCAAGCCGGTTACCCAGGTGCGCAAGAAGCTCAACCAGCTGGCCAAGAACGAGGGTTACACCATCGCCGAGCTGTTCGGCACCGGTGGCGCTGCCCCGGCTACGCGCGCGCCGCGCGGCGCCGCCAAGAAGGCACGCAAGACGCTCGGCAAGGTCCCGCCGAAGTATCGGGATCCGTCCAACCCCGACAACACCTGGACCGGTCGCGGCAAGCAGCCGCGCTGGCTGGCCGCCTATACCGGCAATGGCCGCACCGTCGACGAGTTCCTGATCAAGTAAGTCGGGACGGATTGAAGCAAAAACGCCGGCGCATTGCCGGCGTTTTTGTTGGCGTGCTACAGATTACGTCGCGCCGGCAGCAGCAGGTTTCCGAACAGCAGGCCGGCGATCAGCGCCAGCAGGATATTGACGACGCCCAGCGCGGCGACCTGGCCGGCATTGACGTCCTGTTGCTGGATCAGGTCGAGCAAACCGCGCAGGCTGGCGCTGCCGGGCACCAGCAGAATGATGCCCGGCACCCGCACGATCGCGCCGGGCCGTTTGCGCCAGCGCGCGTAGGCGTTGCCCGCCGCCGTCATCACCAGCGCGGCCAGGAAAATGCCTGCGCCGCTGCCCCAGGCCAGACCGGCCAGCCGCGAGATCAGGTAACCCGAGGCCGCAGCCAGCATCACCGCCGGGTAATCACGGCGCTCGCACCGGAACAGCACCGCGAACGCGAGCGACGCCGCAACCAGTGCGCCCCACTCCACCCATTCCGGTTGCGGCCGCAGCGCGCGCACCGCCGGCTGCAATCCGAGCAGATTGGCGATGTACAGCGAAATGATCACGCCCACCGCGAGTTTCATCACCGTGGTGATCGCCCCGGCAAAACGCGCGGTGCCCGACACCAGGTGATCGCTGGCCAACTCGTTCATCGCGTTGGTTAGCGACAGGCCCGGCAGCAGCACGATCAGCGATGCGATTATCACGGTGTTCTGGTTGAGCGGCGCGATGAAGGTGGCGACCAGGATCGCCACCGCGGTCGCGAACATCGCGACCAGTGCATCGACCGCTTCGCGCGTGCGCGGCCGGGTTTCAGCCATCTGCATCAGCACACCGATCGCCACACCGTTGAATCCGGCCACCGCGATATCCAGCCATGGCAACCGCAGCAGACCACCGACCGCGGCCGCGACCAGTCCGTAGCCGAACACCCGCATCGCCTGCGCGGTGCGACCGGTCGGCTTGTCGAGCGCGTCCATCGCCTCGAATGCCGCCGCGAGGTCCATCTCGCCTGCGATCAGCGCCTCGGCGATGCGGTCGGTCTCGGCCAGTTTGTACAGGTCGTTGTCGCCCGGCGGCAGGCGGATCACCCGGGTGGTGTCGCTGGCACCGGGCAGGCGCTGTGGATCGCTGAAGCTCAGGATCAGTGCGGTCGGGCTGGACCACGGCTCGCACTCCAGTTGCAGGCGCTCGGCGACAAGAAGCAGCGCCGCCTCCAGCCGTTGCGCGGTGGTGCCGTACAGGTGCAGGCGTTCGGCCAGTTCGACCATGAAGCGGATGCGGTCCGCATAACTGGCATTGCTCAACGGGATCGGGCTGGACATCGTCAGTGCCGGGCTGTTCATCCGCGTAGCATCGCATGCGAAAGTCGATGCAATGCCATGCCCGGGTGCAGTCTGTATCCTGCGACGAGAACCCATGACCGCACCCGCCGCGCCACCGCCACGGATCCACACCGACGACCGCGACTCCGGGCGCCTGCGGCTGTCCGGCCAATGGACGCTGGAACACGCAGCCGAAGTGGGCAAGTGCCTGGAGCAGGTGCCCGATTCCGTCACCACGATCGATGCCGGCGAGATCGACCGGCTCGATTCGCTGGGCGTGCTGGAACTGAAGCGTTTCGCCCAGCGGCGCCAGCTCACGATCGAGGATTTCAGCTTTCGCGAAGACCACTGCGCGCTGGTCGCGGCGATCCACGATGTCTCCGATGATCGCCCGCGCGGCAAGCGCGAGTTCGGCGTCTACGCGGCGCTGGCGCGGCTCGGTTTCGCGGTCACCGACAACTGGAAGGAAGCGCTTGCGCTGGTCGGCTTCCTGGGCGAGGTGCTGGTCAAGATGCTGCGGCTGTTCCGCCAGCCTTCCCGGTTCCGCCCCACCGCCACCGTCTTCCACATGGAACAGGTTGGTCTGGATGCGGTGCCGCTGGTCGCGCTGTTGTGCTTCCTGGTCGGCGCGGTGGTGGCGTTCCTCGGCGCCAACGTGCTGCGCGACTTCGGCGCGACGATCTTCGTGGTCGAACTGGTCAGCATCGCGTTCCTGCGCGAGTTCGGCGTGTTGCTGACCGCGATCATCCTTGCGGGTCGAACGGCGAGCGCGTTCACCGCGCAGATCGGCGCGATGGTCAGCCGTGAGGAGGTCGACGCGATGCGCACGCTCGGGCTCGACCCGGTCGACCTGCTGGTGATCCCGCGCGTGCTTGCGCTGCTGCTGATGCTGCCGCTGCTGACCTTCATCGCCAACATCTTCGGGCTGCTCGGCGGTCTTACCGTCGGCGCCTACAACCTGGACATCCCGCCGCAGCAATACCTGGCCCGGATGCAGGACACCATCGAACTGCGACATTTCTGGACCGGGCTGGCCAAGGCGCCGGTGTTCGCACTGGTGATCTCCCTGATCGGTTGCCTGGAAGGCTTGCAGGTAAAGGGCACGGCGCAGTCGGTCGGCGAGCGCACCACCTCCAGCGTGGTCCAGGCGATCTCGCTGGTGATCATCCTGGATGCGTTCGCGGCGATCTGGTTCATGGAGGTGGGCATCTGATGGTCGACTCGTCGCAACAGCCGATCATTCGCGTGCGCGGGCTGGTCAACCGCTTCGGCGAGCAGGTCGTGCACGACGGTGTCGACCTCGACGTGATGCCGGGCGAGATCATCGGCGTGGTGGGCGGCTCGGGAAGCGGCAAATCAGTACTAATGCGCTCGATCCTCGGCCTGCGCCGTCCCGACGAGGGCGAGATCGAGGTGCTCGGCATCGATGCGCGCAGCGAGGACGACGAGGTACGCCGGCAGATCGAGCGCCGCACCGGTGTGCTGTTCCAGGACGGTGCGCTGTTCTCGTCGCTGACCGTCGGCGAGAACGTGCAGGTGCCGCTGAAGGAGTACCACCGCGAGCTGCCGGACTCGCTGCGTTACGAGCTGGCGCTGCTGAAGATCAAACTCGCCGGGTTGCCGGCGGACGCGCTCGACAAGTTGCCGTCGCAGTTGTCGGGCGGAATGCGTAAGCGCGCCGGCGTGGCCCGGGCGCTGGCGCTGGATCCGCCGCTGCTGTTCCTCGACGAACCCACCGCCGGCCTCGACCCGATCGGCGCGGCCGCGTTCGACAACCTCATCCGGACGCTGCAACAGGCATTGGGCCTGACCGTGTTCCTGATCACACACGACCTCGACACCCTTTACGCTATCTGTGACCGGATCGCGGTGCTGGCCGACAAGAAGGTCATCGCCTGCGCACCGATCGCCGAGGTCGAACAACTGGACCACCCGTGGGTACAGGAATACTTCCACGGCCCCCGCGCCCGGGCGGCGCAAACCGCGCGCGACGACAATGTGCGGACACGTGACACCGTGTCCGCCGACATGAAGGCAGCCGACTGATGGAAACCAAGGCCAATTACGTGTTGATCGGTGCGTTCACGATCATCATCTCGCTGTTCCTGCTGCTGTTCGCGCTGTGGGCGGCCAAGTACTCCTCGGAGAAAAGCTGGCAGGAGTACCTGGTGATCTTCAACGAGCCGGTCACCGGCCTCAGCGAAGGCAGCAGCGTGCAGTACAACGGCATCTCGGTCGGCACGGTGGAGCGGCTGAGCCTGGCGCCGGACGACCCGCGCCGCGTGCGCGCGCTGTTGCGGGTCCAGGCCAAGGCCCCGGTCAAGACCGACACCCGCGCCAAGATGTCGATGACCGGCATCACCGGCTCGCCAATCATCCAGTTGACCGGCGGAAGCCCGGGCAGCCCGCGACTGGCCGATGTCGACCAGCGCGAGATCCCGTTGATCCAGACCGAGCCCTCCGCGCTGCAGAACATCGCCGACACCGCCAACCGGCTGGTCGCGCGGATGGACCAGTTGCTCAGCGAGGAGAACGTCGAGCGCGTCGCCAGCACGCTGGAGAACATCGAGTCGCTGACCGGCTCGATCGCCGACCAGCGCGAGGACCTGCGCGCGCTGATCGTCAACGCACGCGAGTCCAGCGAGCAACTGGAGCAGACCTTGATCACGACCAACCGGGCAATGACCAACTTCGACCGCGAACTGGTGCAGAAGCTGCCCGGACTGGTGGCCAAGCTGGACAGCACGCTGAGCGAACTGGATTCGGCTGCGGCCGGCGCGAACGGCATCGTCAACGAGAACCGAGCCGCGATCGGCAGCTTCGCCAACGACGGCCTGGCGCAGCTCGGCCCGACTCTCGGCGAGTTGCGCGCACTGGTGCGTGACCTGCGCAGGATCAGCGACCGCCTCGACAACAACCCGACCGGCTACCTGCTCGGCCGCGATGCCCCGAAGGAGTTCGAGCCCGAATGAGCCTCCAGCCTGCAAACCCCGCGTCCCGCCCCAGCCGCGGCCGACGCACGCATCGCCCGCTGCGCGCGGTCGTATTGATTGCCGCCTTCATGCTCGTGGCCGGTTGCTCGATCCTCGGCCCCAAGCCCGAACCCGGCACCATCTACGCACCCGACCCGCGGGTCCATGTCGATCCCGCATGGCCGACAGTGGACTGGCAGTTGTCGCTGTCGCGCGCCACTGCCAGCTCGATGACCGACAGCCTGCGCATCACCGTGCGCCCGTCGACAAACGAGCTGCAGGTCTACAAGGGCGCCAGTTGGGCCAAGACGCCGACCAACATGGTCGAGGATGCCCTGCTCCGCGCACTGGAGGATTCCAGCCGGATCCCGGCGGTCGCGCGACAGGGCGCCGGTATCAGCGCCGACTACAAGCTGGTGCTCGACCTGCGCCGGTTCGAAGCCGACTACACCGCGGGAGGCAGCACGCCCGCGGCGACGATCGAGGTCAACGCCAAACTGCTTCACGCCCCCGACCAGTCCGTCATCGCCTCCCGCAC
>JBOHYC010000339.1:0-1670 GCA_050737755.1 Lysobacter sp.
GTGCGTCTTGGCGCTGCCGGTCGACTTGGCGTTCTCCCCATCCGCATCCGGGTCGCCGAACTGGACCACGAAGTTGTCCTGCGAACGGTAGATGCTGAGTCCGTCCCAGAACCCTTCCTTCGCCAGCGTGCGGATGTTGCCGACGTGCTGCGGTGCGAACTGCGGGGCGAGTTCGAACACCACCCGGCCACCGTCGAGCTCCATGTACAGCGTGTTGGCCGGATCCAGCGTGCGCCAGTCCGATGCCGACGATGCGTCGAGGATCTCCTGCACCGAAGGTGCGGGCGTCTTTTCGACCGCCTCGGCGGCATCCGGCTCCTGCGCCAACGCTCCGAAAGCAAGGGAGATGAGCAGGGCGGTCGTCAGCAGGCGCGGATTCGGCACGGGTGGCTCCAGGTCGGTGGTTGATGCCCGATTCTGGCCGAAGCGCCGTGCCGGCACCAACTGGCGCCTTCAGTCCTTGTCGCGACCGGAACCCGATTTCTTGCCACCGCCGTCCTGCTTGTTGACGGTCGCCCAAGCGATGCGTTCCGCGTCCTCCTTCGACTTGCCTTCCTTCTTCTCGCTCTTCTCGATGTGTTCGGCTTGGCGCTTCTGTTTGTCGGTGTAGCTGTCTTTGTCTCCGCGTGTCATGGCGTTGCCTCCGTGCCGCGAGGGGGGCGGCAAGGCAACTCCAGCAGGTACGAGGTTCATTGCCCGCCAAGGGCATGTGATCCGGACGTTCAGTTACTAATGGCACGCTGACTATAGCGAACTGAGTAGTAGTGTCCGTTCCAAGCTGGCAAACACGCCTGAGCGCCATGACCGACCTCGACCCCCTGTTGCGAAAATTCCAGAAGGAACTGTCGGCCGGCACGGTGTCGCTGGCGCTGATGGCAGTGATGGCCGCGGCCGCCGAGCCGATGTACGGCTACCAGATCGCCAAGCGGCTGGAGCATATCGGCGAGGGCGTGCTGGCCGGCAAGCAGAGCGCGCTGTACCCGGTACTGCGCAACCTCGGTGCGGCCGGGTTGCTGGACAGCTTCGTCGAGCCCTCGGACGCCGGTCCGCCACGCCGCTACTACCGCATCACCGCATTCGGCCGCGAGGTCCTGCAGGCCTGGACCGCGGCCTGGCGCGCCACCCGCGATTCGGTCGATGCGGTCCTCGCACCGGTCATCGACGCTTCCACTCCGATTGACCCATCCAACGCCCCGCCCACCAACGTCCCACCCAACCCAGGGCCGCCCCTATGAACACCGCGAACTTCGTACCGCCGACCACGATTGCCGAGTACCTGGAGCGCCTGCGCCGCGCGCTGGCCGGCGCCGACCCGGCGCTGGTGCAGGACGCGCTGTACGACGCGGAGGAATACCTGCGTTCGGAACTTGCTGAGCAAGCCGGGAAAGGCGGGGCCGGGAAAAGCGAGGCGGAGGTGATCGCCTCGGTCGCCGGCAGCTACGGCGCGCCCGACGAGGTCGCCGGGATCTATCGCGAAACTGAGGTCACCGTGCAGACCGCCTTGCGCGCCCCGGCGCCACGCCCGTCGAAGTCGCTGGTCGGCCGGTTCTTCGGCGTCGCCGCCGATCCGCGCACCTACGGCGCGCTGTTCTACATGCTGCTGGCGCTGGCGACCGGCATCTTCTATTTCACCTGGGTGGTGGCCGGGGTGAGCATGTCGCTGGGCCTGG
>JBOHYC010000340.1:0-2624 GCA_050737755.1 Lysobacter sp.
CACCAGCAGCGACAGCGCGGTCGCCAGCGACCAGGTGTCGGAGATCACCGGTGTCAGCGCCGCGGTCGCGGCATCGTCATTGGCCGCCGACAGCGCGTACACCGTCGCCAGCGACGACACCGCCACCTCGCGCGCGGCCAGGCCGGGGATCAGCGCGATGCAGATCTGCCAGTTGAAGCCGAGCGGCGCGAAGATTGCAGTCATCGCGTGGCCGATCCGGCCGGCGAAGCTGTAGTCGATCGCCGGTGCCACCGCATCGGCCGGTGCGGCCGGGAACGACAGCAGGAACCACAGTAGGATGGTCAGCGCGAGGATGATTCCACCGACCCGGCGCAGGAAGATCCAGGCGCGTTCCCACAGGCCGATCAGCACGTCGCGCGGGTGCGGGATGCGGTACGACGGCAGCTCCAGCATCAGCGGATGCTCGCTCTTGTCGCGGCGCCATTTCTTCATCACCCACGCCACGCCGAGCGCGCTGAGGATGCCGGCCACGTAGAGGCCGAACAGCACCAGCCCCTGCAGGTTGAAGATGCCGACCTTCTGCTGCGGGATGAAGGCGCCGATCAGCAGCGCATACACTGGCAGGCGCGCCGAACAGGTCATCAACGGCGCGACAAGGATCGTCGCGAGGCGATCACGCGGGTCCTGGATCGAGCGGGTCGCCATGATTCCCGGGATCGCGCAGGCGAAGCTCGACAGCAGCGGGATGAACGAACGGCCCGAGAGGCCGGCCTTCGACATCATCCGGTCGAGCAGGAACGCCGCGCGCGGCAGGTAGCCGGACTCCTCCAGCGCGATGATGAAGGCGAACAGGATCAGGATCTGCGGCAGGAAGATGATCACCCCGCCGAGGCCGGCGATGATGCCGTCGACCAGCAGGCTGTTGAGCGGACCTTCGGGCAGGGTCGCGCCGACGAACTCGCCGAGCGCCACCGTGCCGGCGTCGATCATGTCCATGATCGGCGTGGCCCAAGCGTAGACCGCCTGGAAGATCAGGAACATCACCACCGCCAGCGACAGCAGGCCGATGGCGGGGTTGAGCAGCCAGCGGTCGAGGGTGTCATCGATCGCGGCGGTGCGGCGCGGCATCGTCACCGCCAGCGACAGCAGGCGGCGGGTCTCGGCGTGCAATGCGTCGGGGTCGATCATCGCCTCGGCGGACAAGTGCTCGCGGGGCTCGTGGATGGCGCCGGCGACACCGTCGAGCTTGGCCACCAGCGCTTCGGCGCCGTCGCGCCGGATCGCCACGGTCGGCACCACCGGCACGCCCAGCTCGCGTTCCAGCGCGGCAAGGTCGACCTCGATGCCGCGGCGCTTGGCCGCGTCCATCATGTTGACCGCCAGCACCATTGGTTTTCCGAGCTCGCGCACTTCCAGCGCGAAACGCAGATGCAGGCGCAGGTTGGTCGCATCGACCACGCAGACGATCACGTCCGGCGCCGGCTCGCCCGGGTAGAAGCCGCGACACAGGTCGCGGGTCACGGCCTCGTCGAGGCTGGCCGCGTCGAGGCTGTAGGCGCCCGGCAGGTCCAGCACCGCGTAGTTGCGCCCGGAGGGCGCGTTGAACCGGCCTTCCTTGCGCTCGACGGTGACGCCGGCGTAGTTGGCGACCTTCTGGCGGCTGCCGGTCAGCAGGTTGAACAACGCGGTCTTGCCGCAGTTCGGACTGCCGACCAGGGCCAGGCGGAGACTGTCGGCGCTGCTCATGCGGCCTGCTCCACTTCACAACTCACGCGCACGCGCGCGGCCTCTGCCCGACGCAGGGCGAACCGGGTGAAACCGATCTGCACCAGCAACGGCTCGGCCGAGAACGGACCGGCCGCCACTACCTCGACCCGTTCGCCGCTGACGAAGCCCAATTCGCGCAGGCGGCGCGCGATGGCGTCGTTCGGGGACAGGTCCTCGACCGTCTCGACCGTGGCCGCGGTGCGCCGCGGCAGTTCCGTCAGCTTCAAGGCAACTTCCATACAAATGGGAATTGTTCTCATTCTATCATCGCCGATGGCCGCGGGCGTATGCCGGAAATGGCCGCTGCGACAGCGTCTATCATTGGGACTGCCAAGGAACCGGAGGCCGCCATGAGCCACCCACTGCTGAACCTGCGCGAGGGCCCGGTCGCCCGCCTGCACATGAACCGCCCGCAGGTGCACAACGCCTTCGACGCCGAGTTGATCGCGGCCCTGACCGGCGCACTGGAGGCCGTCGGCGGCGATCCCGACATCCGGGTGGTCGTGCTTGAAGGCGAAGGCGCGTCGTTCTCGGCCGGCGCTGACCTCAACTGGATGCGTGGCATGGCCGCCGCCAGCGAGGACGAGAACCGCACCGACTCGCTCGCCCTCGCCCGCCTGATGCGTGCGTTGAACGAGTTGCCCAAACCGACGATTGCCAAGGTCCACGGCGCCGCCTTTGGTGGCGGGGTCGGCCTGGTGGCCTGCTGCGACATCGCGATCGGCTCGCAGGACGCGAAGTTCGGGCTGACCGAGAGCAAGCTCGGCCTGCTGCCGGCGGTGATCTCGCCGTACGTGATCGAGGCGATCGGCGCCCGCCAGGCACGCCGCTGGTTCGCCTCGGCGGAAATCTTCGATGCCGAACAGGCCTGCGCGATGGGCCTGCTGCACGATGTC
>JBOHYC010000341.1:0-10122 GCA_050737755.1 Lysobacter sp.
GCGGCCGAATGGCCGCCGCTTTTCTATACGAGGTCTTCGCAGTGAATTGACGCCAGCGGGGCAACCGCACAATGCGACACGAGCTGTATTGAACAGAAAGGATTTAACGCGTGCTGACTGAAGATCAAAAACGCCTGTTGATTGCAAAACTTGAAAAAGGCGAACCGTTGCCTGACGAGTACCGCCGTTTGTTGTTCGCCTCTGACGATGCGGAATATGTAGAGCGCACCGGCGTGTACTCGCTGGAGTACAAGGGCAAGGCGCGCGAGCAGGACATCCTGGCCGACACGCCGGCAGCGCCATTGCAAGAGATCCGGAGCTTCAATGCCGACCACCCGCATTCGGCGCCGAACCCAGACTGGCGCAACCTGCTGATCTACGGCGACAACTTGCTGGCGCTCAAGGCACTCTACGACGACCAGCGCGGCGCCAACCGCTACGGGACTCGCGACAAGATCAAGTTGATCTACATCGATCCGCCGTTCGCGACCAAGCAGGATTTCATGAAGGATCGCGAGAAGGCCTATCGCGACAAGCTTGTTGGCGCGCAGTTCATTGAGTTCCTGCGCAAGCGACTGGTGCTGCTGCGCGAGGTGCTTGCGAGTGATGGGAGTATTTATGTCCATCTAGACTGGAAGAAAGTCCACTATCTGAAGGCCATCATGGATGAGGTGTTTGGTGAAGAGACATTTCGTAACGACATCACCTGGGCGCGCTCCTCGTCACATAACGATGCTACTTCGCGATTTGGAAACGTGAAGGACTCGCTCTTGTACTACGGCAAGAGTGAAGCCACCCCTCTAAATATTCTCTATACGCCATATTCGTCTGAATACATTTCAGCTGAGTGGAATCGCCTGCCTTCTGGGCGATGGTGGAAATCAGAGAACATGCTTGACCCCCGCGGAAGAATGAAATCGTTCGATTTCCATGGAACAACGGCGCGCTGGCGTACCGGACCAGACGGCATGGCGGCACTCTGGAATGCGCCGCAGACTGATGTCCCTAATAGCCATGGGCGCATCAAGTTAGGCCGAAATGGGAAGCCAATTCGCCGCTGTCGAATTATGTTTCTAGATGAAATGTCTGGCGTGCCGCTTCCTGACGTGTGGGCGGACATTCCGTACATTGCTGGGGGGTCGTCTCAATCGGCTAAGTACCCCACCCAGAAGCCCGAACTGCTCTTGGAGCGAATAATCAGTGCTTCATCGAAGCCAGGGGATATTGTGCTTGACGCGTTTAGTGGCAGCGGCACAACTGCGGCGGTCGCGGAGAAGCTAGGGCGTCGCTGGATTAGCATCGACTGCGGGCGTCTCGCGATCTACACGACGCAGAAGCGGTTGCTAAACCTAAGTACGCAGATAGGAGCGGAAAAGAAGGACGATCGCCGCGAATATGATCGTGTAAAGGATTTCTCCGCGCACTCTAAGTCCGGCAGCAAGGCGGCGTTGCTGTTGTTCGACAGAGCCAAGGGCGGGGAGCTGGAGATCACCGATACGCTGCTCACCGATTTCGCGAAGTTCCTGATCGCGCATTGCCCGGCAAAGAAAGGCAAAGCGCCTGAGTTCAGCCTGCTCTGCCCAGAAGAAAAATTTATGTTGCACAAGCTCAAGGTGATGGAGTCCGACGAGCTAAAAGCCGGCCAGCGTGCGGTGGCTGTAGGCGGCGTGCGCTTTCTGGTGTCCTTCATTGAGCCGAAGGCGAAAACCGAAGCTGCCCAACCGCTCAAGGCTCGGCACTTCGCACTATTCAATGCTGGCGTATACGACCGCGCAAAGATCCGGCAACTGGACTGGGCCAACTACAAGCCCTTCGTGATGCAACTGTTCGGCGTGCGCGACGACCCGCACATGATCCATGCGTTCCGTTCGGATGGTTATATCGGCACCGACGCGGTTCATATCTGGAACTACCCGGATCAAAGAGAGCTGACGCTGGACGAGGGCTATATCGAGAGTCTGCATCAGACCATGCGCGGCCACGGCGGCGATCGCTTCTACGTGATTGCGCCGGTATCGGCACTGAGCTTCATGACGGACGAGCTGCGGTTCGGCAACACCCGCTATGTTGTGCTCAAGGTGCCCGAGTCGGTGCTTAACCGGTTGCTGACCTCCGGTTCGGCGGGTGCGCTCAAGCAGCCCATGTCGGAAGGCGACGTCAATGCGGTGATCGACGCGGTGGGCTTCGATTTCGTGTCCCAGCCCCTGACCGAGCAGCGGTTTCTGCTGCTGCCGCCGGCAGATGCGGACCTGACCAACCAAGACCTGCGCGAGGCCGTGGTACGGCTGACCGAATTCCGTGCCAAGACGCTAAGCACAGCGCCCGAAGATTTTCCCAATTTCGCGACATTGTCGATGGTGATGATCGACCCGAATTTCGACGGCGACGTATTCACCCTAGGCCGCGTGCTGTGGGGCGAGCAACTGGTCATGGCGGAACTCAAACGATTGGACGTCGCTGTCAACGGCGACCATGCAGCCAAGGCCGAAGCTTGCGAGCGGCTGGACATCCGTTTTCCCGAAGAGGAACTGGGTGAGCGCGCGATGGTGATACTGGTCGATCAATACGGCAACGAGAAGCGGCTGGTGATTGAGCGCGGGGAGTTTGTTGCCAGCGGAGCGAGTCTTCGCAGTCAGGGGAAAAAAATGGCTGCGACAAAGAAGGTCGCGAAGAAGGTAACCAAGAAAGTCGCTGGCGCGGCACGCCGCAAGGGGAAGTGATGCATGGCGATCAAACTGACCAACGATGATTTCGTACTGCCATTGGGCAATCTGGACTATGCGGCACGCGATGCGGTCGAACGCTACGAGCCGTTCTTCGAGGCGATAGCGCTCGACCGCTATGCGTTCCAGCGCGAGGCAATTCGGCGAGCACTGGGCTTCCTCCTGTCGGCCAGCTACGCGGATACATCGGTGCTTGCATCGGAGCACTTCACGGCGAGCGCGAAGATGCAGGGGCATTTTGGTGCGCAGTCCGCCTATCTGGCGAAGTTCCCATTAGCCGATCGCAAAGCCGTTAGCCTTGACGTCGCTACCGGCGCAGGGAAGAGCTTTGTCATGTATGGCATCGCCCGAGCGGCGCTTGCCATGGGCTTCGTGGACAAGGTCCTGGTGCTGTGCCCCTCGTTGACCATCGAGGAAGGGCTGAAGGACAAATTTCGAGAGTTGTCCGCGCGGCAGGATCTCAAGCAGATCATGGAATCGCTGGGCGCGGTGTATCCCAACCCGCCGATCAAAACGGCGAATGATCCGATTCTCGAGGGCGAAATCTGCATCGAAAACATCCACGCCGTCTACGATCGCACCGGGTCGTCCATAGCGGACTCTTTCAAAGGCAAGGGCAGGCGAACGCTCGTTCTTAACGACGAGGCGCACCACATCCACAGCGGTGCCGACGCCGGTACGAAAAGGTGGATGGACTTCCTGCGCAGCGACGACTATGGCTTTCGTTTCATAGTCGGTGTCTCGGGTACACCATACATCGGCAACGACTATTTTCCGGATGTGATCTACCGCTACGGATTGAAGCGGGCGATTGATGAGCGCGTAGTCAAAACCCCAGATTACGTGACCGAACGCCTTGTGGAAGGTGGGACGAGTTACCCGCAGATCTTCGAAAACCATCGCCGCAATCGCGAGAAGTACGGCAGCAAGGTCAAGCCGGTGTCGATCATCGTTACCGAGAAGATCGTCGCGTGCGTCAGGGTCTGGGATGAATTAGTCAAGCAGTTGGTCCAAAGGCAAGGCTTGAGCAGAGCTGAAGCTGAGAAAAGGGTAATCTGGGTCGCGTCGGGCATTCCCAGTGGCGCAGACGGCACCGAGGTTACGAGGCTTGTTCCAAAGCCCGAAGCCGTGCGCAAGCAGAACATGCAGCTTTTGCGAACCGTGGGCAGCAACGACAATCCGGTGGAGTGGATTGTCTCGGTGAGTATGCTGACTGAAGGCTGGGATGTACCTAACGTGTTCCAGATCGTTCCCTGGGAAACCAAGGCATTCAATTCCAAGCTGCTAATCGCGCAGGTTTTGGGGCGCGGTTTGCGGATGCCACCGGGGCTGGCGCAGCCTGTGCTGCTAACCGTCGAGAATCATGAGGCATGGACCCAGAGCCTCAAGAATCTCTTCTATGAAGTCCTGGAGATCGAAAACCGGGTTTCCAGCGACGTGGTGAGGCCGACGTTCACCTTCCCGCTGTTCAATCTCACCTATGTCACCGAGCAGGTGACCGAACAGACCAGCGCAAAGCGTGCACGCGAGCCGTCCACAGTCGACTACTCACCGCAGGCACGACAGCTGACTCAGCAGACGACCTATGCCTTGAGTGGTAGTCGGGCCATCGTGCTGGAGGTCCCTGATCTCATGAAGATCGACGATGCGATCGCGCGAATCCGGATGTTTCTCGACGACAAGGATGAAAAGATTGCCGCCGACTGGCCAAATAAGCGAATTCGAAGCTTTATCACGAACAGCTTGAATCAAGCCGGCCAACCGGAAGACTTCCTGAGCAAGGAGAATCTGACGAAGACACAGAACGCGTTCGGACCAATGTTCCGCGTGTTGGGTGCTACCGTGCCGCGGCAGAAGCTCAAGCCAAATGCATTGGTGCTGCTTGATCCAGTGACAATGCCTGCGCAGTGGGTGAGTGAGGATCAGCTGCGAAGCAACACTTCGGTCTACTACACGGACGATGCGGCGGATGGCTTCAAGGGTCCGGATCAGAGGCAGCTCTGGGAAGACTGGCTTGCCAAGCGTGCATTTGCTAAGAGCAGCTACATCGAAGAGATTGCACATCTTCCTGATGCCTTGAGGCCTCAGCCAGCAGCCTCATTCAAGTGCCCGACAAACTTGCTTGTCTCTCGCTTCAAGCCAGAACGCGCTTTCATCGATGGCATGTTCGCCAACGGTGAATTGTTCGATGCGTTCTTCAAAAATGCCGATGCGGGTTTCTACAGTTTTCCGTATTCGTACAAGCCTTCGGAGAAAGCTAGTACGCATGCGAAGACCGAAAATTTCAATCCTGATTTCCTTCTGAAGTTGGCCGCACGCGATGTAGTGCTGGTGGTGGAAATCAAGGCTGATAACGATGACTCTAGTCGCAATAAGGCCAAGGCGCGCGATGCAAAGGCTCATTTTAGGGAGTTGAACGCGCAGTTGAAGGACGATGGCATGGCCTGGCGTTACTATTTCTATTTTCTGTCGGAAGTAGATTACGCGACGTTCTTCAGCGCCATTCGGGAAGATAGGCTCGACTACAAGTCGTCGTTGATGACCCGGTTGGAAGCTGCGGGGTGAAAAACGGGGTAAGGAAAGCGGGGTCAGGTCACTTTCCTTGACTTGGGCTTTTGCGATGTCAGCCCCTCGACTGAAGCGCACGTGTTTGGCTGGGAGAGTGTGAGCGTCGTCGGTGAGGCGTGAGCCCTTTGAGGCAAGGCTCAACTGTCAGCCGTCAGACTCGTGTGCCGCCCATTGAGGCAATTCGCCTCGCGCCCGACCTCCTGAGCCTCAACGCGGAGGCAAGAAGCCTCAGCAGGCTTCGTCTATAAGCCTCCAATGCGATACGGACGGGTTCTATGAAGTGTTTGATTGCATTGCTGCTGCTGATCTTTGCAGTCCCGCAACTCGCGCACGCTACCGCCCAGATGCCGGACAAGCTGCTGCTCGATGGGGAAGAGGTGCCGCTGCATACCAATCCCTTGCAGCCCTATCTCTCTGCACATCGCGACGACGTTCCGAAGTTCCGCCCCATGACGACCGCCAACTGGCGTGGCTACGTGGCGACCTTCGCTATCCGGGAGGGCTACCTCATCGTGGACAAGGTCGAAGTCCGGATGCGGGAGGATGGTGCTAAGCGGGGGAAAGATCCCGAGCAAAAGGAGTACCGCCTGGAGCCTCCGATGGAGGACATCGTCACCCAGGTCTTCAACGGCCGCGATGACGTTCCTGCCACGTGGTACACCGGCGCGCTGGTGATTCCGCGGGGTGAAGTCATCGACTACGTACACATGGGTTACGGCTCCACGTCTGAGCGGTACACCCTCCTGCGGGTGAAGGAAGGACGTGTCATCGAACGATTGGATATGGAGGCTGATGACTTCACCGCCTACCGCCGAAAGCGGTTCAGCGCGTTCAAGGCAACGCCCGCGTATGCGGCGATGCTCGCGGATACGACGTCGGGTGAATATGCGATGGAGCCGGCCGATGCAGAGGAGTTCCTCTATCAGTACAAGGCCGAGGACTACCTGTCACGCGATCTCGACTAGCGGCGAGACAGCGCCGAAGCCCTGTTTCGCCCATTTCGAGGTTTCGGACCTCTCCGACGAAGTCCAGAAGGCCGCTAACGAGGTTCCGGGCCTCATCGAGGAGGTCCCGGAGGTCATCTATGAGGTTCTGGAGGTCTCCAACAAGGTTCCCAACCTCATCAGCGAGGCTCCAGACCTCGTCGAAGAGGTTCCAGACCTCGTCAGCGAGGTTCCAGAGGTCTTCTGGGACCTCCACGAGGTCTGCGAAAGATATCCCGAAGGTCTCCCCAAACCACCTAGAGGCGCGGCGCTGCGGTGAGCAACTTTGTCGCAGGTGCTTTTCGAGGTCGCGCACGCAGTACAGATAGCGCCGGTTGATTTTGGGGCCTGCGTTCGATCCCAAGTGGCATTACGTCTCTCCCGGAACGCGTACGGGTTGCCGCCTTTTTCACCGTTCATCCACCTAGGCCAACGGCAGCTGAAGGGGAGGACATGGCGCTGGCAAAAAGGCCGCTATATTCCGGGAACCCCCAGACGAAGGAGAATTGCAATGTTCCTGACCAAGCAACAACTGAGGCCGGCGCGTGCGCTCGGCGTGGCGCTCGTCGCTGCCGTGGGTTTTGCCGGTTGCGCCACCTACGACGACGAGTTTGCAGGCATCAACTCGCGCCTCGACCAACTCGACACGCGGGTGCAGGGCGCGGCCCAGAGTGCCGAATCCGCCAACCAGTCCGCACAGCAGGCCAACCAGCGGTTGGATCAGATCGAAGGCCGCGTCCAGCGGCTCGAATCGGCACCGGGCCGAAACCCGCGCGGTTAGTCGTCTTGCGCAAGTTTCGTCGCACCGCTTGAAGAAGGAAGCCCGGTGACCTCGTGGTCACCGGGCTTCTTTTGTCACCCCATCCAATTCCAAGGAGTCGTCCCATTCGCACGTCCATACACCCTGCGATGAAGGTCGCCCACGGCGCGCTGGCGTTGGCGCTGGCGTTCGCGAGTTTCGGCGTGGCCGCTGCCGAGGGTGCCGCCGCGCAACCCGTGGCCGCCGTCGACGAACTTCCGCGAGGCCAGGAAGTCTCCGACACGGTGATCGAGCTCGCGGGCTGGGTCGTCGCATCCGGGGACAGCCAAGGCTATCCCTTCGCGATCATGGACAAGGCGGCTGCACAGATCCTGGTGTTCGGCGGCGACGGCCGGCTTCGCGGCACTGCACCCGGGCTCTTTGGCTCGGCGGTCGGCGATCACAGCGCTCCCGGCATCGCCGGTCTTGCGCTTCGCGAGATTCCGGGCCGGGACCGCACAACGCCTGCTGGTCGCTTCGTGGGCGGTTTCGGTCCATCAATCGATGCTGGCCGCGTGCTGTGGGTGGACTACGATTCCGCAGTTTCCATCCACCCTACCGCTACTGGCGTCCCGGCTGAGCGGCGCGCTGAACGTCTCGCATCGCCTACACCCGACGACAACCGCATCAGTCATGGCTGCATCAACGTCTCGCCCGGGTTTTACAAGCGGATCCTGAGTCCGACGTTCGAACGGGGTGGGGTGTTCTACATCCTGCCGGACGAGGCGTCGTTGGCGGAGACCTTCCCCGAGTTCGTGCAAGGTCGTGCGAATGCTGAAGGTGATTGACCGAGTCCAAATGGGTATGGGAAGCAGGAAGGCGGCCTTGGGGTCGCCTTTTTCTCTTGGACGCCGGGCGACGGAGCATTGATCGTGCGCCTGCGTGGTCCGACACTGAAAATCTGCTTTAAATTTTCCTGATCTTTATAGGAAATTGATAGTTGGCATGCGGGTGGCAGCGCTGCGAGCAACCCTACGTTTGCCACGGACCTCGCTGTCGCCGAAGTCAGGGCGCGCTCACTGGCGCGTGCCGAAGATATGCGACTGGAGGATTTCGCCCAGTGGCAAGCGCTTGACCTGGTCGGTCCATTCCCCGAATGCCAACACCGTTGGCGAGGTGATCCGGCTGAGTCCCGGGAATGGGACAGGGGGCGGGTTTCCGGGCCTTTCGGCACACTTCACCCCTCCCGTTCATTCGGCATCATCGACCTTCACGGGAGCCCCGCTCCCATCCGACCCGGAGCCACCATGCGCCGCACCCTCGTCCTATCCGCCCTGTCGCTGGCCCTGCTGGCCGCATGTTCGAACCCAGCGCCGACCAACTCTTCCGCCAACGCGCCGGATGCCACCGCCGCACAGGCCGGCGCCACCAGCGAGGACGCGCGCATCAATGCGTGGTTCGAGCGCAAGTACGAGGAGCAATTGCAGTTCAGCCCGACCCAGATGACCTTCCTCGGTCGCAAGGACCGCTACGCCGAGCTCGACGACCTGTCGCGCGAGGCCGAACAGAAGCGGTTGGCCTGGCAGGTCGCCGCGCTCGGCGAGATGCAGTCGACCTTCAAGTACGACGCGCTCAGTGACGACGCCAAGCTGTCGTGGGACCTGTTCGAGTACCAGACCAAGGCGGCGCAGGCGGCCGACCAGTTCGCCGACCACGGCTATCCGTTCGAGCAGATGGGCGGCATGCAGTCGCAGCTGCCGACCTTCCTGATCAGCTTCCACAAGGTCGAGGAAGAGTCCGACTACACCGCCTACGTGGCGCGCCTGCGCGAAGTGCCGCGTGCCTTCGGGCAGTTGATGGACCAGGTGAAGCACTCGGCCGAACTCGGTATCCGGCCGCCGCGTTTCGCCCATGAGGGCGTGATCGAGCAGGCCGGCAAGGTCGTCACCGGCGCGCCGTTCACCGACGGCAAGGACAGCGCGCTGTGGGCCGACGCGCAGGCCAAGGCCGATGCGCTCGTGAAGAGCGGCAAGATCGACGCCGCCCGCGCGCAGGAGCTCAAGGATTCGGCTCGCGCAGCGCTGGTGGAAGCGGTGCAGCCGGCCTATGCCGACGTCATCGCCTGGTACAAGGCCGACCTGCCGAATGCGGACGTCAATCCATCGGGTGTCGGCACCACCCATCCCGACGGCGCCGCGTACTACGCCGAGCGCCTGAGCGCGGCGACCACCACCGACCTGACCCCCGACCAGGTCCACCAGATCGGTCTGGATGAAGTCACGCGCATCCGCGGCGAGATGGAGGCGCTGAAGAAGAAGGTCGGCTTCGAGGGCGACCTGAAGGCGTTCTTCAAGTTCGTCGACACCGACCCGCAGTTCAAATATCCCAACACCGACGCCGGCCGGCAGGGCTACATCGACGACGCCACCAAGGCGATCGACACCATCAAGAAGCAGCTGCCGAACTACTTCGGCCTGCTGCCGAAGGCCGACCTGGTGGTCAAGCGCGTCGAGCCGTTCCGCGAGGTCGACGGCGCCGCGCAGCACTACTACCCGAGCACGCCGGATGGTTCGCGCCCGGGCGTGTACTACGCGCATCTGTCGGACATGAACTCGATGCCGAAGACCACGCTGGAGGTCATCGCGTACCACGAGGGCCTGCCGGGCCACCACATGCAGATCGCCATCGCGCAGGAGCTGGAAGGCGTGCCGGAGTTCCGCAAGCAGGCCGGCTTCAACGCCTACCAGGAAGGCTGGGGCCTGTACGCGGAAGCGCTGGCCAAGGAGATGCCCGGCACCTATACCGACCCCTACGCGGAATACGGCCGCCTGACCTCCGAGATGTGGCGCGCGATCCGGCTGGTGGTCGACACCGGCATGCACGCCAAGGGCTGGACCCAGGAGCAGGCGGTTGAGTACTTCTCCGAAAACAGCTCGATCCCGCTGGCTACGATCCAGGCCGAGGTGCAGCGCTACATCACCTGGCCGGGCCAGGCGACCAGCTACAAGATCGGCATGATCAAGATCCAGGAACTGCGCGCGAAGGCCGAGAAGGAACTGGGTGACGACTTCGACATCCGCGGCTTCCACGACGCCGTGCTCGGCGGCGG
>JBOHYC010000342.1:0-2651 GCA_050737755.1 Lysobacter sp.
ACGCCGGTCTGCTCCTGCACCTTGTCCTCGTGGAAGGTGTAGTCGGGCACGATCACCTCGGCGCCGTAGACCGGGTTGAACACGTCGATCGGATCGATGCCGAACGCGAACGCCGAGGCGTAGTCGCTCTGCAACCGGCGGTAGTCGATGCCGGCCAGGACGGTGTGCTGCCACGCGCCGGTGGCGAAGTCGAAGCTGACGTTGTTGTCGACACCGAACGCCTTGGAGTGCTCCTCCAGCGGGAACAGGTAGCGGTCGAGCGTGCGCCCGTCCTCGCGCAGGCCGAGCGTGCCAACGCCGGCGTCGTGGTCGACGTCGGACTCGCCGTAGCGCAGATTCTGGCGGAAGGTCAGGCCGTTGCCGAACAGGTGCTCGAACTCGTAGCCGGCCGACTTGCTGGTGCGGATGTAGTCGTTCCAGCCAGGCTCGCCGGTGAAGATGCTGGGCCGGATCTTCCCGTTCGGATTCGGCAGCAGCGTGCCTTCGGCCGGCAGGAAGCCACTGCCGTTGGCGGTATCGGCCTTCTGCCAGCGTGCCAGCAATGTCAGCGAGGTCGCGTCGCTGGGTTTCCACGCCAGCGCCGGGGCGAAGAAGTAGCGGTCGTCCTCGACGGTGTCGACCAGGTTGTCGCTGTTGCGCGCCAGCCCGGTCAGCCGATACGACCACTTGCCGGCATCGTCCAGCGGACCGCCGAAATCGAACGCGGCCTGCCGCAGGTTGAAGTTGCCGAGCTGCACCTCGACCTCGCGCAACGGCACGTCGGTCGGGCGCTTGCTGACCAGGTTGACCAGTCCGCCCGGCGGCATCGCGCCGTATGACACCGACGACGGCCCCTTCAGTACGTCCATCCGCTCCAGCCCGTACGGCTCGACCCGGGTGGCGCCGGTCCAGACGCCGTCGGTCAACGCCAGCCCGTCCAGGTAGCGCGCCGGGCTGAAGCCGCGCACCAGCAGCCAGTCGCTGCGGGTGTCCTGGCCGTAGCCGCCGCCCTGGGTGCCGGCGAGGTACCACATCGCCTCGTCGATGCCATGCAGGCCGCGATCGGCGAACTGCTGCGCGCTCACCACCGAAACCGACTGCGGCGCCTCGGTGATCAGGGTGTCGGTCTTGGTGACGGTCTGGCTGCGCTTGATGATCCGCGCCTGCACCTGGACGGTGTCGAGGGTGGTGGCGTCGGAATCTTCGGACGCGGAGTTGGCAACCTGCGCGGCGGCCGGCAGCGCGGCCAGCAACGCCAAGCCGAGCAGGCTCACCCGCGGGAAGGAGGATCGGGCGACAGCGGAACGGGACATTGGGAACCTTGTGATGCGAAGCAGTGAGGTTCGCGCGTCCGTTGCGCAGGCGGCGCCGGCTTGGGCTCGGCGGCCTCTAAATAGCAATCATTCTCATTCTAATCGGTGCCCCGATCCACGGCAATGCGCCTGTTACAGCGAATAGATCGGGCGAGAACTGCCATGTCCGTTCCAAGCCCCGGCCCGCGCGACTTCGACTCCGATGCCCTGTGCCCACCTGTAGGAGCGACGTGAGTCGCGAACTCCTCACCGTTCCCGATTGCCTTGGACATTGGGCGCCTCAAGGACGCCCGCAGCATCCTTCGGGCCGCTGTCAACGCGAGCGAATTTCCACACCCCCGGACCTATCGGTGCGTTCGCGACTTACGTCGCTCCTACAGACGCGCGCTCCTCGCGCTAGGATCGGCGTTCCGCTCCCGGGGACCACGCCATGCGCCAGCTATTCCTGTCCGCCGCACTTGCCAGCCTGCTGGTGCCGACCGCCGCCGCACAGACACCGGCCTCGCCGAACACTGCTGCAGACGACACGTCATCGCCCACGCAGCGACCCGAAGTCGCCGCCGCGGCGACCCGCCTGCAGGACGAGGTGGTCGAGTTGCGCCGCTGGTTCCATCAGCACCCGGAGCTGTCCAACCGCGAGGAACAGACTGCCGCGAAGGTCGTCGAACATCTGCGAGCGCTCGGCCTAAAGCCGCGCACCGGGATCGCCCACCACGGCGTCACCGCGATCATCGAAGGCGGCAAGCCCGGCCCGAAGATCGCCCTGCGCGCCGACATGGATGCGCTGCCGGTGACCGAACAGACCGCCCTGCCGTTCGCGTCGAAAGTCACCACCACCTTCAACGGACAGCAGACCGGCGTGATGCACGCCTGCGGCCACGACGCCCACACCGCGACCCTGCTCGGGGTCGCCGATGCGCTGGTGGCGATGGGCGACGAACTCCCCGGCCAGGTGATGCTGGTGTTCCAGCCGTCCGAGGAGGGCGCGCCGGCGGGCGAGGAAGGCGGTGCGTCGCTGATGATCGAGGACGGCCTGTTCGCCGACTTCAAGCCCGAGGCGATGTTCGGCCTGCACGTATTCTCGTCATTGCAGGCTGGCACGATCGGTGTCCGCGGCGGCCCGCTGATGGCGGCGTCGGACAAGTTCACGATCACCGTAAACGGCCGCCAGACGCATGGCTCGGCACCGTGGGGCGGGATCGACCCGATCGTCACCGCGGCCGACATCATCGGCAGCGCGCAGACCATCGTCAGCCGCAACACCAACATCGCCAAGTTGCCGGCAGTGGTGAGCTTCGGCTCGGTGCACGGCGGCATCCGCTACAACATCATTCCCGACTCGGTCGAACTGGTCGGCAC
>JBOHYC010000343.1:0-12913 GCA_050737755.1 Lysobacter sp.
GCGCACGCGTATTCCGCAACGTCGGCGACCCGCCACGGCTGTCGCTGCAGCAGGTCGACCTGCTCGAGGTCATGAACGTGAACGACGAAGGTCCGTCCGGCGTACAGCCCGGCGGCAACGACGGCTACCAGACCGACGAGGCGACGTTCGCGCGGCAACTGGCACAACGCCTGAACGATGGCGCGCTGCATCAGCGTTATGCGCACGTCGTACTGGTCGCCGACCCGCGCACGCTCGGCGAGATGCGCCCGCAGCTGCACAAGGAAGTACGCGACCGGCTGATCGGCGAGGTCGACCGCGACCTGACCAACGTGCCGCTGCCGGACATCGAGCGCGCGTTGTCCTGATAGCCGGCACGGCTCGACACACGCGTCACGCGCGGCTCCCGATACTGTGCGCCCGGTCCGGGCGGTGCCCGTGGACCGACTCGACCAGGAGATCGCCATGGCTCGTCCCGTGTGGTCAGGAACGCTGTCGTTCGGCCTGCTCAACATCCCGGTGTCGCTGATGTCGGGCGAACGCAAGACCGATATCTCGTTCCGCATGCTCGACGTCCGCGACAACCACCCGATCCGCTATGAGCGGGTCAACGCCGAAACCGGCGAGGAAGTCGCATGGAAGGACATCGTCAAGGCGTTCGAGTACGACAAGGGCAGCTACGTCGTGCTCGACCCCGGCGACATCAAGTCGGCCGCGCCGGAAAGCCATGACGCGATCGAGGTCGAGGCGTTCGTCGACGTTGCCTCGATCGGCCCGCAGTACTTCGAGAAGCCCTACGTGCTGGTGCCCGCGAAGAAGGCGGAGAAGGGCTACGTGCTGCTGCGCGAGGCGCTCGCCAGCACCGGCAAGATCGGCATCGCACGGGTCGTGATCCGCACCCGCGAGAGCCTGTGCGCGGTGATGCCGCAGGACAACGCCCTGTTGCTCCTGATGATGCGTTACCCGCAGGAACTGGTCGACATCGACGAGTACCGAATCCCCGAGGGCAAGAGCGGCGACTACCGGATCACCGACAAGGAACTCAAGTTTTCCGAGCAGCTGATCGACACCATGTCCGGCGAGTGGGCCCCGGACGAATACCAGGACGAGTTCCGCCATCGCCTGCAGGACGTGATCACCCAGCGGATGAAGGACAAGGGCGTCGTTCGCCACGGCGACGAGGAGCCCGAGGTCGAGGAGCACGCCACCACCAACGTCGTCGACTTCATGGAGCTGCTGCAGCAGAGCATCGCCAAGAAGAAGCGCACGCCTGCAAGGAAGTCGGCAGGCAAGGACGAAGCCGACGAAGCGGATCGCAAGCCAGCGAAGAAGGCAGCGAAGAAGGGCGCCAAGAAGACCACTGCGAAGAAGGCGGCCGCGAAGAAGACTGCAAAGAAAACCACCAAGAAGGTCGCGAAGAAGACCACGGCAAAGCGCAGCAAGGCCGCGTAGGCTGCCGCCGATGTGTATCCGCAGCGCGACGAGCGCGAGGAGATGACCGACGTGGCTCCGACGGACGCGATACGGCTCACCAGTCCAGACAAGCTGGCCTATCCGGCCGACGGGATCACCAAGCAACAGGTCGCCGACTATTACCGGGCCGTTGCGCCCCGCCTGTTGCCGGAGGTCGCCCGGCGCGCGCTGTCGGTCGTGCGCTGCCCGGACGGGATCAAGGGCCAGTGTTTCTTCCAGAAACACCATGCGCAGACCCTCGGCGACTCGGTGCATGCGGTGTCGATCCGCGAGAAGGACGGCGCGCATGACGATTACCTGTACATCGAGGACGCGACCGGTCTGCTTGAACTGGTCCAGATGAACACGTTGGAACTGCACCCGTGGGGCTCCCGGATCGACGATCTTGAACATCCCGACCGGCTGGTGTTCGATCTCGACCCCGGTGCCGGCGTGGCGTGGTCGGCGGTCCGCGCGGGCGCCCGCGAGGTGCGCGACCGGCTTGCGGCGGCCGGCATGGCCAGCTTCCTGCGCCTGTCCGGTGGCAAAGGGCTTCACGTGGTGGTCCCGATCGCGCCGGGGCCGGGATGGGATGAGGCCAAGGCATTCTGCGAATCGATCGCCAATGCTATGGCGACGCATGCGCCCGACCGCTACGTCGCCACCGCGTCCAAGGCGAAACGGCGCGGCGTGATCTTCATCGACTGGCTGCGCAATGCGCGCGGTTCCACCAGCGTTGCAAGCTGGTCGTTGCGGGCCCGTCCGGGCGCGGGCGTGGCGATGCCGCTGCACTGGGACGAACTCGGCCGCACCCGCTCGGGTGCGGACTACACGATGGCGCGTGCGTTGCGTCGTGCGGCCAGCTTGCGCCGGGACCCGTGGCAGGGTTGGGGCGAAGCGAGTACGCAAACACTGACTGAATCGCACTGACGCGTTCAGGGTGATTCAGTCGCGCAGCCGCCCGCGTCGATAAAATGTGAAGGTGGATTCGCGAGCGCACAAACCGATATCGCCGCGCGTGGCGCTGCGTCGTCTGGCGTGGCTGGCCACGGCGTTGATGCTGACGCTGCTGCCGGGCTGCACCAGTACCCCGCCGGATGCGGAGGTCGTGGCGATCCCTGAAATCGTCGTGCCGCCGCTACCGCCCGAGCCGCCGCAACCCACGCTGGCCGAGCGCCTCGCACTCGCCGCGCCCAAGGCCGATCCGGAAGTGCTGGCGCTCGCAGTACAGGCGCAGCAGTGCGCGACCGGCAGCGGTACGGTGGCACCAGTCGAGCGGCTGGCGGTGATCGATTATTCGCGGCCGTCGACCGAGCCACGGCTGTGGGTGTTCGCGCTGGACGACGCCCGGCTGCTGTACGTCGAGCACGTGGCCCATGGGAAACACAGCGGCGCCGACCTCGCCTCCGAGTTCTCCAATGTCGAAGGCAGCCTGCAGTCGAGCCTGGGGTTGTTCAGCACCGCCGAGACCTACATCGGCGGCCACGGTTATTCGCTGCGGATGGACGGCCTGGAGCCCGGCGTCAACGACCACGCGCGCGAGCGTCTGATCGTGATCCACGGCGCCGACTACGTCGACCCGGCACAGGCGCTGCGGCAGGGGCGGCTGGGTCGCAGCTTCGGTTGCCCGGCGGTGCGCAGCGGCATCGCGCGCGAACTGATCGACAGCCTCAAGGGCGGCCAGTTGCTGTTCGCCTACTACCCGGACATGGATTGGCTGAAGGGTTCGCGCTTCCTCGCGTGCGCCAGCGGAGGCGGGCCGGACAAGGCGGTCGCTTCAGTTTCCAGCAAGTCTGGCCAGCCGCTTTCACGCAACCGCGAATAGGGCTCCAGCAGGATCGTTGGCAATCGATAACGGATGATTGCCGTGACTGCAGAACTGCATTCCCCCACCTCCTTCCAGATGCGCAAGCGACATGCGCTGGTCCTGGCGTGCTCACTTGCGCTGTTGCCGCTGGTCGCCACCGCACAGGACACGCGACCGGACCCGGCTGAGGGCACCCCGCCGGTAGCTGCCGACAAAAGTCCCCGCTTGGACGCTGCCAGCGTCAACGATGCCGCCATCCGCGTCCCGGTGGGTTCCGATACCAGCGCGAAAGGTCCCGCGGTGCTGCGTGCGCAGATCCTGCTCGATCGTGCGCACTTCTCGCCGGGTGAAATCGACGGCGCGTTCGGTTCCAATACCCGGCGCGCGATCGAGGGATTCCAGCGCAGCCGCGAACTCGACCCGAGCGGCACCATCGATCCCGCGACCTGGATCGCGCTCAACAGCGACACCGTGGACGCACTGGTGCGTTACACGCTGACCGCCGCCGATGTCGCCGGTCCGTTCGTGAAGATCCCCGAAGACATGGAAGCCAAGGCCGGGCTGGAGCATCTCGGTTACGGATCCGCCCTTGAAGCGCTGGGCGAACGCTTCCATGCCAGCCCGGCATTGCTGCAGCGGTTGAACCCGGATGCGAAGACCGAAGCCGGCGCCACCTGGACGGTGCCGAACGTTGCCGCGGCCACGCTGCCGAAGGGCGACAAGGTCGTGGTCGACCAGTCGGACGCGGTGGTGATGCTGGTCGATGACGCCGGCAAGACGATCGCGCAGTGGCCGGCGACGATGGGCAGCTCGCACGATCCGTTGCCGATCGGCGAATGGACGATCAAGGGTGTCGCCAAGGACCCGCCGTTCCACTACAACCCGGACCTGTTCTGGGACGCCGACCCCGGCCACAAGAAAGCCGAGATCGCGCCCGGCCCGAACAACCCGGTCGGCGTGGTCTGGATCGACCTGTCGAAGGAGCATTACGGCATCCATGGCACGCCGGTTCCGTCCACGATCGGCAAGACCCAGTCGCACGGTTGCATCCGCATGACCAACTGGAGCGCACGCGCGCTGTCGGAAGCGGTCGCCCCGGGCACCAAGGCCGTACTGCGCGAATGACCATCACGATGCGACAGGGGAGCGCTGGAGGATGAGAGTACTGCTGGTTTTCCTCGCCGGCCTGCTGGTCGGCGCCAACGCGGTGTACTTCCTCATGACCTGGGGCGATGCCGACCCGGATGCGGCGGTGGTGTTCGCGCGCGAGCGCAGCCAGCATGCCGAGGGGGTGCCTGAGGCACCTGCGACCACGACGGTACCGCCGTCATCGGTCGATCCGGCCCGCCAGCCGGTGACGCCGCCGCCAACCCGGGTCGACGCGGCGCCGCTGTCACCGCCGCTGTCCACGGCGCCACCGTCGACCGGATCGGCAACAGCTCCAGAATCCACCTCGGGCATAGCCGCGGCGGCCTCGGAACTGATCGTGCCCGTGGACGGCATGCAGCCTGCGCAACTGGCCAACACCTTCGACGACGCCCGCGGCCAGGGTCGTGTGCACGAAGCGATCGACATCATGGCGCCACGCGGCACGCCGGTGCTGGCGGCGACTGACGGCAAGGTCGAGAAACTGTTCACCAGCGTCCCTGGCGGGCTGACGATCTACCAGTTCGATCCCGACGGTCGCCACGCTTACTACTACGCCCACTTGGACCGCTACGCTGCCGGACTGGTTGAAGGAAAGATGCTGAAACGCGGCGAAGTGATCGGCTACGTCGGCAGCACCGGCAACGCCAGCGAGGACGCCCCGCACCTGCACTTTGCGATCTTCGTGCTCGGCCCCGAGAAGCGCTGGTGGGAAGGCACCGCGATCAATCCCTATCCCATACTTACCGGCAAACAGCCCTTGTAGGAGCGACGTAAGTCGCGAACGCACGGCGAAACCGGATATCAGTGAAATCGCGACTTACGTCGTTCCTACGGAATCCCCGTCTACGCCCGCTCGAACCGCTCGATCTCTTCGAGTTGCCGGCCGGCTCGCCGCAGGTTGCAGCCAGCCAGGTCATCGATCATCGCGCGCAACCACGGGTGGGCCGGCGGGTGCTTCGACCATCGCACCGCCAGCCACACGCTGCCGGCCATGGCCACCGCGCCGAACACCAGCGTGCACACCACCCAGCCGGGCGCGGCCGCGTACAGGTCGACACCCATCCACAGCTTGGCGCCCACCATCGTGGCGACCAGCCACAGGCACCACCACGGCAAGCCCAGAGCGACCGTGGTGACGGTGGTGAAACGTCGCAGCCGGGCGAGGCGGCGTTGGATGTCGAGCACCGGGGCGGTGTAGTAAACCCCCGCGGCGAGCAATGCGCGGGTCGCGGCGGCCCAGATGGCGGCGATGCCGTAGACGTGCAGGACCAGGCCGGCGACGAGCAGATGCGGCGTCGCGCGGTGGTCGTACCAGAACGACGCGGCAACGATCACCATTGCGATCCAGATCGCCATCTCCACCAGCTGCGCCAGACCGAACCGGCGCAGCGATGCGCGGCTGCGTCCAATCCCGCGTTCGCGCCGGTCCTGCAGGGCGAGTGCTTCGAGGCCATCGGCGCGCAGGTCGAGTCGCGTCCATGCCGCGTTGAGTTCGCCGTCGAGGCGGTTCCAGGCGGACTTCATGTCATCGAGTTCCATCAGGGTGTCCTCGTGGTGGCGGGGGAGTCGAGTTCTCCGCGGATCCGTTGGCGCAACCGGTGCAGCTTGGTCGCGACGTTGCTTTCGCTGATGCCGAGGATCTCGGCGATCTCGCGATGGCTGCGCTCGTCGAGGTACAGCAGCATCAATGCGCGGTTGAGCGGATCGAGGCGGTCGATCACGGTATACAGGGCGTGGATGCCGGCGTCGGTTTCATCCGGCTCGCGCGTGGCCGGGTCGGGCAGCGAAATCATCGCTTCGTCATCGAGGCTGGCGTGGTGTTGCTGACGCAGCTGGCTGCGGCGCACCTGCGAGATCGCGACGTTCAAGGCGATCCGGTACAGCCAGGTCGAGAAGCGGCTGAGCGCCGGGTCGAACGCTGGGAACGCGCGCCAGGCCTGGACGCTGATGTCCTGTAGCAGGTCGCGGCGGTCTTCCGGATCGCGGCAATAGCCGTGGGCGACCTTGAGCACGATTCCGCGGTGCTGCTCGATCAGCGCGGCAAACCGCGCCTGCGGCGACTTGGCGCTGACGTCGCTGGCTTCAGTCACGGGGAGGTCCGTCGTGGTTTCCATGCACAGTGATTCGCATGGGCTGGCGGAATATCACACGGGAGCGGTTGTGACGCGCGGAGCTAGTCCAGCAGCGGTTCCAGCTCGCTCCACACATGGTCGCGCAGCTTCGGCTGCGCCGCGGCGACCGGGTGCAGGTTGTCGGCCTGATAGGCGTTGCGGTCGAGCGCAATTGGTTCCAGCAGGAATGGCAGCAGGGCGGTATCGAACCGCTCGGCCAGCATCGGGTAGTTGCCGGCGAATGCCTGTGTGTACGCGGCGCCGAGGTTGGGCGGCATCTGCATGCCGATCAACAGCACGCGCGCGCCGGCGCCTTCGGCGGCACCGATCATGTAGGCGAGGTTGGCCGCGGTGCGTGCGGTCGGCAGGCCGCGCAGGCCGTCGTTGGCACCGAGCGCGATGACCACCACGTCTGGCCGGTGGCGGACCAGTGCGCCGACTATGCGTGCGCGGCCGCCGTCGGTGGTCTCGCCGCTGATGCTCGCGTTGACCACCTGCCAGCCGGGCTTGCGCTCGGCGATGCGGTCGGCCGTCAGCGCGACCCAGCCCTCGTCGGCGGACAGGCCGTAGGCGGCCGACAGCGAGTCGCCCATCACCAGCACCGTGCGGGTTCGGGCCGTTTCACCGCCGTCGTCCTGCGCCGGCGCTGCCCGCGCCGGGCCGGCGAGCAGCAGCAAAAGCGCGACCAGCGACGCCAACATCAAGCCAATGGCACATTGAACCGGGCGGCTGGAGGCCGCATACCTGTGTCGCACGACGCGCGTCCCGTTCACCAATCCACCCATTGCATCCGTCTCCTGTCGCCGGCTTCCACCCGCTCGGCAGGGGTCGCCACAGGACCCATCATGGCCGATCGCCACGTTCAGCAGCTTGCCACCACGCCCGCCGGTTCGACGCCGGCCATTGCGGCACTCGAGGTCGCCGGGCTCGGCAAGCGGGTGCAACTGCCATCGGGTCCGCTGACCATCCTCGATGGGGTCGATTTCACGATCGCGCAAGGCGACACGGTCGCGATCGTCGGCGCGTCGGGTTCGGGCAAGAGCACGTTGTTGTCACTGATGGCGGGCCTCGACATCCCGAGCAGCGGCAGCGTCACGCTCGACGGCGAGCTGCTGTCGAAGCTGGACGAGGATGGCCGCGCGCGGGTGCGCGGCGAGAAGGTCGGCTTCGTGTTCCAGAACTTCCAGTTGCTGCCATCGCTCACCGCGCTTGAGAACGTGATGCTGCCGCTGGAATTGCGTGGCGACGCCGAGGTGGACGCGCCGGCACGGGCCATCCTGCACAAGGTCGGGCTCGGCGAACGGCTTGACCACTACCCGCGACAGCTTTCGGGCGGCGAGCAGCAACGCGTCGCACTGGCGCGCGCATTCGTCACCGCGCCGTCGCTGCTGTTCGCCGACGAGCCGACCGGCAACCTCGACAGCCACACCGGGCAATCGATCATCGAACTGCTGTTCGCGCTCAACGCCGAGGCCGGCACCACGCTGGTGCTGGTGACGCATGACGACCACTTGGCCGAGCGCTGCAGCCACCGCCTGCGGCTCGACGGTGGCGCGCTGGTGGCGGACGAGCGGATCGCGGCATGAGTGCGGTTCGATCCCGCCCGGCCGGCATCGGGCCGGGCAACGTGATTGCGCTGGCGTGGCGACAGATGCGCCGCGACCTCAAGGCCGGCGACGTGCGGATCCTGCTGGCCGCGCTGGTGCTGGCGGTGCTGGCGGTGACCGCAGTCGGCTTTGTCACCGATCGCGCCGAGCGCGCGTTGACGTTGCAGGCCAACCAGTTGCTCGGTGGCGATGCGGTGGTGCGCGGTGATGCACCGATCGGTGCGGAAGTCGAGCGTGCCGCGGCGGGGCTGCAGCAGACCCGCACGGTCGAGCTCAACACCATGATCGGGGTCGGCAGCGGTGCGGACGCCCGCTTGCAACTGGGCGACCTGCGCGCGCTGGGCGAGGGCTTCCCGCTGCGTGGCGCGTTCACGCTGGTCGATGGTTCCGGTGTCGAGCGCATTGCCGATGGCGTGCCTGCGAGCGGCACTGCATGGCTCAGCCGTGCCGGTGCCGACGCACTCGACGCACGCATCGGCGACGAGGTGACCGTCGGCAATTCGCAACTGCGGCTGGCCGCGCTGGTCGTCGCCGAACCCGATGCGGCGCTCGACTATTTCAATGTCGCGCCGAAGCTGTCGATCAACCTCGCCGACCTGCCGGCGACCGGGCTGGTGCAGGAAGGCAGCCGCGTGCGCTACCGGCTGGTGGTCGCCGGCGAGCCGGGCGCTGTCGAGCGCTTCGTCGCCGAAGCCAAGCCCGCGCTCGCGCGTGGCCAGCGGCTGGAGACTGTCAGCGACGCGCGGCCGGAAATACGTTCCGCGCTGGACCGCGCCGGTCGTTTCCTCGGGCTGGCCGCGCTGGTGTCGGTGGTGCTGGCGGCGGTCGCGGTGGCGATGGCCGCGCGCCGACACAGCGAGCGGCATCTGTCGGGCACCGCGGTGATGCGCTGCCTCGGCGCCAGCCAGGCGACCTTGGCCGGCGTCCACATCGGCGAACTGGTGCTGCTTGGCCTGCTGGCGAGTACGGTCGGCGTCGGCATCGCGTTCGTTCTGCAATGGGCGATCGGCCTGTGGCTGGAACCGGTGCTCGGCATGGCGATCCCGGCGGCGGGCTGGTTGCCGGCAGTGCAGGGCTATGGCGTCGGCCTGCTGGTGCTGCTGGCGTTCGGCGCGCCGCCGGTGCTCGCGTTGCGGCGGGTGCCGGCGTTGCGGGTGCTGCGCCGCGACCTCGACCCGACCGAACCCAGTGCGTGGCTGGTGGCACTGGTCGGGCTCGCCGGGCTCGGTGCGCTGCTGTGGTGGAAGGCCGGCTCGGCCACGCTCGGCACCGCGATGCTGGGCGGCATCGTCGCCACCTTCGCGGTTCTCGCGGCGCTGGCGTGGGGCTTGATCGTGTTGCTGCGGCGGCTGCGCTCGCGCCTGCGTGGCAGCCTGCGCTACGGACTGGCCAACGTCAGCCGCCGGCCGGCGACCAGCATTGCCCAGGTCGCTTCGCTCGGCCTCGGCCTGATGGCATTGCTGTTGCTGACCTTCGTGCGCACCGACCTGCTCGACCGCTGGCAGTTGCAGCTGTCAGCGAACGCGCCGAACCGTTTCATCATCAACGTGCAGAACGACCAGGTCGATGCGGTGCGTGCGTTCATCGCCGCGCAGGGCATCGACGCACCAACGCTGTACCCGATGGTCCGCGGCCGGCTGGTCGAGCACAACGGCGAGCCGGTGTCGGGCGAGGACTATGCCGAGGCCCCTGCAGATGCTGCCAACGAGGAGCCTGCCAGCGAGGACGCGCAGCGCTCGCGCCGGCGCGCCGACCGCGAGTTCAACCTGTCGATGGCCGGCGAGCTGCGCGAGGACAACCGCGTGACTGCCGGGACGTTCTGGGGTGCAACCACGCCCGTCGCGCCGGAGTTGTCGGTCGAGCAGGGCTACGCGGAATCGCTGGGCTGGGAGATCGGCGACAGCGTCACCTTCGACATCGCCGGGCAGCCTTTCAGCGCCACCATCACCAGCTTGCGCGAGGTTGACTGGGAGAGCTTCCGCCCGAACTTCTTCGTGGTCGCATCACCGGGTGCGCTCGACGGCTTCCCGGCCAGTCACATCACCGCCGTCAGCGTGTCGCCAGAGCATCCGCGCTTCACCGCCGAGCTGGTCGGGCGCTTCCCCAACCTCAGCGTGATCGACATCGACGCGGTGCTGAAACAGGTGCGCGCCACCGCCGACCAGGTCTCGACCGTGGTCGAGGTAGTGTTCTGGTTCTCGCTGCTCGCCGGGTTGCTGGTGCTGATGGCCGCGGTCAGCGCGAGTCAGGACGAACGCCTGCTGGAAGGCGGTGTCATGCGCACGCTGGGCGGCAGCCGACGCCAGTTGCGGATGGCGCAGGCCTCGGAGTTCGCCGCGATCGGACTGCTCTCCGGCGTGGTCGCGGCCATCGTGGCCTCGGTACTGGCCGGCGTGGTCGCGACCCAAGTGTTCGACCTGCCGTGGGAGGCCAACTGGGGCATGGCCGCGGTCGGTGGCGCGCTGGGCACGATCGCCGCCTTGCTGGCCGGGCTGTTCGCCACGCGGCGGGTGCTCGATGCCCCGCCGTCGGTCACGCTGCGGGAGTTGCAGGGGTAGGGCCTGCAACGTCGCGATCAGGTCGCTGTCGCGTCCGCGCGCACCGCGGTGGCGTTGAAACGCCTGGCGTAATCACGCTCGTCGGTGATCCGCTCGACCTCGTCGTCAGCCATGTCCGGCGCGGCATAGACCGCGTAGGCGATGCCGTCATCGCGCTGGCCGAGCTGGTGCAATCGGTAGCGTGGCCGGCCGGCGCCGGTGTTCTCGGGGTAGTGGGTCGGCGGCTCGCCGTCCATGTCGAGTTCGCTGTTGTCGACGGTGCCACCGACGAATAAGGCACGCATGGCGTTCTCCGCTGAAGGTGTGGGTGAAGGATGACGACGCAGACGTTGGGTCTGGATGAAAAAATGAACGTCATCCGTACAGTTTCTGGCAGTGCCCGCAGAAGAACGCCCGGCGCTGCTTGCGGCCCAGCTTGGCTTCGAACTCCAGCCGTCGCCCGCATCGGGGGCATTCGGTCCGGGTGTGGGCCTGGTAGTGCTTCTTGAGCACGTAGTCCTTCTTCCAGCGGTAGAAGTCGAAGCTGTACTCGCGCGCCTGCGTGACCAGCTCGCCAAGCTTGCGGGCCGACAGCGCCCCGATGGGCGTGCGCGGATCCACCCGGATGCGGAACAGCACCTAGTTCTTGATGATGTTGCCGACCCCAGCGAAAACGTCCTGGTCGAGCAGCGCATCCGCGGCCAGGGCGTCGGGCCGCTCCCGCAGCTTGCGGCGCGCCGCTTTCGGATCCCAGGCGTCGGACATCACGTCCGCGCTCCAGTCGTAGGCGGCGTCCAGATCGCCTTCAATGTATTTCAGCGAGCTCGAATAGAAGTTGAGCTCGCCGTTGTCGAACGCCAGGGACAGGCGCTCGGCGCGGCCCTCGCGGCGCTCGTCGATCCGATAGCTGCCCCACAGCAGGAAATGCACGCGCAACGTGAAGTTGTCGGAGCCCGCCGGTTCGAAGCACAGCAGGAAGTGTTTGCCCCAGCTGCGTAGCGCCGCCACTCGCTCGCCGGCCATGCGCTGGATGTCGAGCCGGCTGTTGCCGCCGACCCCGCGGATGCGTTGGCCCGCGAACTTGGCCGCCTGCTCGCGCAGGATCACGATGGAAGGGCCTTCCGGCATCCCTGCAGCCTGCGTCGCCCGTCGTCACGGACGCGTGCAGGCCTTTGCACGGCCGGGCGCCGGTAAACTGCACGACCCACTGCCGCAGCCGCCCGCATGACCCTCGACGACCCCGCGCTGGACACCCTGATGCTGCCGTTCGAGCAGAACCTGCTGCCGTGGCCGGAAGCCACTGCCGGCACGCTGTTCCTGCGCGCGCGCGAGGGGGCGGCGCTGCACCGCCGTCCGCGTGCGGGGCTGGTCTGCGAGCAGAGTTTCAAGCCCGATGCGGACGCACTGCATCGCGCAGGACTGACGCTGGTGGAACCCGGCGATGACCGGCGCTACCCGCTGGTGCTGCTGCTGCCGCCACGCCAGCGCGAGGAAGCGCGGGCGCTGTATGCACGCGCGGTCGCCAGTGTGGCGCCCGGCGGCCGGGTCGTCGCCTGTCTCGGCAACAACGAGGGCGCACGCTCCGGCGAGGACGACCTGCGCAAGCTCGCCGGTCCGGTGGGCAGCCTGACCAAAAACAAATGCCGGGTGTTCTGGACTGCGCCGCTGCACCAGGCCGACAGTGCCGCGACGATCGACTCCGCGCTGCTGGCACAGTGGCAGGCGCTGGACGCATCCAGGCCGATCGCCGAGGGACGCTTCACCAGTCGCCCCGGCGTGTTCGCGTGGAACCGCATCGACCCGGCCTCGGCCCTGCTGGCGGCGCAACTGCCGGCCGAGCTGAGCGGTCGCGCCGCGGATCTCGGTGCCGGCTTCGGTTACCTGTCGGTCGAACTGTTGCGGCGCTGCCCCGGCATCGCCGCGCTCGACCTCTACGAGGCCGAAGCGCGTGCGCTGGAACTGGCGCGAATCAATCTCGCGCCGTTCGAGTCGCGGGCCGTGCTCGGCTATCACTGGCATGACGTCACCACCGGGCTGTCGGAGCGCTACGACGTGATCGTCAGCAACCCGCCTTTCCACACCCAGGGCCGCGCGGACCGTCCCGACATCGGCCGTCGCTTCATCGCCGTCGCCGCCGTGGCGCACAAGCCCGGCGGACGCCTGTGGCTGGTCGCCAACCGCCACCTGCCGTACGAGGAGGTGCTCAACGCCAGCTTCGGCAGCGTGCGCACGGTCGCCCAGCAGGACGGCTTCAAGATCATCGAGGCGGTC
>JBOHYC010000344.1:0-7403 GCA_050737755.1 Lysobacter sp.
TGTGCCGCCGGCGCAAGAACAACCCGCTGTACGTCGGCGAGGCCGGCGTCGGCAAGACCGCGATCGCCGAGGGCCTGGCCAAGCGGATTGTGGATGGCGAAGTCCCGGAGGTGCTGGCGGACGCGACCATCTACTCCCTCGACCTGGGCGCGCTGGTCGCCGGGACCAAGTACCGCGGCGACTTCGAGAAGCGACTCAAGGGCGTGTTGTCGCAGATGAAGAAAGTGCCCGGCGCGGTACTGTTCATCGACGAGATCCACACCATCATCGGTGCCGGCTCGGCGTCCGGCGGCACCATGGACGCGAGCAACCTGATCAAGCCCGCGCTGGCCTCCGGCGACTTGCGTTGCATCGGTTCGACCACGTTCCAGGAGTACCGCGGCATCTTCGAGAAGGACCGGGCGCTGGCCCGGCGCTTCCAGAAGATCGACATCGTCGAGCCGACCGTCGGCGAAGCGTTCGAGATCCTGCAAGGGCTCAAGCCCAAGTACGAGGCGCACCACGGTGTGACCTATGCCGACGACGCGCTGCAGGCCGCGGTCGACCTCTCCGTGAAACACATTGGCGACCGCCTGCTGCCGGACAAGGCGATCGACGTGATCGACGAGGCCGGCGCGCGTCAGCGGCTGCTGCCGGAGGACCTCCGCAAGTCGGCGATTGATGTCGAGGAGATCGAGACGATCGTTGCCAAGATGGCGCGGATCCCGGCCAAACAGGTTACGGCGACCGACAAGGACGTGCTCAAGAACCTCGAGCGCAACCTCAAGATGGTGATCTTCGGCCAGGATCCGGCGATCGATTCGCTGACCTCGGCGATCAAGCTGGCGCGGTCCGGCCTGGGCAATCCCGACAAGCCGATCGGCAACTTCCTGTTCGCCGGTCCGACCGGCGTTGGCAAGACCGAGGTGACCCGGCAGCTCGCGCTGCAACTGGGCATCGAGCTGGTCCGTTTCGACATGTCCGAATACATGGAGCCGCATTCGGTGTCACGGCTGATCGGCGCCCCCCCGGGCTATGTCGGCTTCGACCAGGGCGGCCTGTTGACCGAGAAGATCGTCAAGACTCCGCATTGCGTGCTGCTGCTGGACGAGGTCGAGAAGGCGCATCCGGACATCTTCAACATCCTGTTGCAGGTCATGGATCGCGGCACGCTGACCGACACCAACGGCCGCGAGGCCAATTTCCGGAACGTGATCCTGGTGATGACCACCAATGCCGGCGCGGCGCAGGCGGCACGGCGCTCGATCGGCTTCACCAAGCAGGACCACAGCACTGACGCGATGGAAGTGATCCGCAAGGGCTTCACCCCCGAGTTCCGCAACCGGCTGGACGCGGTGGTGCAGTTCCAGGCGCTCGGCTTCGACCACATCCTGCGCGTGGTCGACAAGTTCCTGATCGAGCTGGAAGCGCAGCTGCACGAAAAGAACGTGGTGCTCAGCGCGACCCCGGATGCGCGCGAGTGGCTGGCCCAGCACGGCTTCGATCCGCTGATGGGCGCGCGGCCGATGGCGCGGGTGATCCAGGACAAGATCAAGCGCCCGCTGGCCGACGAACTGCTGTTCGGCAAGCTGATCGGCGGTGGCCGGGTGAGCATCGAGGTCAAGGATGGCGAGCTGGTGGTCGAGGCCCATGCCGAGCCCGAGAAGCTGTTGCCGGCGACGGTGGAGTAACCGGCACCCCTGCGTGAAAATAAAAAGGCGACCTGAAGGTCGCCTTTTTTAATCAATGACTTGCCGCAATTACTTCATGCGGTAAGTGATACGTCCCTTGGTCAGGTCGTACGGCGTCATCTCCACCTTGACCTTGTCGCCGGTCAGGATGCGGATGTAGTTCTTGCGCATCCGGCCGGAGATGTGGGCGATGATCTCGTGCCCGTTTTCGAGGCGCACGCGGAACATGGTGTTCGGAAGTGTTTCCGCCACCGAGCCCTCGAATTCGATCACGTCGTCTTTTGCCATGTGTTTCCTGTGTTCCCTGTAGGCGGCGCAAGATGCGGCCGCTAAGCCGGGTATTCTGGCATGCGGGCGGCTTGCACGCAAAAGGCCGGGGCAGGAGCGTTCAGGCGTCGTGCTCAGCCCGCGAGCTCGTTGGCCGGCATTTCGCCAAATTGCGATGTCCACTGGCCCGCCGGTCCGGGCTGGGCGGCGAGTTGAGCAACGGCATCGAGGAATCGTTGGCGGGGCCAGGACTCCGCACCCAGTCCGAGCAGGTGGGGACTCTCGACCTGCGCATCCAGCAGTGGCCAGCCCCACGCATGCAGCCGCCGGGCCAATGCGGCCAGCGCGACCTTGGAGCCGCCGGACGCGAGACTGACCATGCTTTCGCCGAAGAACATCCGGCCGATTGCAACGCCATACAGGCCGCCCACCAGTTCCTCGCCGTTGCGGACCTCGATCGAATGGGCGTGGCCGAGCCGATGCAGTTCTCCATAGGCATCGCGCATGGCGTCGGTGATCCACGTGCCGGGCTGGCCGGGTCGGTACTGCCGGGCGCAGACGTCGATCACCTGCGCGAACGCAGTGTCGGCGGTGACCAGCCAGTCACAATGCCGCAACGAGCGCCGGAACCGGCTCGAAAATCGCACAGCGTCGGTACGGAACACCGTGCGCGGGTCGGGCGACCACCACAGCAGCGGCTGTCCCTCGGAGTACCAAGGGAAAATGCCGTGGGCATAGGCATTCAGGAGCCGCGCCGCCGACAGGTCGCCACCCATCGCAAGCAGGCCGTCGGGTTCGCGCAGTGCCTGGCGCGGGTCCGGGAAAGGCGCGTTCGGGTCAGTCGGAAGCTGCGGCAGTCGAATCGGCATGACCAGCATGATCGCCGCCAACGCGCTTGAATGGCGAATGCGCGGTGAGCGTGGCCGCGTACCGGCGAACAGATACAGCTTCCTGTCCGCACCAGTCGCGTAGGGCATCGCGGAATGCGTCGTGTGCGATCCAGTGGCGGCTGTGAACCAAGGTAGGCAGGAAGCCGCGTGCGAGTTTGTGCTCGCCCTGGGCGCCGGGCTCGAAGCGGGTCAAACCCTCGCGCAGGCAGTATTCGATACCTTGGTAGTAGCAGGTCTCGAAATGCAGCCCCGGGACCGCCTCGCTGCTGCCCCAGTAACGGCCATAGAGGGTATCGCCACCGCGCAGGCAGATCGCGCCGGCGATCGGTTGGCTACTCCCTTCGGCAACCACGCGCTCGGCCAGAAACAGCACCAGCGAACCCGGCATCGTGTCGCGCAGGTGCCGCAGGAAGGGCAGTGTCAGCGCCGGGTGGTTTCCGTATTCGGCGAAGGTCTGCAGGTAGAACCGGTGGGCGATGGCGAGGTCGGCGTCGCTGGCATCGGCGCCGTTGACCACTCGAAACGTGATGTCGGCACGGGCGACCTTGGCCCGCTCCTGCCGGATGTTCTTGCGGTGCTTGTGGTCGAACGCGGCGAGGTAGTCGTCGAAGTCGCGCCAGCCGGCCTCGTTGCGCCAGTGGTACTGGACGTCGATCCGGGCAAGCCAGTCCTCGGTGAAGGCGGTGGCTTCGTCGTCGCGATAGAAGTTGACGTGGGCCGATGAGGCACCTTCGAGCACCGCAAGCCGGACCATCGCATCGAGCAGCAGACGGCGGTATGCCGGATCGCGTGCGAGCAGGCGTGGCCCGGGCACGGGCGAGTAGGGCACCGCGCACAACCACTTGGGGAAATAGTCGAGCCCGTGCTGCGCGTAGGCATGCGCCCAGGCATGGTCGAACACGAACTCGCCGTGGGAATTGTCCTTCAGGTAGCCGGGGGCGGCGGCGACCAGTTGGTCGCCCTGCCACAGGGTCAGGTGTCGCGGCGTCCAGCCCCAGTCCGCACGCACGCAGCCGTGCTGCTCCAAACCGGCCAGGAACGCGTGGGCGACGAAGGGATTGCGGCCGTCGTGCAGCGCATCCCACTGAGCGGCAGGGATGTCGTGGAGGTTGGCGACGATACGGGTGTGGGGCATTGCCATCGCATCGTGGTCCGGCACGTCAACGCCACTCGCGAGTGCGGCTACTCACCCTGGTCGAGGAACTTCTCCGCATCCAACGCCGCCATGCATCCGAAACCGGCCGAGGTGATCGCCTGCCGGTAGACCTGGTCGGCGACGTCGCCGGCGGCGAACACGCCGCGCACCGAGGTCTGGGTCGCGTTGCCATCGAGGCCCGACTGGATCTGCAGGTAACCGCCCTTCATCTCCAGCTGGCCTTCGAACAGCGAGGTGTTCGGGGTATGGCCGATCGCCACGAAGAAGCCGTTGACCGGGATCTCGCGGGTGCTGTCGTCCTTGGTCGAGCGCAGCCGCATGCCGGTGACGCCGCTGTCATCACCCAGCACCTCGTCGACGGCGTGGTCCCAGACCAGTTCGATCTTGCCGGCCTGGGCCTTGGCGAACAGCTTGTCCTGCAGGATCTTCTCCGCCCGCAGGCTGTCGCGGCGGTGCACCAGGTACACCTTGCGCGCGATGTTGGACAGGTACAGCGCCTCCTCGACCGCGGTGTTGCCGCCGCCGATCACTGCCACCTCCTGATCCTTGTAGAAGAACCCGTCGCAGGTGGCGCAGGCCGAAACGCCCTTGCCCATGAATTTCTGCTCGGATTCGATGCCCAGGTACTTGGCGCTGGCGCCGGTTGCGATGACCAGCGCGTCGCAGGTGTACTCGCCGCTGTCGCCGGTGAGGCGGAACGGACGCTGCGACAGGTCGGCGCTGTGGATGTGGTCGAACACGGTCTCGGTGTCGAAGCGTTCGGCATGCGCCTGCATGCGTGCCATCAGGTCCGGACCCATCAACCCGTGCGCGTCGCCGGGCCAGTTGTCGACCTCGGTGGTGGTCATCAGTTGGCCACCCATCTGCAACCCGGTGATCACCAGCGGCTTGAGGTTTGCGCGCGCGGCGTAGACCGCCGACGTCCAGCCGGCCGGGCCGGAACCGAGGATGATGAGGCGGGCGTGCTTGCTTGGGGTCATGGGTATAATCGAGGGCTTGGCGTAGTCCCATAGCTTGGCGGCGACGTCGCGGCAAAACAAGGCAGGTTCCAGGGATGCTGCGTTGCATGGCGACGCGGATTCGGACTTGTCGGATCCACACCAATGGATTGGACTTTCCAGTCACGCGCCACTTCACAAAAAACACAGCCGGTCGCCGCAGCGCGGCCCCATCGGCTCCTTGGAGATGATTGCAATGCGTATCGGTGTACCCCGGGAAACCAAGACTCTTGAAGGGCGCGTCGCGCTCGTTCCGGCCGCGGCCGGCGATCTGGTAAAGCGCGGCCACGAGGTCTGGCTGGAAAAGGATGCGGGCATCAAGAGCGGCTTCTCCGATGAGGAGTACACCCGTCTGGGCGTCAACATCGCCGCCGACGCCGCCGCGCTGTACGAGAAGGGCGAGTTGATCGTCAAGGTCAAGGAGCCGATTGCCGGCGACCTGCAGCACCTGCGCAAGGACCACCTGCTGTTCTGCTACCTGCATTTGGCGGCCGAGCCGGAACTGACCCGCAAGCTTCTTGAGATCGGCCTGACCGGCGTCGCGTTCGAGACCGTCGAGCTGCCCAATGGCGAACTGCCGTTGCTGGCGCCGATGTCGATCATTGCCGGCAAGATCGCGACCCAGGTCGGTACCACGCTGCTGCACCAGCCGCAGGGCGGCAAGGGCAAGTTGCTCGGCGGCCTGCCGTCGACCGAGCGCGGCAAGGTGGTGGTGTTCGGCGCGGGCAAGGCTGGTGGCGCGGCGGCGGCGCTGGCTGCGGCCGGTGGCGCCAACGTGGTCGTGTTCGAGATGCGCGCCGACCGCATGGACGAAATGATGGCGCTGGGTCCGAACGTGACCACGTTGTACCCGTACCACGACGTGGTCGCGCGTGAAGTCGCCACCGCCGACCTGGTGGTTGGCGCGGTGCTGGTGACCGGTGCCAAGGCGCCGCGCGTGCTGACCCGCGAGATGCTCAAGGGCATGCAGGATGGCAGCGTGGTGGTCGACATCTCGATCGACCAGGGCGGCTGCTTCGAAACCTCGCGTCCGACCAGTTGGAAGGAACCGACCTACGTGGAGGAGGGCGTGACCCATTTCTGCGTGACCAACATGCCCGGTGCCGTGCCGCAGACCTCGTCGCAGGCGATCTGCGCGGCGATCCTGCCATGGGTCAACAAGCTGGCGGCCGGCAGCGAGTGGCGCAACAACCAGGCGCTGGTCCGCGGCATCAATGTCGAGGGCGGCGAGCTGGTGCATCCGGCGCTGCAGGGGATGACGCTCTAGAAGCCAGCACGGCCGAACCCGTGGGCCGTCACTGTACGGGAAGGCCCGCAATCGATGACATGGATCTTCGTTCTGCCCCAAGCGCCGGCATTCCGGGACTGGAGCCCGAGCCGGCGAATGAGGCGTTCGATCCAAAACCTCGGCGGGGATCGCCGCGCGGCCGGCGCGTGCCGGCCGGCAGCTGGTCCGCGAACGATGGCGGCCGGCGCAAAGCGGTTTCCCGGTGCAATCGGGCAATAATTGCGTAGAATCATTCGATTGCAGGGTCTTCTTAAGGTCTGACCACACGGTGGCACGCCCGATCACGGAACGCAGCAAGCGGCAGCGCGCGAGCGCGGCGAAGGACGCCGCGAAAGCGCCGAATCCGCGTCGGCAGCGCCTCTGGCGCGACATCGCGCTGATTCTGATCGCGCCGTTGCTGCTGTACCTGCTTGCGAGCCTGTTTTCGTTCTCGCCGAACGATCCGGGGTGGTCGCACTCGGGCAGCGTGACCGCGCCGCTGCACAATGTCGGCGGCCGTGTCGGCGCCTGGCTGGCCGACATCCTGCTGCACCTCACCGGTTACGTGGCCTACCTGCTGCCCATCATGCTGGGGGCGATCGCCTGGATCGCGCTGTTCGGGATGGACAGCGATGGCGATGGAGAGGCCGACCTCGGGCCTGCGCTGCGTCTGGTGGGCATCGTCGGTTTCCTGGTGTCGGCCACCGGCCTGCTGTACCTGCGCTTCGGCGCAGCCGAGAACTTCTCCGGCGGCAGCGGCGGCATCCTCGGCCGGCTGGTCGGCAACTCGCTGTATGCCGGCTTCGGGCCGGTCGGTGGCAATTTGTTCCTGCTCGCCTTGCTGCTGGTGTCGGTGACGCTCGCCACCGGCCTGTCGTGGCTGGCGGTCATGGATCGCATCGGCCAGTGGGTGCTGACGCTGCCGGCGCTGTTCCGCCGCGGCAGCCAGCAGGCCGCGCAGTGGCAGGAGGCGCGGGCCTATCGCGAGGAACGCACCGAGAGCCGCAAGATCGAGACCGAACTGCGCGCCAGGCGCACGCCCGTGAGGATCGAGCCCCCGGCCACCGTGCAGGTGGAAAAGAGCGACCGCGCGAAACGTGAGCAGCAGATCCCGTTGTTCCACGGCGCCGGTGGCGATGCGTCGGGCATCCCGCC
>JBOHYC010000345.1:0-2138 GCA_050737755.1 Lysobacter sp.
ACCTTCGACAACTTCGTCGAAGGCCGCAGCAACCAGCTCGGCCGCGCCGCGGCGTGGCAGGCCGCGCAGAAGCCCGGCGACCGCGCCCACAACCCGCTGCTGAACTACGGGGGCACCGCGCTGGCCAAGACCCACCTGATGTTCGCCGCCGGCAACGAGATGCTGCGCCTGGGCTCGGCCACGCGGGTGATGTACCTGCGCAGCGAGCAGTTCATGAGCGCCTTCACCAAGGCGCTGTACGACCGCAGCAGCGGCGGCATGGACGCGTTCAAGCGCCAGTTCCAGGGCATCGACGCGCTGCTGATCGACGACATCCAGTTCTTCGCCGGCAAGGACCGCACCCAGGAGGAGTTCTTCCACACCTTCAACGCGCTGTTCGACGGCAAGCAGCAGATCATCCTGACCTGCGACCGCTACCCGCGCGAGGTCGAGGGGTTGGAGCCACGGTTGAAATCGCGGCTGGCCTGGGGCCTGTCTGTGGCGATCGACCCGCCCGATTTCGAGACCCGCGCCCAGATCGTGCTGTCCAAGGCCAAGGAGCGCGGTGCGGTGATCCCGGAGGAAGTCGCGTTCCTGCTGGCCAAGAAGATGCGCTCCAACGTGCGCGACCTCGAGGGCGCGCTCAACACCCTGACCGCTCGCGCCAACTTCACCGGCCGCGCGATCAGCGCCGAGTTCGCCCAGGAGACCCTGCGCGACCTGCTGCGCTCGCAGCAGCAATCGATCTCCATCCCCAACATCCAGAAGACCGTGGCAGACTACTACGGCCTGCAGATCAAGGACTTGTTGTCGAAACGGCGGACACGTTCGCTGGCCCGGCCGCGCCAGATGGCGATGGCACTGACCAAGGAGCTGACCGAGCACAGCCTGCCTGAAATCGGCGACGCGTTCGCCGGGCGCGACCACACCACCGTGCTGCATGCCTGCCGGCAGATCCGCACGTTGATGGAATCGGACGGCAAGATGCGCGAGGACTGGGAAAAACTGATCCGGAAGCTCAGCGAATGAAGCCTGTGTGGCAACTGCGAACAAGCTGTGGATAAGTCACCCGTCGATCCATGGCCTGAAAGTTGTCCACAGCTTGTTCGCGGCTTCCAGCAGTAGTTGTACCGACTTTTGCAAGCGCACTAAGTTTATTTAAAACAGTAACTTGGAACAGTTTTCCCGGGTTTCTGGCGACACCATCACCACCATGCTTTTGATTTATTCAACTCTTTTGTATTGGGCATAGGGGAAGGACCGCATGCGTTTCAGCCTGCAACGAGAAGTGTTTCTCAAGCCGTTGGCCCAGGTCGTCAACGTGGTCGAACGGCGCCAGACCCTGCCGGTGCTGGCCAACTTGCTGGTCCAGGTCAAGGACGGCCAGTTGTCGTTGACCGGTACCGACCTCGAGGTCGAGATGGTGTCGCGGATTGCGGTGGACGACGCCGAAGACGGCGAAACCACGATTCCGGCGCGAAAACTGTTCGATATCGTCCGGGCCCTGCCCGATGGCAGCAAGGTCACCGTCAGCCAGGGCGCCGACAAGGTCACGGTGCAGGCCGGGCGTTCGCGCTTCACCCTCGCCAGCCTGCCGGCCAACGACTTCCCTTCGATCGATGAGGTCGAGGCCACTGAGCGGGTTCGCGTTCCCGAGGCGACCCTGAAGGAACTCATCGAGCGCACCGCGTTCGCGATGGCCCAGCAGGACGTGCGCTACTACCTCAACGGTCTGCTGTTCGATCTGCGCGAAGACACCCTGCGCTGCGTCGCCACCGACGGCCACCGTCTTGCGTTGTGCGAAGCGCCCTATGAGGGCAGCACCCAGGCCAAGCGCCAGATCATCGTCCCGCGCAAGGGCGTGACCGAGTTGCAACGCCTGCTGGAGGGTGGCGACCGGGAGCTGGAGCTCGAAATGGGTCGCGGCCACATCCGGGTCAAGCGCGACGATGTCACCTTCACCAGCAAGCTGATCGACGGCCGGTTCCCCGACTACGAGGCGGTGATCCCGATCGGCGCCGACCGCGAGGTCCGCATCGACCGCGAGGTGCTGCGCGCGGCGCTGCAGCGTGCGGCGATCCTGTCCAACGAGAAATACCGCGGCGTGCGCCTGGAGGTTTCGCCGGGCCAGCTGAAGATCAACGCCCACAACCCCGAGC
>JBOHYC010000346.1:0-7731 GCA_050737755.1 Lysobacter sp.
GCTGCCGGCGGTGATCTCGCCGTACGTGATCGAGGCGATCGGCGCCCGCCAGGCACGCCGCTGGTTCGCCTCGGCGGAAATCTTCGATGCCGAACAGGCCTGCGCGATGGGCCTGCTGCACGATGTCGCCCACCCGACTGCGCTCGACACCGCGGTGCAGCGCCAGGTCGACCTGCTGCTGAAGGCCGGCCCGGTCGCGTCCGCACAGGCCAAGTCGCTGGTCCGGCAGGTCGCGTCGCACGGCGACGGCGCCCGCCACGACGCCGACAACGCCGCATTGATCGCGCGCTTGCGGGTATCGCCGGAAGGCCAGGAAGGCCTGTCGGCGTTCCTCGACAAGCGCAAGCCCGACTGGTGCGGTTGAAGCATCGACGCCGCCGCCCCGCACGCCACCAAGGAAGCTGACCACGTGTTCGACAAGATTCTGATTGCCAACCGCGGCGAGATCGCCTGCCGGGTCATCCGCACCTGCCGCGAACTGGGTATCCGCACCGTCGCGGTGTACTCCGAGGCCGACGCCGGCGCCCAGCACGTGCGCCAGGCCGACGAGGCGCATTGCATCGGCGGCCCGCAGCCGGCCGACAGCTACCTGCGCGGCGACGCGATCATCGAAGTCGCACGCCAGACCGGGGCGCAAGCGATCCATCCGGGCTACGGCTTCCTGTCGGAGAATGCCGACTTCGCCGATGCGGTCGAGGCGGCCGGCATCACTTTCATCGGCCCGAACGCAGCGTCGATGCGCAAGATGGGCTCCAAGGCCGGCGCCAAGGAACTGATGCAGGCTGCCGGCGTGCCAGTGGTGCCGGGCTACACCGGCGCGGACCAGGACCCCGCGCACCTGCATGCCGAAGCCGACAAGGTCGGCTACCCGCTGATGATCAAGGCCGCGCACGGCGGCGGCGGCAAGGGCATGCGGATCGTGCGCGACAGCGGCGAGTTCCTCGCCAACCTGGAGTCGTGCCAGCGCGAGGCGAAGAACGCGTTCGGCCGCGACCGCGTGTTGCTGGAACGCTACGTCGAGAAGCCCCGCCACATCGAGATCCAGGTGTTCGGCGATGCCCACGGCAACGCGATCCACCTCAACGAGCGCGAGTGCTCGGCGCAACGGCGCTATCAGAAGGTGCTGGAGGAATCGCCGTCGCAGTTCCTGACCCCGGAGATGCGCGAAGCGATGGGCGCCGCCGCGGTGCAGGCCGCGCGCGCAATCGACTACGTCAATGCCGGCACGGTCGAGTTCATCGTCGGCCAGGACGGCCAGTTCTATTTCATGGAGATCAACACCCGGCTGCAGGTCGAACACCCGGTGACCGAGTGCGTGACCGGGCTCGACCTGGTCGCGTGGCAGTTGCAGGTTGCCGCTGGCGAACCGCTGCCGCTGGCACAGGAGCAGATCCGCAGCCATGGCCACGCGATCGAAGTGCGCCTTTACGCGGAAGATCCCGAGGCCGGTTTCCTGCCCGGCTCCGGCAAGCTCGAACGCCTGCGCCTGCCGACCCCGACCGAACACGTGCGGATCGACTCGGGCGTAGTCGAGGGCGACACCGTGACGATCTTCTACGACCCGATGATCGCCAAGTTGATCGTCCATGACATCGACCGGCCGCGGGCCCTCGCCCGCCTGCGCGCCGCGCTGGCGCAATGCGAAGTCACCGGCCCGAAGTCGAACATCGAGTTCCTCGAACGACTGGTGCGGCATCCGGCGGTGGTCGATGCCAGCATCGACACCGGCTACCTCGACCGCCACCTCGACCAGTTCGTGCCGGCCGCCAATGGAGGGATCGACACCGATCTGCTGCTGGCCGCCACCGTGACCCGGTTGCTGGCCCAGGAACACGACACCCGTGCCCGCGCCGCCAACTCGGGCGACCCGACCTCGCCGTGGGCGATCGCCGACGGTTGGCGACTGGGTCACGGCAGCCGCCGCAGCCTCGCCTTCGGCCATCGCGACCAGCGCATCGAAGTGCATGCGCGCGGAAGCAATGGCGATTACCAGGTGGAAGTGGGCGACACCATCCACCACATTGACGGTGCACGCCTGCGCGACAACCACCTGAGTCTGCGGATCGGCGCCCGCGCCCGCGGTTTCACCGTGCTCGACCGCGACTTCAACCTGCTGGTCCACGACGGCGAGCGCCGCCTGCGCCTGCAGCCACTGGCGATGTACCGTCACGAGGAAGGCGCGGCCGGTACCGGCGCCGACAACGTCGTCGCACCTATGCCGGGCCGCGTGGTGGTGGTCCGGGCCGCGGCCGGCGACACCGTCGAGACCGGCCAGGAAGTGATGGTGATCGAGGCGATGAAAATGGAATTGAGCCTGAAGGCGCCACGGACCGGCACCATCGCCGAGGTCCGCGCGGCCGCCGGCGACTTCGTCGAAGCCGATGCGGTGCTGGTGGCACTGGAGAGTGCGGAGTGAAACGGTTCATCCGAGCCATCCCCGCCCTGCTGTCCGGATTGATGCTGGCGGCCTGCAATCCCGCCGCCACACCCGAAGTGGAGGCGGACATCGGCGACGCCTGCGACCGGATTCCATTCGCCGCCGCCCTGCCGTCAGTCGAGGTGATCGGCTCCCGGCCCCTGCTTTGGAAGGAATGCGGCGTCGCCGAGGTGAGTGCACGCTATGGGCAGGAGGACCCCGAGACGGGCGATGGCGACCACTGCACCATCGAGATCGCCGACACGCGTTTTGAAACACCCGACGGTGCCGCAGCCGTTGGCGCCGTCGGCGCATTCGACCATGGCAAGTCCCTGATGCTGAACTTCTCGAAGGTCAACGTCGAAATGCTGGTGAAGTCCCGGGAAGGGATTCTCAACGAACCGATACTGCTGAACATGCGCGGCGGTCCGTCCACCCTTCCCGTGGTCGGCCAGCTCGCCAATGGCGACACCTATGCCATCCCGGTGCCCGCCAGTCAGGAGGAGCCGGGCAGCGATCCGCTGCTGGCGGTCATCAATGACCGCTACGCACTGACCATCGAATGCACCGACGCGGTCCTCAATCACGACCAGGCCGAGGCGATGTACCGCCCCTACGCGGCGGCCCTGCAACTGGACAAGCTGCCATGACGCCCCAAGTCCGCATCGTCGAAGTCGGCCCGCGCGACGGGCTGCAGAACGAGAAGACTCTCATCGCCACCGCCGACAAGATCGCGCTGATCGACCGGCTCTCGGCCACCGGTCTGCAGAGCATCGAGGCGACCAGCTTCGTCAGCCCCAAGTGGGTGCCGCAACTGGCCGACGCCGCCGAGGTGTTTGCCGGCATTGCGCGCAAGCCCGGCGTGCATTACCCCGTGCTGGTGCCCAACGAGAAGGGCTACGAGCGAGCGCGCGAGGTCGGCGTCGAGGAAATCGCGGTATTCACCGCCGCCTCGGAGGCGTTCAACCGCACGAACATCAACGCATCGATCGACGAGTCGCTTGCCCGCTTTGCACCGGTGCTGGCGCGCGCGAACGCCGACGGCGTACGGGTCCGCGGCTACGTCTCCACCGTGCTCGGCTGCCCTTACCAGGGAGAGGTGCCGCTGGCCGATGTGGTCCGGGTTGCACGTGAACTGCATGCAATGGGCTGTTACGAGATCTCACTGGGCGACACCATCGGCGTCGGCACGCCCGGCAAGGCGCGCGCGATGCTGAAGGCGGTCGCCGCCGAGGTGCCCATGCCCGCGCTGGCGGTGCACTTCCACGACACCTACGGGCAGGCGTTGTCGAACATCCTCGCCTGCCTGGAGGAAGGCGTGGCGGTGGTCGACTCGGCCGTCTCCGGAGTCGGCGGTTGCCCGTACGCGAAGGGCGCCAGCGGCAACGTCGCGAGCGAGGACGTGGTCTACATGCTGCACGGTCTCGGCATCGAAACCGGCATCGACCTTGATCGCCTCGCCGATACCGGTCGCTGGCTCGCGGCGCTGCTGGGACGCGAGACCGGCAGCAAGGTCGGCAAGGCGCTGGCCGTGTAGATGAAAGCCGAGCCGCCCGAACAGCGTCCGCCCCTGCCCCTCGACGGGGTGGATGCGGCGGCGACGCTGGAGGCGCTCAACCGGGCATGCGACGACGACGCCCTGCCCCCGGAGCAGGCGGTCCTGCTGCGACAGGCGCGCGACGCGCTGGGCCAAACCCTTCGCGACGAAGCCTCCGCACGCCAGCGTTACCAGGCCCTGTTCGATGCCGTACCCGACCCGGTCAGCATCATCGCCTGGGACGGCACCGTGCTCGACCTCAACAAGGCCGGCATCGCCGCCTACCACCGTCCACGCGAGGAGATCGTCGGCCGGCCGATCGAGGTGCTGAATCCCGACCTGCCCTCCGGCCACATGGGGCCGGTGCACGACGCCCTGTCGCGCGGCGAGAGCTACGTGATCCAGGTCACCAACATGCGCGCCGACGGCAGCCGGTTCCCGGTCGAAGTGCATTCGGCCAATCTGGAGTACGACGGGCAGCGCAGCCTGGTCGCGGTCGCGCGTGACCTCAGCGCGCGTATCGATGCCGAGGCGCGTTTCCGGGTGTTGACCGAAATGGTCGACAAGGGCGTCGTAGTGCGCGATGCCGACGGCCGCACCATCTATGCCAACGCCGCCGCGATGCGGCTGATGGACTCGCCGCAGCGCCAGAGCCTTGAAGACCTGATCCGGGATGGACACTGGTTGCTGGTCGGCGAGGACGGCCGCATTCTCAGCGAGGACGCGCTGCCCTCCGGCGAGGCCCTGCGCACCGGCAAACCGGTTGGTCCGCGGGTGATCGGCTTCTTCAACCAGCGGTTGCGGCAGTTGACCTGGTTGTCGGTGAGTTCGGTGCCGCAGTTCGCCGCGGGCGCTGACCGCGCGCACCAGGTGCTGTCGATGTTCAGCGACATCACCGACCTCAAGCGCGACAGCGCGATGTTCGAACGTGCCCAGGCACTGGCCCACATCGGCGGATGGCAATGGGACACCGGCCAGGACCAGATCTACCTGACCGCCGAGGCCCGCCGCATCATTGACAGGACGCGTCCGCCGGACACCATCGACGGGCTGCTGGACTGTTTCATCGACAGTGACCGGGAGCGCTTCCGGCTGGCGCTGGACCACGCGATGGCTACCGGCAATGCGATCGAGCTGGAGCTGCGCGGCATCCGTGGCGACGGGCAGCCGTTCTGGGCGAGGGTGATCGGCGAGGCCGAGGCCGGTGGTCCGCTCAATGCGCGCCTGACCGGCACCTTGCAGGACGTCACCGAGCGCATGCAGGCCGAGGAAACCCTGCGGACCCAGGCCCGCACCGACCCGCTGACCGGCCTATTGAATCGCGATGCGTTGCGTTTCGAGATCGAGCGGCGGCTCGCCGATCCCGCGCAGGCCCGGCTGGCAGTGCTGTACATCGACCTGGACCGTTTCAAGATCGTCAACGACGTGCTCGGCCACGCAGCGGGCGACCGCCTGCTGGCGTCGGCGTCGCGACGGATCCAGCATGCGGTCGGCACTGAAGGCGTGATCGGCCGTTTCGGTGGCGACGAGTTCCTGGTGGTATGCGCGACGGGCGACGATCCTGCCCGCGCGCCGCGGTTGGCCGACGCGATCCTCGACATCTTCGGCGACAGCTTCCGGCTGGACGGCGAGGAATTCTCGATCACCGCGAGCATCGGCATCGCCCAGGCGCCCGACGACAGCACGCGTTCGCAGCAACTGATCCAGAGCGCCGACGTCGCGATGTACGACAGCAAGCGCCGCGGCCGCAACAGCTGGCAGGTATTCACCGCGGAACTGGCGGCGCAACAGAACGCACGGCTGCAGTTGGAGACGCAACTGCGCCGCGCCGTCAGCAACGAGGAACTGCATCTGGTCTACCAACCCCAGGTCGACCTCGCCAGCGGTCGGCTGGTCGCCGCCGAGGCACTGGTGCGTTGGCGCAACCGGACGCTGGGCGACATGGCACCGGGGCAGTTCATCGGCCATGCCGAAACCACCGGCGACATCGTCGGGATCGGCGACTGGGTGCTGACCGAAGCCTGCCGCCAGTTGCGCAACTGGCGCGATCAGGGGCTGCCGCTGGAACGTGTCGCGGTCAACGTCTCCTATCGCCAGTTCCTTGGCGAGAACCTTGCCGAACACGTGCGCGCGGCGCTCGCCGAATCCGGCCTGCCCGGCAACGCGCTGGAACTGGAGTTCACCGAACGGGTGCTGATCGAGGACGAGCCCGACACGCTGCGCACGTTTGCCGCGTTGCGTGAGCTCGGCGTGGTGCTGTCGATCGACGACTTCGGCGAAGGCTACAGCGCGCTCAATTACCTGCGCCGGTTGCCGATCCACGGGCTCAAGCTGAGCCAGCTGTTCGTGCAGGGCGTGCCGGACAACGCGTCGGACGTCGCGGTTTGCCAGGCGATCACCGGGATCGCCCGCAGTCTCGGGTTGGGGCTGGTCGCGGAGGGCATAGAAAGCGAGGCACAACGGGACTTCCTGCTTGGGCTCGGGGTCGGCATCGGCCAGGGGTTCCTGTTCGCGCCCGGGCTGACTCCGGTCGAGATGCAACACCGGTACCTGCCGTCCGCGTTGATCCGCGGCCGCGCCACGTAGGCTGCGACGCGGAATCGATTGACGGCGGCAGACTCACGCCGGCCGGGCCGGTCGCTTAGAATCGCGGGTTTCCGCCCGCAGGACTCCCCCATGCAGCTTTCCGATACCCGCGCCATCGTCACCGGCGGCGTTTCCGGCCTCGGCCTCGCAGTCGCGCGGCACCTGGTCAAGCACGACGGCAAGGTCGCGCTGTTCGATGTCAACGACGACAAGGGCGCCGCCGCGGTCGCCGAACTGGGCGATGGCAACGCACGCTTCTACAAGACCGACGTGTCCGACGAGGCGCTGGTCGCGGCCAACGTCGCCGCGGCGCGCGAGTTCCTCGGCGGGCTCAATGTGGCGGTCAACTGCGCTGGCATTCTCGGCGCCGGTCGCGTGCTGGGTCGCGAAGGCTCGATGCCGTTGTCGCAGTTCCAGTCCACGGTGATGGTCAACCTGGTCGGCAGCTTCAACGTCGCCAAGGCCGCCGCCGAGGTCATGCAGCACAACGAGGCCGGCGTCGATGGCGAGCGCGGCGTGATCGTCAGCACCGCGTCGGTCGCCGCCTACGAGGGCCAGATCGGGCAAGCCGCGTATTCGGCGTCGAAGGGCGGCGTGGTCGGCATGACCCTGCCGATGGCGCGCGAGCTGGCGCGTTTCGGTATCCGCGTGATGACGATCGCGCCGGGCGTGTTCTGGACCCCGATGGTCGATGGCATGCCGGAGTCGGTGCAGCAGTCGCTGGCGGCGACCATCCCGTTCCCGTCGCGGCTGGGTCAGCCGGAGGAGTTCGCCGACCTGGTCGCCTACATCCTCGGCAATACCTACCTTAACGGCGAGACGATCCGTCTCGACGGCGCAACGCGGCTCGCACCGAAGTAAACCGTCACCCCATGCAGGAGCGACGTAAGTCGCGATCACCAGGGCAACCGGGTTCGCCGTGCGGTCGCGACTTACGTCGCTCCTACAGGGGAACCGGGGTTTGTCACGACCTCACCCAATACATCCGGAAATCGCATGAAAGCTTTCGACGTCAAGAAAGGCAACGTGGTCGAGTACAACAACACCGTCTACCAGGTGCGCGGTATCGAGCGCAGCTCGCCGCAGGGCCGCGGTGGCAACGTCAAGTTCCGTTTCACCCTGTACTCGGTGCCGGGCGGCAACAAGTTCGACCTCAGCCTCGGTGGCGATGACGAGCTGAAGGAGGTCGAGC
>JBOHYC010000347.1:0-1741 GCA_050737755.1 Lysobacter sp.
TGCGTAACGCGACCCAAGGTCAGCGGCGGGTGCATGGCTCCGCTGCGGTGCTGGCCAGCCCCAGCGGACTTGGTAAGCGGTGTGCCGCTGCTCGGGCCGCTCGCGATCGCGCGTACCAGGTCACGCGCAATATGTCGCTCAATGAGCGCGACCGGTGGACCAACTACGTGAACAACGCCTGCGGTTATTGATCCGCGAACATGCGGCCGTGTCGCCAGAGCCAGCGATCGAGTAAGTGCGGCGCAATCCAGTCCCGATGCGCGACACTAGCCGCACGCCGGTCAGCCGCCAGCCCAACCACGCCCCATATAGGGGCGTTTCGTTGTAGACGGTTCGGCGGTACTGCTGTGCGGCGCAGTTGTTCGGGCAGGGTTGGCCGTCAGGCCAGCACGGGGGATGGTTCATGTGTCTATCCGATGAAAGCGGCAAGTGCGTTGCAGCGCCTGTGCCACGCCCCAGGCACAATTTCGCATAATGCATATTATGTAAAATACATCAGAGACAGGCCGTAGCAGTCCGCGAAAATATCGGCTTCCACATTTCCTTCGACCCGACGTGCAAGCCCTGACCGACGCTCTGACTTCGCTGCAGCCCCACGCCGCCGTCCACCTGTTGCTGCACGTGCTTGTGCCGGGGCTCGTCGCGGCCATCTGGTATCCAAAGCGGCGGCTCCGTGCGTGGCTGATCCTGTTGGCCGGTTGGCCGATCGATGTCGATCATTTGCTGGCCGACCCGGTCTATGCGCCGGGACGCTGCAGCATCGGTTTCCATCCGCTGCATACCGCTCCGGCCATCGCCGCCTACGGCGTGCTAGCCATCCCGCGGCGCACGCGTCTGTTCGGGATCGGACTGCTGATCCACATCGCGCTCGATGGCATCGACTGCATCCTCATGTAGTCGCCCGCGTGGCGAACGCGGCGTCGGCCGTCGGCCGTCGGCCTTGGGCGCTGCACCAGCTCGGCTACTCGCCGTGCTGCGCGAAGATCGAGGTGGAGCCGTCGTTCGCGACCAGCTCCACGCTGTAGGCGTCGACGCTGCCATCGGGCACTTCCATGCCGGGCGAACCTTTCGGCATGCCCGGCACGACCAGGCCCCTGGCATCGGGTTTCTCCGCCAGCAGCCGCTTGACGTCTCCGGCCGGCACATGGCCCTCGAGAAAATAGCCGTCGACCTCCGCGGTGTGGCACGAGCCCTTGGCCAGCGGCACGCCGACACGCTGCTTGATCGGGGTGACATTGGCGACGTTGCGTACCTCGACCGCGAAACCGGCCGCGCGCATGTGCTCGACCCAGAGTCCGCAGCAGCCGCAGTAAGGGCTCTTGTGGACGACGACGTTGGCAAGCGCCTGTCCCGCAGGGGCAGCCGCGATCGCCGGGGCATCGGCCGCTTGCGGGGCGCCGTGTGCGGCATGGTCGTGTCCCGCCGGATGCCCTTGCGCTATCGCGCGCGGCGAGACGGCGAATACGAGTGCGGCAACAAGAAGATGGGTGCTGGTTTTCATGTCGGTCGAATCCCGTGGTAGGTGTCGTGGGGTGGCTGCCGGAATAGCTTGAACGGAGTCGTCAGAACCAGAGACGCAGCCCCGCCACCAAACGAGTGTCGTCGATGTCCTCACCGTCCGCGCGCCGGAAGTCGGCGGTGTCGCCGAAGGCGCGTTCGTGGACCACGCCGATGTAGGGCGCGAACTGGCGGGTCACTTCGTAGCGAAGCCTTAACCCGACCTCGATCGTGCCCAGGCCGG
>JBOHYC010000348.1:0-2528 GCA_050737755.1 Lysobacter sp.
TGAGGTGGTCGGCGTGGGCGTGGGTTTCGAGGATCCACTGCACATCGAGACCATGCTCGTGCACGTGGTCCAGCACCGCCTCGGCAGATGCCGTCGAAACCCGGCCGGCACGGGCGTCGAAGTCCAGCACCGGGTCGATGATCGCCGCCGCCGGACCGCCGGGTTCAGCGACGACATAGGTCCAGGTGTTGCTGTCGCGATGGAAGAACGGCTGGACGTCGGGAACCATGGTCGGGCCTCCGCTGCGGTCGCCCAATAGTACGTCCGTCGCTCGGCCGGCCCGCGTCAGTCGCCCAGCGCCCCGTTCAACAGCGCGGCCAGCTGCGCACCGCCGCGTCGCAGTTGTGCCTCGGCCACCGGCCGCCAGGTCTGCACGTAGGTGTCGTCGATCTTCGCGCGTGGCGGGTACAGCCCCGGCCGCACCGCGATCGCGCAGGATGCCTCGGCCCAGTCGGCGGAACCTGCGTCGAGTCCGGTCGCCAGTGGCAGTGATTCCAGATGGCGCAGGTAGGCGTCGTCGTCGAAGTTGGCGGTGTTCAGCAGGCCGCTGTCCCACAGCCGATGCAGGTTGCTGCCGTCGCCATCAAGGTTCACCTGCACGGTGTTGCCACCCTTGTCGTGGCCGTAGCCGGAGTGCATCGGCTGGTGCACGTCGCCGACGAAGTGGACGACGAACTTCAGTGCCTGCCGCCGCGCCGCCAGTGGTTGTTCATGGTCGGCCAGAATTTCCAGCTGCCGGTCGATCGCGCCAACCACGCAGTTGCCGCCCGGGCAATCGCGCGTCGCGTCGTACTGGCAGCCTTCCTCGCCGATGTTGACGTAATGCCAGGACGCGCTGCGTTTGCCCAGGTCCGGATCATCGGCGCGCAACTGGTCGGCCCAGTTGGCGATGCCGGGCAGGGTGGGGTCGGGCGCGCCGACCAGCAGGACCATGACCTCCGCGCGCGCCTGCGGGGTGAGCCCGGCCCAGGCCAGCGCCGCGACCAGACGATGGCCCTGCGGTCCCCAGGCGCCGGCGGGCCCGGCCAGCAACAACAGCAGCGCGGCGATCAGGACGGGGAGCAGGGTGGCGGGGCGGGATCGGCGCATGGTGGAGGGTTCTCAAGGCGGGGCTGGCGCGGAGGCATTCGCGCAGGCAACAGGCTAAAATACCCCGATTTATCCGCTTCATCCCACCAGTTCCGCCCATCAGGAGCCCGTAATGGCGATCAAGGTTGGTATCAACGGTTTCGGCCGCATCGGACGCAATGTGTTGCGCTCGGCCGTGCAGAATTTCGGCAACGACATCGAAATCGTCGCCATCAACGACCTGCTGGAGCCGGACTACCTGGCCTACATGCTGCAGTACGACTCGGTGCACGGCCGCTTCGACGGTGAGGTCTCGGTCGACGGCAACAACATCATCGTCAACGGCAAGAAGATTCGCCTGACCCAGGAACGCGACCCGGCCAACCTGAAGTGGGACGAGGTCGGCGCCGACGTGGTGATCGAGTCGACCGGCCTGTTCCTGACCGCCGAGACCGCGCAGAAACACCTCGATGCCGGCGCGAAGAAGGTGATCCTGTCGGCGCCGTCGAAGGACGCCACCCCGATGTTCGTCTACGGCGTCAACGACAAGAAGTACGCCGGCGAGGCGATCATCTCGAACGCCAGCTGCACCACCAACTGCCTGGCCCCGGTGGCCAAGGTGCTCAACGACAAGTGGGGCATCAAGCGCGGCCTGATGACCACCGTGCACGCCGCCACCGCGACCCAGAAGACCGTCGACGGCCCGTCCAACAAGGACTGGCGCGGCGGCCGCGGCATCCTGGAGAACATCATCCCGTCGAGCACCGGCGCGGCCAAGGCGGTCGGCGTGGTGATCCCGGAGCTCAACAAGAAGCTGACCGGTATGAGTTTCCGCGTGCCGACTTCGGACGTGTCGGTGGTCGACCTGACCGTCGAGCTGGAGAAGCCGGCGACCTACGCCGAGATCTGCGCGGAGATGAAGTCGCAGTCGCAGGGCGCGCTGAAGGGCATCCTGGGTTACACCGAGGACAAGGTGGTCGCGACCGACTTCCGCGGCGACGCGCGCACCTCGATCTTCGACGCCGAGGCCGGCATCGCGCTCGACGACACCTTCGTCAAGCTGGTCAGCTGGTACGACAACGAGTGGGGCTACAGCAACAAGTGCCTGGAGATGGTGCGCGTGGTGGCGAAGTAGGCGCGCGAACGCGGAAGGTGCTGTGGCGGGCGCGCGCGGCATTCTCGTCGTTGCGTCCGCATGGGCCGATTGCGGTTTCGTGCGCGCATCGACCGCGCCGGCCCTGTTTCCGTCCGGGGTAGTGCTCGGGCCAGTCGTCGACCGCCGCGTTGAACACCGGGCCGAGGGTCGGATGGCGCTGGACGCGGTCATAGAACGCGTCGACCAGGTCGGCCAGTTGCGCTTCGGTGAGTTCGGCGGGTCGGGGCATGATCGGAAACAGGACGGGAAAGGAGCACATCGATGGTGCCCCGCAGAGATGGAGCCGGCCTTGCCGCAAGTCAAG